>JANLPS010000020.1:0-3636 GCA_031367385.1 Archangium sp. | reverse complement strand
AGCGCTGCCACGACGCGGAGCGAGCATCGAACGCCTTCGTATAGACGCTCGTCACACTCCCGGCCGAGTCGCGGTAGAACCACTCTGGATGGCTGTCCTGAAGCTCCGTCCGCTCGGGTGAACCGTCGATCCAATAGGGCGCGAAGTCAAGGATGTGTCGAGACCAAGCGAGCGCGTAGTTGTCCCAGTCGGACACATCGGCACTGAAGCTGTCGCCGGTCGTTTCGTCGAGCCGATCGAAGAGCGGGCCGCCAACAACGCCCTGAACCGCTGCGTTGATCGACTCCCGGTCGAGCACACCATGCAGCAGAACGTCCAGGATGACCCGCATCCCCCGGCCATGGCATGCGTCGACCAGCTCGCGCAGTTGTGCCCGATCTCCGTATGACGTGTCGATGTCGTAGTAGTCATGCACGTTGTAGCTCGGGTAGGGCTGCCTGGGCATCATCTGGAGGACTGAGAAGCCTAGCGCCTCGACCCGATCGAGGTCGGCCAGCACGTCCGCGATCTGCGGATAGCGCGTGTACGAGTGCCCGCCCCAGAAGACCGACGTGCCGATCTGGACTTCATAGATGCTGGCCGTGGAAACCCACGCGGGTTTGACAGGAGGCGACGTGAATCCATACCTGGCCAGCCAATCCGGCCATTGCTCCGTGATCTCGGCGAACCCCGCCGCCTGCAGATCCACGCAGGCCACGCGAAGGTCGACGCTGTTTAACGCATCGACCACTGCACCCAACTCCGTGATCACGGATGTGGCGATTCGATCAGGGGCGATCAGATCCACGCAGATCTGCGTTACCTCCGAGACACCGTTCGGCCAGATCGCGAGAGTTCTCTCAAACTCGTCAGTGAACGTGATCAGACCGCTCGACCCACGGAGGCCGCCGACAGGCGACACTCCCAGCGTGCTGTCACCTAGTTCCGCGAGGGGGACATTGCGACGAATGCCGTTGCCCGGGGCGTTGATTCGCCAGGCAGCGCCTTGAGGCTCCTGGGCGCTGATCGTGACGGTTGCCTGCCGAATGACGACCTCGTCGGAGGACTGCGAGCGGAACAGTGCGCGGATCTCTAGGAACGGAGAGGTCGGGAAGAGCCAGTACTGAAGCGTGACGATCATGGGACCGAGGATGACGTCAAGTTCGTGACTGATGTAGTTGCCGGAGTGGGTCGTTCGCAGATGGTGCGATACCAATTCGGGGTCGGAGTGAGTCGTCGTATCGCGGTATGTGATGCCGCCGGTAGGGTCACGCTGCTCATTCCCAGCTGTCTCAACCGTAAGACTGCAGGCTACCTCCCAGGTGACGAAGCCTGCGTCTCTCTGGATCCGTAGGCGAACGGGAAGTCCACTGACAGGGTCGAGGTCAACGGCAAAGGGTGTCTCCGGGGAACTCAGCGTGATCAGTTGTCCCACATGGTCATCCATCTGGTTCTTGAACGCATGTGTCATCGGACTTCTCTTTTCGGCGAATCGGAGCGTTTCGCGGGCCTGCGAGAGGATAACTGGTCAGACCGGTCTGACATCAGATAGATTGGCCTCGGTTTGGAGCAGTGTCAAGGGTCCGAGGAGCAACGCGTGGTAACAAGCCCGTCACACACGTCAGTCGTTTTCCCTGTGCCGCAGCGCGTCTTCATTACAGGGGCCCTGGGTGGGATCGGGCTGCCCACAGTGAAACTGCTTCGCGACCTGGGGTCGAGTGTCGTTGCCTGCGACCTGCTCGATGAGACGACCGCCCGGGCAGCCCACTCCGAGATTCTCGAGGGCGTCGACTACGTCGCCTGCGACATTACGATCGGCCCTGACATCGATGCACTCATCAGCTCCTGGTCGGACGCCGACCTGCCCCCGGCTGTCTGCAGCCTCGCAGGCATGGTGACGTCATCGCCGATGCTCGAGCAATCGGCCCAAGACATGCTCGCGGTCTTCAATCTCAACTTCCACGCTCAAGTGCGCCTGGCTCAAACGGTCACGAAGCGGTGGATCGAGACGGGCACTCCCGGTCACTTCATCTTCGTCAGTTCCTGGGTGCAGGACGTGCCCTGGCACGGCATCGGCCCCTACTCACCGAGCAAAGCAGCCCTGCGCTCGATCGCTCGCACCTTCTCGCGCGAGCATGCGGCGGATGCGATTCGCTACAACGTTCTGGCTCCCGGCATCGTTGCCACTGGGATGGCTCAACAGCAGTGGGACACCGAACCGGACTACCAAGCTCGAGCGGCGCGAGCCATTCCGCTCGGGCGTCTCCAGCCAGCAGAGTCGGTGGCCCAATCTGTGGCCTTCCTGTGCTCGACGTGGGCGCAGTACATGACGGGATCCACGCTGCTGGTCGACGGCGGTGCCAGTCTCTACCCCATGGACCCGCACGATGTCCGCCAAGAATCCGACGACTTCGATGACGCGGGAGAGTCGTGAAATGACTCAGCATGAAGGAATGCCCATGACTCAGAGGGAGATGACTGAGTCTCTGATTCAGCGATTCTTGTCGCCGGACGCGCCCGGTCTCGCGAAGTTACCTTCCGAACGGACCCTTGCAGCCGAGTACGGCGTGTCAAGGCCCTTCGCCCGTGAGGTGCTGGCGGGACTCGGTCAGCAGGGCTTCATCAAGACGGTGCCGGGACGCGGCACGTTTATCAGGAAGATGGAAATGAGCGATTCGGCGCGTGGCATGCGCGTCGCTTATGGGCAACATGCCGTGACCCCCCGCATGCTCATGGAGGCTCGGCTTACGCTAGAGCTTCAGACCGCGTCGCTGGCTGCCGAGCGGGCAACGCGCGAGATGATCACTTCCCTTGGATCCACTCTCGACACCTTCGACGCCGCGTTCGAACTCGTGCCGCGCGCGCGCAGCGATATCGCGTTCCACTCATTACTGGCGAAGGCCGCCCAGAACCCAGTGCTGGAGATGATGTTTGGCTCAATCTCGTCTCTGACGTTCGGGCTCATGCTCAGGAGCCTTGGTGACGAGACGACCCGGGCCCTCGGCGCCCCCATGCACCGCAAGATCTTCGCTGCAGTCGAGGCCCGAGATCCGGAAGGCGCACGAGAAGCCATGGCGCAGCACCTGCATGTGGCCGACTCGACGTTCGGCGCTGATATTGACGAGCCTCTTAACCTTGTGGCCGCCGAGACGATCAAACGGATTCTTGGACCCAGCTACTCGCTCGAGGAAGTCGTCAGCGACGCGCTGCACGAGTTCCAGACCCCCTCGATTCAGGGATTTATCCATGAAGATTACTGAGATCTCGACGGCTGTGAGCGACGAGTTCCCCAACCTCGTGCACGTCATGGTCGGAACCGACGAGGGGATCATCGGCTTGGGCGAGACCTTCTATTGCGGTGGCACAGTCGCGCATTACGTCCATGAAGTAGCGGCAGGTCACGTCCTCGGCCAGGATCCGATGCGTCGAACGGGTATCAATCGTTCACTGGAAGGCTATGTCGGGTACAACGGCTCCGGCATCGAAACTCGTGCACGTTCCGCGATAGACATCGCCTTGTGGGACATTGCAGCGCAAGCTGCCGGGATGCCTCTGTTCGATCTCCTTGGCGGCCGGGTCCAAGACGCTATGCGCGCCTACAACACGTGCGCGGGTTCGCACTACGTTCGCTCGGACGGACAAGAAGTCGCTTCGTGG
>JANLPS010000548.1:0-26897 GCA_031367385.1 Archangium sp. | reverse complement strand
GCGGCCGCGAGCGCCTGCTCGAGTCGCTCGCGGTCATCGGGTGCGACCTGTTCAACCAACGTGGTGCGGCGGTGGCTCAACGCGCCCGAAGGGGCAGCGAGGGCGCGGTCGGCCTGCTCAGACCAGATGATGCGGCCGGTGAGCAGGGTCAAGTCCCAGATGCCGACGTGGGCGGCGACCAGCGCCTGGCGCAGCGCGGCCTCGTTGCGATCGACGAAGTCTCGGCTCGTGTACCGAAGCACCGTGGCCGAGCCCACTTGCACGATGTCGCCGTCGCGCAACAGCTGTCGGGTGATGCGCTCGCCGTTGACGAAGGTGCCGTTGGTCGAGCGCTCGTCGATCAGCTCGAAGCCGCCTTCGGGCTGCGCCACGATGCGCGCGTGCACCCGCGATACCCCGATTTCGTCGATGAACAAGGTCGTCTCAGGCGCGCGACCGATGGTCACTTCTTCGGCGTCGAGCTGCACCACCCGACCAATCACGCCTGGGGTGCTGCAGTGGGTGACGACGAGCCTTGGCACCGCCAAGCCGCTCGCACCGACGATGCGCACCGCGCTGGTGGTGATCTCATGGCTCTCACTCTCGAAGCTCACCAGTCGCTCCCTCTTGCTCAACGCGGCCAAAGCGTAGCTGCTGGCTTCGACCCTCGCCATGTACGCCTCAGGCTTCGCCGAGCGGCACTCCCGCGGCGGGAGCCCAGCGCGCGCCTCCTGTTTCCCACAGGGTGAGCTCAGGCGTGCGTGTGACACTTTCGGCGAAGCGGGTCTCGATTGGCCCGCGGGTCGTTTCGAACACCGCGTGCCAAGCAGCGAGAAAGTCGAAGATGGGAGTGCCTGGCGTGGCCGAGCGGCGCAGGTCGCGGGGCAGCCAATCTCGAAAGAGCCACGGCGAGAAGCCACGCTCGAAGGTGGTGTGAAAGACGAGGGCTTCGCGCAGCAGCTGAGGCCCGCGCTTTCGCAAGACGTGGGCGACGGTGACGTGGCCTTCGGTGTCGCAGCTGCCCTCGAGGAGCACCCCGCCGTCGATGAGCGGCGCGGCGAGGGCCTGGTGCGCTGAGGCGATGGCGGTGGCCGGGTAGCCCCGCAGCACGTTCATCGCCCGCACGACGGTGGCTGGGGCGAGGGAGGCGAGGGCCTCGAAGCCGCAGTGAACGAGCTGAAGGGTGGGGTGGGTGCGACGCGCGGCTTCGATCAACGAGAGGTCTCGCTCAACGCCGATGACCTTCGCGCTGATGGCGTGAGCCCATTCGTGGGTGGTGACGGGTGTTTCGCCGAAGCCAAAGTCGATGACGGCGGTGCCCGCGGTGATCAGCTGTGGCTCGTGAAGCGTGAGCCAGCGGTCGATGACGGCCAGGCGGCCGGGGCGGGTTCGGGCGCGCATTTGTGCCCCTCAGGCCAAGCGAGAAGGCAGGTGCTCGCCGTGAGCGACGGCAGTGATGATTCGCGCCATTTGGGCGATGCCATCGGTCAACGCCGCGGGGCCTGGTTGCAAGATGGTGGGGCTCTTGATCTCGTAGAGCTGGTCGTCGCGAACCGCCGGCACCTCGCTCCACCCCGGTCGATTGATGATCTTCTCGCGCTTCACCTTGCGCCCACACCAGCTCGCGATCACCACTTCAGGCCTGCGCCGAGCCACCTCGGCAGGCTCGAAGATTCGCCCCTTCGCGCCCTGCTGCGAGCGGGTCTCGATACACACGTCTTCGCCGCCGCACACCTCGATCAGCTCCGAGCACCAGCGAATGCCGGAGATCAGCGGCTCGTGCCATTCTTCGAAGAAGACTCTCGGTCGCCTCGGCAGGGTCTGCGCCTTCGCGGCGACCGCGCGCACGTTGGCCTCGAGCTCGGTCGCCAGCGCGATGCTCTCGTCTGCGTGGCCCACCAGTGCGCCAATCACCCGAATCGTTTGCAGAATCTCGGCGATGGAGCGCTGATTGAACAACACGACGGGCACTCCGCGCTTTGCGAGCTCGGCGCCCAGGGTCGCCTGGAGGTCGGAGAACCCCAGCACCAGGTCGGGCTTGAGCTCGACAATGCGCTCGTAGTTCGCGTCGAGAAAGCTCGACACCTTCGGCTTCTTTCGCGCCTCGGGGGGCCGAACGGTAAAGCCACTCACACCCACCACCAGCTCACCGCAGCCGATGCGGTACAGCGTCTCGGTGGTCTCTTCAGTCAGGCACACGATTCGCTGGGGAAAGCGGGGCGCCTGCGCCAGCAGTGCATCGAGGTTCACGGCAAGGTCAATTGCAGCTTCGTCAGCTTGTTGGGTGAAATTTCGACCACCCGGGTGACGTGAATGTTCTCGCCTTCGTTGATGAGCTCGAGCGTGTGCTTGCCACTGGTCAGGCGCTTGCGCGAGAGCGGCACCACGCCGAAGGGGTCGCCATCGATGTTCACCTTCGTCCACGGTTTGGTGTCGAGGGTCAAGAAGCCGGGCTGCAGCGCGGTCGGTTGCGCCGCCGCGACCGGAGTCGAAACCGAGGTGGTCGCCGAGCGCTCGAACGCAGTCAGCTTGATCATCACGTCTTTGGTCTCGCCCAGCGGCGCCGAGACCTCTTGTTCTGCGCGGCGATACCCTGAGCGCTCGACCTGCACGTAGTGAACGGTGTCGGCCGTCACCTCGACGAGCTGAGGCGCGGGCCCCAAGGGTCGCCCGTCGAGGCGCACCGTCGCACCGGGAGGCGTGGTGTCGATTCGCACGTGGGCCAGCTTCACTGGCTCGACTGAGGCGCTCACCGGGCCCGCATCGAGTGCACTCTCGGTGGGGGGTTCGATGACGACCGGTGCGCTCACCGTGGGTATCACGGTCACCTGATCTGGCTCGGCGTTCGAGATCTTGAGCGCCACCAGACCGACCAACGCCAGCAACAGCAGCGTGATGACGGCCAGCATGATCGGCAACAGGTTGCGCTTCGGCTCAGGGGCCTGAGTCTCGCTGCCCAGTGGCCCGGTCAACACGCCAGTGGTGCCCAGCCGCGCGCCAATGGGCGTTCGGGTCGAGAGGTCGACCTCGACAGGTACCGCGCCTTCGACGTTCTGCTTGAGCGAAATGACGAAGTTGCTGGCTGGAGACCCGGTGTTCGACTTGACCTTGATGGTCAGGTCTTCGGTGCCGAGCCGCCGCATGAACGCGGTGACGGGTGACCCGCCCGAAGGCGTCAAGCCGACCAGCGCTTGGTCGATCGCCGAGGCTGCGTCGGCGCACGAGGCGAAGCGCTTGGTGGTGTTGCGCTCGAGCATGCGCATCACCACCGCGTCGACCGACCGCGGTATGTCGGGAAACACCGACGACGGCGGAGGAATGAGCTCCTCCATCACCTTGCGAGCGATCAGAATATCGCTCTCAGCTTTGAAGAGGCGGCGGCTGGCCAGCAGCTCCCAGAAGACGATGCCCAGCGCGAATTGATCAACCAACGCCGAGGTCTGGCCGATGATCTGCTCGGGCGCCATGTAGGCCAGCTTGCCCTTGAGCGCTCCGGTGGCGGTGCGGCTGGCGGCGCGGTTCGAGGCGTGGGCGATGCCGAAATCGACGACCTTGGTGACGCCGTCTTCGCGCACCATGATGTTCTGCGGGCTGATGTCGCGGTGAACGATGTTCAGCATCGTGCCGTTGTTGTCGGTGGCGTGGTGCGCGTGATCGAGGCCGATCGCCGCGTCGTGAATGATTCGCCCGGCGACGTGCGGCGGCACCGCGATCTGCTGTTCGATCGCCTTACGCAAGAGCTGCGAGAGGTTGCGGCCGCGAATGTATTCCATCGCGATGTAGTACGTGCCGTTCCACAACCCGACCTCGTAGATCGAGACTACGTTCGGGTGATTGAGGGTCGCGGCCACTCGCGCTTCGTCGAGAAATTGATCGATGAAGCCTTCTTGCTGCGCCAGATCAGGCAGCAGCGACTTCAGAATCACCGGTCGCTCGAACCCCGGTACGCCCTTCTGGGTCGCGAAGAACACCTCGCCCATGCCGCCGATGGCGAGGCGGTGTTGAATTTCGTATTTGCCGAAGATCAGGTCAGCCATGACTGCTGATCATTGCTCTGGTGAAAAGTTGGTCAGGGTCGAGAGAACGATGGTGGTCAGCAGCGCCGCACCGCCGGTGATCAGCACCACGTTGGTCGCCAGCGCCAGAGTGTCACCCGACCTCGCCGCCGCGACCAGCTTCGCGCCGTCGACCTGGCCCTGCGCCATCGTGCGGTAATTGGCCTGGCTCACGTTGAAGAAGATCGCCAGCACGCCGCCTGCGATGCCGAGCGCCCCGGTGGTGACCGCGCTGGCGATGAAGACACCGCGAGAGACGGGCTTGGGCCGCTCGGTGAAGAGCTCTCCGGGCAGAATCGGCAGCGTCTTCGGCATCAGCACCGTGCCCAGCGAGAGCAGGGGCCCCTCGGTGTCGGCCGTCTCGACGTAGTACTCGAGGGTGAACCCGTGGTCGTCGGCGGTGAACTCCCCGGGTATCGCGCCGCGCCAATCACCCGCTTCGTTACGCTCGAGGGCCAGCGACGAGAACACCTTCTGCCCTTGTCGACGGTATGGCAGGCGAATCGCCTCGACCGCGCCGGTCGGGTCTTTCAACCGAAACGAAAAGTTCATCGGGCGACCACCCTTGAATTCTTTGGGGGGCTCTCCGATCAGCCGCAGGTTGGCGATGACGCGCGAGCGATCGACCTCTCGCAGCTGCTTCGCCAGCGCCTGCTCTTCGGTCTGCACCTTGCGAAAGACCGAGAGAATTTTCGGCGTGGTGTCTTTGGGCAGGTCGTAGTCAGGGCGCGCGCGCAACAAGAGGCGAAACGGCTTCTCGGCATCGACCGGGTCTTCGACGATCGCCTTGGCGCAGCCTTGCAGCCGATACGCCTCGAGCCGTTGATCGATGGTCAAGTCGTCACGCGCCAGCAGCGCGGTCGAGAGCGGTATGACCTGGTCGTACTCGAGCGACGAGTAGAGCTCCTGGGTTTTGGCGAGCAGCGCCGGCGACGCCAACTTGAGGTCAGCGGGCGACCCTTTCTCAGGGGCCTTGGTCGCGGGAGTGACCCGGGTCTCGGGAACAGGCGGGGCCGCCTTCTGCGCGGGTCTCGCCGGTTTCGCCGCCATGGCCAGGCTGGAGATCGCGACCCACAACAACGCGGACGTTCTCATCGGTCGTTGTAGACTAGCGGATCGGCTGAGGCCCAACGAAACAACTGACGAAAGCGTGTGGGAAAATGTCAGCGCGAGGCCAAGACGCTGGTCTGCACGGTGCCGCAGTGAAAGCCCAACCCAGGGGTCAGCTTCGAGCAGGCCTGTGGGTCTTCAAACGACATCGGCTCACTGGCCCACTCCACCGATTGCAGCTGTTCGGCGTCGGTGGTGGTGCCCCCACCGGCCGTGGGGTTGGCCCCCGTGACGGTCAGGCGGCCCACGCCCAGCACGAGCAGCAGCGCCGCGGCGAGCGCGACCAACATGCGATTCATGGCCGAGGGCTGGAGCCTCGGCGTGCGCTGCTCGATGCCCTGCCACAGCTGCTGCACTTCATCGCGGCCGGCGCGGTGGCGAAACAAGCGCTGCTCAGACTCGAGCCAATTCAATTCGTGGCGGCAGCGCGCACAGGCCGAAGCGTGTGCACGGAGCTCAACTTCAAGCGCGGGAGCGACTTCTCCCGCGGTCATCGCGTCGAGCAGATGGGTGCGCCCGCACTTGCTCATGGGAGCCTCCCCAGGTGTGGCAACAGCAACGCGCGCAGCTTCAACCGTGCGCGGTGAATTTCATTCTTCACGGTGGGTATCGACCAGCCGAAGTTGGCGGCGATGTCATCGTACGAGAGTCCGTGATCGAGCCGCATCAACAGGGCCGCGCGGCGATTCGGTGACAGCTCGCTCAAGGCTTCGTTGAACTGCTTGGCGAGCTCCTGGTTGAGCAGCAGCGCCTCGGGGTTCGGAGAAGGGATGACCGCGTCAGGCACGTCGCTCTCGTCGCTGTCGTGATCGTACACGTCGTGCACGCGCACCCGCCGCGCCTCGAACGCCACGTTGCGGGCGATGCCGAGCAGCCAGGGCTTGAAGCGCTCTTTCTCGGTCAGCTTGGGCAGCTGCGCGTGCGCCCGGGCGAAGGCCTCTTGGGTCGCGTCATCGGCGGCGTGCGAGTCGCGCAACAGGTCTCGCAAGAAGCGGCGCACCGAGACCACGTGGCGCTCGAACAGGGCGCGAAACGCCGCGGTCTCACCCGCCTGGGCGCGGCCGACGAGCGAATCGTCGGGCGTCTCGGGAGTGATGGCCGGCGTTCTGGTGAGCAGTCGCAACACGCTGGCGGCACAATGCGCTCAGGCTGTTCGGAGTTTCAAGGCGAGCGGTTGAAACCCTTGAAGCTCAGTGAAATCAATGGCTTTCAGCTCGTTGCGGGCGCCTCGTCGGTGCGCATGAACGACTGCTCTTTGTAGCGCATCGCGACGAAGATGAAGATCAGCGCCATCACCACCATCACCCCGGTGAAGAAGTAGAAATACGTCGGCCCGACCAGGTACGAGGTCGACACCGCAGCGCCTGGGGTCAGGGCGTAGCGCCCGCTGGTGGCGATGGGTGATTGGTCGACCGCGTTGAGCAGCTGCAGCCGCTTTTGCTCGATGGCGCCCACCATGTAGGTGCCTTGAAGCGGCTCGGCCTTCGCGTCGGGGGTCGCGGCGGCGATCAACACCCCGTTCTCGCCGGTGAAGTCGATGCGCTGGCTGGCCTCGAAGCCGGTGGTGTCTTCGAGGTCGACCCAGGTCGAGGGCCCCGTCTCGATGCTGCTGACGACCATCGGCTTGGTCATCGCCTTGTTCACGCCGGCGATCGCGAAGTTGCCGAGGCTGATCGACAGATAGAAGCACGCCATGATGAAGCTCTTCATGCGCAGCGGCGCCTGCTTGTACGAGAACTCGAGCGCGGTGATCGACACCAGCACCTCGCCCACGGTGAGCACCGCGTAGGCCAGAATCTGCCACCACATGCTGACCCGATGGCCAGCCTGAAGCTGCTTCTCGATCAAGCCGACGATGACGAACGAGAACGCGGTGACGAACAGCCCGGCGCCGATCTTTCGCAGTGGGGTCACGGCGGTGAAGCGCGAAATCATCGGGTACACGAAGAAGCCGAAGAGCGGCGAGAAGATCAGAATGAAGAGACCGTTCACCACCTGCAGCTGCGCCGGCAAGAGCGTGATGCCGAAGCCCAGGTTCTTGTCCATCAAGGTCGACTGGGCCTGCAGCGTCCACGTGTTGCCGTTCGACTGGTCCCACAGCATCCAGAAGAAGATGACGAAGAAGTAGATGGTGGCCAGGCGCAGCACGAGCGAGCGGCCCTCCGGGCTGAGCACGTCTTTGAGCCAGGTCTTGCCCGCGGGCGGCACTCGCGCATATCGAGCTCGGCCGAGCCAGAACACCACCGTGGCCAGCGCCATCATCACCCCGGGTATACCGAAGGCCCAGGCCGGCCCCTCGGGCAGGTGGGTGCTCAGAAACGAGGTGAAGGCACTGTCCATCGGGCGCTTGGCCATTGGCTGCAACATGATGGGGCAGGTGAAGATCGAGATGAACGAGCCGGCATTGATCGCCGCGTAGAAGAGCGAGAACGCGCGCTCGACGAGGTGCTGGTTCTTCGAGGTGAATTGATCTCCGACGTTGGTGGCGACGCAGGGCTTGATGCCGCCGGTGCCGACCGCGACCAGGCCCAGGCTGCAGGCCAGGGCGAGCTCGGTGCGCCCGAGCAAGGCGAGCAACAGGCACCCGATGGCATAGATGGTCGAGAAGACCAGAATCGTGCGGTATTTGCCCCAGAACACGTCTGAGACAATCGCCCCCATCATGGGGAACAGGTACGCGCCTGCCTTGAACATCGACTGCCACGACGCCGCGTTGGCGTTGGTGAACTGAAGGTTCTGCACCAGATACACGGCCAGAATCGAGTTGATGCCGTAGAAACAGAACCGCTCGGCGAACTCGTTGCTGATGATGAACCAGATGCTGGTCGGCATCTTGCTGTCTTTGGCCTCGGCGACCGGGGCGACTGCGCTGGCTGGCGTCATGGGTCGTCGCACCTACCATTCTTCACCCCGCTACAGAACAGGTGCGCACTTGAGTTGTCTTGCAACGCCCTTTGAAGGTGTCGTACAGCCCCGCGGGGGAACCTTCTTGAAGCAACTCGCGCCACTGCCGGTCGACATGTCGGAGCTGTGCATCGCGCTCGAGGCGGAGCCGGCCGACCTGCGCTGGTTTCTCGATGTCACCAACGGCGACGTGATTCTGGTCAACGTGGAGTACGACCCCGAAGAGAACGCCGGGCTCACGGTGAGCGACCTCGAGCAGAATACGCAGCGATTTCGGCAAGTTCCATCGGCTGCTCCGGCCGACATGCTCGGCGACATGCAGGCCTTCGCGGCCCAGCTGACCGATGTGCAGCTCAAAGAATCACTCGACCTGGCGCTCTCGGCGCCGAGGCCCGACCGCCGGTTTCGTGCAGCCCTGGGTTGGTTGCCCGATGAGCTCGACCGCTGGCACTCGTTTCGGCAGCGCCAGTGTGAAGATCGCGCCACCGTCTGGCTCGAGACGCTCGGCATCACGCCCAGCTACCGCGACGTGGTCACGCTGAGCTGAAGCCAAAGCGCTTAGAAGCGCGGCCCTGCGTAGGTGCGGTTGCCAGTGCCGGCGTAGTTGATGCCCAAGACACTGCCCGTGTACGAGTAGGCGAGCGCCAGGCTCATCGTGTTCATCGTGCTCGCGTCGAGCGTGACCGAGCCCGAGGTGAGCGTGGCGGTCACGCTGCCCGTCGAGTACGAAAATTGGCAGACCTGACCGGCGGCGATGTCGATGACCTGCGCTTTGTCTTTGTTTTTCTTGCCGCTGAGCGTGCACGCCGTGGCGGTCGTCTGGCCGATCAGAATCACGTAGTCGGCGGCGATGCCGTGGGTGATCGCGACCGTGCCAGTGCCTGACGGCGTCGAGGTCGACATGCCGGGCGCGGTGGTGGTGTCGAGCCCGCTCAAGGTGACGTTGTACGAGCCGACGAGCATGTCAGTCGGAGTACAGCTACTGATCACCAGCGCAACGAGGGCCGTCAGAGTGCGTTTCATTGCCGCCTGCTTATACCGGTTGCTGCGCGGGGCGGTAGTGATCGACCACCACGTAGCCGCGGGCGATCACCGCCAGCGCCAGGGTGGCCAGCACCGCGCACCCCGCATAGAAGAAGAACAGCGGAGCCCCGGTCATGGTGAGCAGCGTCGAGGCCCGCGCGACGAAGAGGTTGCCGATCGCGGCGGTGAGCAACCAGAAGCTCATCAACGTGCTCTTCATGTCGGCGGGCGCCTGGCTGTACGCGAACTCGAGGCCGGTGGTGCTCACCAAGACCTCGGCCAAGGTCAGCAGCACGTAGGGGCCGAACTGCCAGAGAATGCTCAGCGATTGACCTTGGTCGATCTGCCGTTGCACGAGCCCGGCGGCGACCCACGAGGCCGCGGCGATGGCCATGCCGGTCACCATTCGGCGCAGTGGGGTCGGCTCGAGACCCCACCGGGTGAGGCTCGGGTACACCACCGCCGTCAACAGGGGGATGAGGATCATCACCAGCGCCGGGTTGATGAACTGCATCTGCGAGGGCTCGAAGAGAAAATCGTGGCCGAAGAGGGTGAGGTGCCCGTTCATCGCTTTGGCTTGCACGACCCAGGTCGAGGCCTTTTGATCGAACAGTGCCCAGAAGACCGGTATCGGCACGAACACCAACAGCACTCGCAACACCGCGCGCACGCCATCGACCTTGGCGGCGGGGTGGCGGGCTTTGGCGGCCTCGAGGCCTCCGCGGCGGGCCGACCAGAGAATGGCGAGAAACGAGTCGGGGTTCGGGCCGGTCGGCGGCACCATCACGTACCACTTGCTGCCTGCCCAATAGATGATCGTCGCGATCAGCATCAGCACGCCGGGTAAGCCGAAGGCGACCTTGGGGCCGTAGAGCTTGAGCAACTTGGGTATGAAGAGCGAGGCGAAGAACGAGCCCAAGTTGATGCTCCAGTAGAAGGCCGCGAAGATGTTCTTGGCGCGGTGCTTCGAGCTTTCGTCGAATTGATCTCCGACCATCGCCGAGACGCAGGGCTTGATGCCGCCCGAGCCGAGGGCGATGAGAAACAGGCCAGCGTAGAACCCGGTGGCGTTGGTGGTGCTGAAGACCAGCAGCAGCTGGCCCAGGCAGTACACCAACGAGAGGTACAGAATCGTTCGGTACTTGCCCAGGTACCGGTCGGCCAGATACCCGCCGAGGAGCGGGAAGAAGAAGACGCCGACGACGAAGTCGTGAAAGTGCGCCTTGGCGATGCCTTCACGCGCGACCTGGCCAGGCACCTCGTTGGTCAGCAGGTAGTCGATCAAAAAGACGGTGAGAATGTTTCGCATGCCGTAGAAACTGAAGCGTTCGCACGCCTCGTTTCCGATGATGAAGGGCACTTGGCGGGGCATTGTCGTCGAAGCCATGCAGCTTCTCTTTCACACTGTTGACCATGAGCGCCATGACCACTGATTTTTTGATCGAGCTCGCACAGACCCGCCGCTACCTGGCCGGGAGGCCCGTCGCGGCCGTGCTGACTCCTGATTCGACGGCGGTGCTGTTTCTGCGCTCGCCGCCCACTGATGTTCGACAGACCCTGTTCGAGCTCGACCTCGCGACCGGAGTGACCCGCGAGCTGCTCACGCCGGAGTCGCTGCTCAACGGAGCGGCGGAGACGCTCTCGGTTGCCGAGAAGGCGGCCCTCGAGCGGCAACGCTCTTCGGCGCGCGGGTTCGGCTCGTTTCGGCTCTCGGTTGATGGGTCGATGGTGCTGGTGACGCTGTCGGGCCGGCCGTACGTGCTCGCGCGCAAGACGGGGCAGGTGACCGCGGTGAACAGCGGGCCCGGCGTGTGCCTCGACGCGAAGTTTTCGCCCGACGGGCAGTGGGTCGGTTACGTGCGAGAGAACGACGTCTATGTGGTCGAGGTGTCGAAGAACGTCGAGGTGGCGGTCACGCGCGGAGGCACCGAGACGCGGCCGCATGGGCTCGCTGAGTTCGTCGCGCAAGAAGAGATGCACCGCTTCGAAGGGTTTTGGTGGTCGCCTGACTCGAAGCAGGTGGTCTTTCAGACCACCGATCACACCGGCGTCGAGCGCATGGCGATTTCAGACCCGATGCACCCCGAGGCCGAGCCCAACCGATTTTTCTACCCGCGCGCGGGGCAGCGAAACGCGACGGTGACGTTGCATGTGGCGACGGTGGCGAGCCGCCAGGTCGTGCCGGTGTCGTGGGAGGGTGAGCGTTTTCCGTACGTGGCGACGGTGCGGTGGCCCCGCGCCGGCCCGCTGAGCGTGCTGGTGCAGAACCGCGCACAGACCATGACGCAGCTGCTGGCGGTCGATGCATCGAGCGGGTCGAGCCGCGTGCTGGTGACTGAAGAAGATGCCGCGTGGGTGAACACCGTTCAGGCATTTCCCAAGTGGTTGCCTGATGGCAGCGGGTTCTTCTGGTTGACCGAGCGGCACGGAGGCCCCGAGGTCGAGCTTCGCGGGGCTGACGGGCACTTCGTCTCGACGTGGGTTTTGCCAGAGAGCGGCTTCGGGCACCTGGTGGGGTACGACGCGGGCAACAAGACGTTGCTGGTCGAGGCCTCGGTTGACCCGACCCAGTCTCGGCTGTGCAGGGTGAGCGAAGGGGGCGCGCTGGCCGAGGTGACGATGCCGTGGGAGGGGCCGGTGTCGTTTTCGGCGTCGACCAATGAGCGGGCGGAGCTGATGCTCGTGACGGTGACGAGCCTGGCGGCGATGCCGAAGACCGTGGTGCTGCGGGCGAACGGGCAAATGGTCGCCCAGCTGCCGTCGGTGGCGCTCGAGCCGTCACTCGCGTTGTCGACGCAGATTTTTCAGCTCGATGCGGGCTCGCGGCCCTGGGCCCAGCTCATTCGCCCGAGCGACTTCGTGAAGGGCCAGAAATACCCGGTGGTGCTCTGGGTGTATGGCGGGCCGGGCGTGCTGACCGTGGCGCACGCGATGGGCGCGAACCTCGCGATGCAGTGGCTGGCGAACCAGGGCTTCGTGGTGGTGAAGCTCGATGGGCGAGGCACTCCGAGGCGAGGGCGGGCGTGGGAGCGCGCGATTTCGGGCGACTTCGCCACCGTGCCGATGGCTGATCAGCTCGCGGGGTTGCAGGCCCTCGCTGCGCTGCACCCTGAGCTCGATGTGAAGCGCGTCGGCGTGTACGGCTGGAGCTTCGGTGGGTACATGGCCGCGCTGCTCGCGCTCGAGCATGGGCAGACGTTTCGCTATGCCGTGGCGGGGGCTCCAGTGGTCGATTGGCTCGACTACGACACGCACTACACCGAGCGGTACCTGGGCGTGCCGCAGAACGCGCCCAAGGCCTACGCGGTCAGCTCTCTGATGTCGCACCTGAAGGCGTCGATGGGCGGGCTGCTGTTGATGCACGGCACCGCCGATGACAATGTGTATTTCTCGCACTCGCTCAAGCTGAGTGACGCGCTGTTTCGGGCCGGGCTGGCGCACGACCTGCTGCCGCTCGCGAACTTGACCCACATGGTGCCCGAGCCGCTGGTGATGCAGCGCCAATGGGAGCGCATTGCGCGGGCCTTCAAGGAGCACCTGTAACGCCGCGGTGCGTTCGTTCAGGGGCAGATGTGAAATTCGACCGAGCCGGTGGGCATCGAGCCTGTGACTTGAACGCGGGAGTCAGGGCTGACGTTGAACGCGGTGGTGTCGTGCATGCCGCAGTTGAACGCGGCCTTGGCCGGAGCCGCCCCGATGACGTTGTCGATCAGCACCAGCGGTGCCTCGTCGGTGCCTCCGCCTTCGACGTTGATGTTGATCTTCGCGCCGACGGCGACATTGCCTCGCAGCGTGCCGCCGATGGTGTTCGGCGAGAGGTACCAGGCGTGCGGCCCGAGCTCGATCGCGAAGTCGCACTGCTGCGCTCCGCAGGTCACGGTGTTGCTCTCGATTTGGGCGCCGGTGAAGTCGCCCGAGGTGCCGCCGTTGAAGTTGTCGAGCATCAACCCGGCGAAGGCCGCCTGGGTCACGTGGGCGATGGTGTTGTTGCTGATGACGCTGTTGGTGCCGCCACCAGTGATGAGGTCGACGTCGCTGTTGTCGACGAAGCGGTTGCCGGTGATGACCGCGCTGTCTGACTGGCTGATGGTCAAACCGTCTGACCACATGTTGGCGACCCCGTGAGCCCCGTTCTCGCGAAACACACAGTTGGTGATGGTGGCCTGGTCGCCGCGCCACTCCCAGCCGGTGCCGCAGAGCGCCCGCGCCGAGACGCTGTTGGTGAACGAGCAGCCGATGCACCCCCCAGTGGCTGCGTTGAACCCGGGGCCGTTGGTGCCCGACGCGCAGGTGGCTGCGACGGCGCTCGAGAGCCGGGCCCCGCGGTTGCCGTCGAGTACCAGGTGGTCGAGCGTCACGTTGGTGGTGGCCCCGAAACGAATGAAGCCCCGAGGTACGTTTAGGTTGTCGTCAGCGCGCAGAATCGCGCAGCCGGGTGCGGGCAGCTCGAGGCAGTTCTCGGGGGCCGCTTCGGTGCCAGTGGTGCGCACGGTGATGGGCTTGGTGAATTGCAGCGCTGAGGTGATTCGGTACACGCCCGCGGGGAGCCAGAAGGTGCCACCCGCCGCGGTGGCGTCGATGCAGGTTTGAATCGCGGCCGAGGCCGGGGCCGCTCCGCTCGCGTCTGCGGTCACGCCGGGGCACAGCGCGACCGTCTTCGGCCCGGCTTGAACGTCGACGGTGTGCAGCGGGCTCGAGGCGGTGAGCCAGGCCAACCCTTCGTGCACGATGGCCCAGCGGTAGGGCGCAGGCCCGGTGAGCGGCGTCGCACGCCCGCTGATGTGAACCGTGACCGTGTGCCCGGGGGCGACAGAACCTGGCAGTGCGATTCGCCCAGGGCCCCAGGTTGCGGAGTCTCTCGGAGCATCGAACCCGAGCTTGAACCCGTCAGGCGCGCCGGCGGCCGTCGCGACCCAGAGCTCGGCGGTGCAATTGGCGAAGGTCACGCTGGTGCTCAGCGGCTGCGACGGCTCCATCGACGCCGGAGGAGCCTCTTCGGAGACGAACACGGCGCCCGTCGCACCCGCACAGTCGAATGGCTGCACCGCTTGTTGGCAGGTGCTGTTCAGACACACCAGGCCGCTTGCGGTGCACGTGGCGCTCCGGCAGCAAACCAGCCCCAGCGTGCCGCAGGCGAGCCCGGCGTCGACGGTGGTGGTCCCTCCGGCGTCGATGGGCGTGAACGACCCTGCGTCGAGCGCAGTGGCAGGCCCCGCGTCGGCCGGTGAGGCGGGCCCGGCGTCAGTCGCTGACCCAGCGTCGGCCACGCGGGGCCCTCCGTCGATCTTCCCGGCGTCGTGGCCCGAGTCGGCCCATGACCCGGCATTGATTGACACATCGGTTGACCCACAGTGCGTCAGCAGCGCGAGGGCGAACGGCCAGAGCAGACGCCTTCGTGAAAGCGCGCGCAGCCCCTGCGATGCAGAATGAATCGCCATGCATATAATAATCAAGGTTATAATCATGACTATTATATGCATGGGTGTTGTACCGGGCCAGGCTTGGAGCACGTCACGGGGCTCACTGGCTCGCGCTTACCGCTCTTTGACTTCCTTCGTGCGGTTGATCAGCTCGGCGTACTCGCCCTCGAGGAGCTTGACGGTATCGTCGGGTACTGCGGCCAATTGCTTCTGCGCGAGCTCGGCGCTGGCGGGGTCTTTGAGGTGGGCACCAAGCACCCGAATGCCGACCCCGGCTGACGGTGAAGCGGGCAGTTTCTTGAGCAACGAGAGCGCCTCGGCCTCGCGGCTGTCGATGCCGGCCTTGAAGGTGCCGGAGAGCCAGAGGTTCGCGGGCACCCGGGTGTAGAAGGGCAGATGCGCCATCGTGTGCATCGCTTGGGCGTACGCGACCACCACCGGCATATCGGTGGGGGCCAATTTCACCGCGGTGATGAGCGACGTAATCGAGGCGACCGCGTTGTCTTTCACCGACACGTTTCGGCCGGCGAGCTCGATGCCGGCGCCAGCGACGAACAGATGGAGCCTGGCCTGCTCGAGGGAGCTGAGCCCAGAGGTGCCTAGCAGACCCTGTGCTTCGGCCATTTGGTCGGCAAGCTTGGCCGACGGAGTTGCCTTGATCAACGGCAGCGCCCTGAGCCACTTGTTCAGGTTCACCGTGGGGCCGTCGGCCAGGGTGAACGTGTCGCCCTTCTCGGCAGCGAGTCGAATCGACTCGTCGCTGCTCACCGAGTGAACCCATGAGACCTCGACCGTGGCCGCCTTGGCTGCGATCGCGGCTTGAATCTGCTGGTCGAGCTTGGCGCGATCTTCGGGGTTGCTGATCGTGCCCAACAAGGCGCGCGCAGCGGGGAGGGAAACGTTGGACACGGCGATGCTCGATTGAAAGAGATAGGTCTTACGAAACGTTGTCCCAGATATAGGCCTCGGCGTCGAGGGCATGGTCGGCCAGCGACTTGATCAGCTCGTCGTCATTTTCATCGATTTTCGAGAGATTCGATCTCACCCGGCGCCGCACCTGGCCCGTCAAAACCTCGAGAATTTCGAGCTCTTTGGTGACCGCCGCCGCTCCTTTCTCAGAAACCGAGGTCGAGACACGCGAGAGCGTGCAGGCCAGCATGAACAGGTCGATCATCATGTCGGCCAGGCGCCGGCTCGCGAACTGCTTGCCGATGATTTCTTTGCCATGTTTTCGCAGCACCCGGTCGACCGAGGTCGCCAGGTCGCGGGTCAGCTCTTGAAAGACGACCTGCTGCACCTGCACCGCCGGGTGCAGCTTGGTGAACTCAGACTTTTCTCGCTTGACCACGTTGGTCGCGAGCGACGCTCTTCGGCGGGCGTATTCGGAGATGACCCCAAAGCCTTTGATCGGGTTGTCGAAGATGCCCTTGAGTGAATTGCTCAACTCTTTGAGCTCACCGCCGACCTCGTTCATCGCCGTCAGCGAAATGAACAGCCTCAAGATGTCGTTGGTGCCTTCGTAGATTCGGTTGATTCGCGCGTCGCGCATGATGCGCTCGTAGGGAAAATCTTTCATGAACCCGTTGCCACCGGCGATCTGCAGCGCCTCGTCACAGGTTCTCCACAGCGCCTCAGACCCGAACACCTTGGTGATGGCCGCCTCGACGGCGTATTCTTGCTGGCCGCTGTCGATCAGGTGGTTAACCATGTTCACCGCCGCTTCGGTCGCGTAGCAGTCGACGATCATGTGGCCGATCTTCTGTTTGATCAGGCCGAACTCGGCGATCGGCTTGCCGAACTGCACCCGTTCTTTCGCCTGCTTGGTGCACAGCGCGATGCAGCGCTTCATCGACCCGACCGAGCCGCCGCCCAGACCGGTGCGACCCGAGTTCAAGATCTTCATCGCGACCTTGAACCCTTTGCCGACCTCACCCAACACGTTGGCGGCGGGCACCCGAACGTTGTCGAAGTGCACCGTCGTCGTCGATGAAGCCCGCAGGCCCATCTTGTCTTCGTGCGGCCCGACCGAGACGCCGGGCATGTCTTTGGTCACGATGAACGCAGTGACGTTGCCGCGGTCGCCCTGCGGCCCGGTCTTGGCGAAGACGGTGAAGAACTGAGCGATGCCGCCGTTGGTGATCCACAATTTGTTGCCGTTGAGCACCCAGTCGTCACCATCGCGCACCGCGGTGCTCTTGATCGACGCAGCGTCTGAGCCGCTGCTGGGCTCGGTCAAACAGAACGCCGCGATCATTTCTCCGGTCACCAGCTTGGGCAGAAAGCGCTTCTGCTGCTCGTCGTTGCCGAACAACAACAACCCGCGCATGCCGATCGACGAGTGGGCGCCGATGGTCACCGCCACCGAGCCGTCGTACTTGGCGAGCTCTTGCAGTGTTCGCGAGTACGCGGTCGTCGACATCTGCATGCCGCCATACGACTCGGGTATCACCAACGAGAACAGCCCGAACTGGCGCAGCTCTTCGATGAACTCCGGAGGCAGCTCGCCCCGCGCGTCCCACGTTCGAAAATCTTTTTCGTGGGGTTTGAGGAGCTGGTCGATCGCCGAGCGAACCTGCTTGAACGTGTCTTGATCAGACGCCTTCATCTTCGGGTAGGGGACGATCAGGTCTTCTTCGATCGCTCCGAAGCAGAGCTGCGCGATGAATGAAGACTGGGGCACGACCGGAGGAGCGCTCGACATGACCGAACCCTACAGCGAAAGGTTCACCTTGGGGCACGCGGCGAATCGTTCGATTTGTTTATGGCCGAAAGGCTACGGCGTCGGTGGCGAGAGCACGCGCGAAGTCGCGACCTGCCGAAAGTAGTCGCGGCCCGGCGTGGCCTTGCGCTCGAGCGTCTTGAAGTCGACCTGGTAGAGGCCGAACCGCGGCCCCCAGCCCTCGAGCCATTCGAAGTTGTCCATCAGCGACCAGTGCAGGTAGGTGGTGATGTTCACCCCGTCGGCGATGGCGTTGAGTACCTGGTTCAGGTGGTCGTACAAGAACTGCGGTCGCCGCGTGCCGAGGCGGTCATCGAGCCCGTTTTCGGTGATCCACACCGGGAGCTTGTAGCGCTTGAGCTGGCGCAGCAGCGTGCCGAACCCCTCGGGGTAGTACTCCCACCCGATGTCGGTCAGGCCGCGCGCGTTCGGGTCTTTGTAGCGAAACTCGAGAAACGGCGGCTTGGTGATGAAGCGCAGGTGCGTGCGCGTGTAGTAGTTGACGCCGACGAACTCCATCGAGTTGGCGCCGCCGTCGATGGTCGCCCTGCCGGTCATCACGCCGGGCATCGAGATGTCGAGCGTGCCGGTGACCAGCGACTCGATGAACGCGTGGTTGTAGTTGCCGGTGGTCAGTTTCACCAGCGCGTGATCGAGCGGGTTCCAGATTCGGTCGGCCGCGAACATCATGATGTTCTGCGAAATGCCGACGGTGACCGGCTTGCCCTTCGCGCGATCGATCACCGCCTGCCGCGCGATGACGTGGGCACGGGCGAGGTTCGCGTAGAACTCGAACCCCAGCTTGCCGCTGGCGATGCCGGGCGGGGTCATCGCGGTCAGGTAGCCTCCGAGCAGCAACACGTTGGGCTCGTTGAAGGTGATCACTGCCGCGTCGAGGCCGTCGAGCAGCTCGGCGCAGCGTTTGGCGTAACGCTCCCACGAGACGAGCGATGAGGGCTCGTGCCACGGCGTCTCATCGTGAAACCACTGCGGGTGGGTGAAGTGGTGAAAGGTGACGATCGGGCGCAGGCCCCGGGCCCGCAGCGCCTCGAGGCGTTTTCGGTAGCCCTCCCAGGCCTCCTCATTCCACTGGCCGCGCACGGGTTCGACCCGCGCCCATTCAATCGACATTCGGTAGGCGGTGGCGCCGGTCTGCTCGATCAAGTCGATGTCTTCGAAGAATCGATTCCAGTGATCGCAGGCCGGGCCGCAGCGGGCCTCGGGCTCTTTGAGGTGACCGGCGCGCTCCCACACCGACCAGTCGTTCTCGATGTTGCCTTCGACTTGGTACGACGACGTGGCCACGCCAAAAGTGAAGTCAGGAGGAAACGTGAGCAGCATCGCCGGCCGTGCTTACCGCGCGTTCAGGCCGCCGTCACCGATTCGCCAGGGCCTGGGTTCGAAAATCTGGTCGTTGACCCTGACTGGGCGAGCAGTGCGGCGAAGTCGGCGATGGTGCCGCGCGTAGACAACATGGCGGTCGACATCAGCCCGTGCGCTTTGTGCGGGTCGTTGCCCGTCGGCACCACCACCTTGGGGGCGATCGCCTGCGTCACTGCGAGGGCCCGCTCGGCAGACATCACGAAGGGTATGCCGAACAACCACACGCCCTGCACCGGCATGACCGCCACATCGACACCCGAGATTCGCGCCGCGTGGCGTTGGACGTCGACCGTGTGGGTCTCGAAGTACAGCCGCGTGCTGGGCTCGCTGATGAGGTACCCGAGCGAGTTGTGCCGATAGGGGAAGCCAGGCCGCACGGCCTCGATCTTCACCCCGGCAAACGGCACCGCGGTCTCTCCATCATGAAGCGTCGTCACCCGAGTGAAGCCCATCGCACGGAGCCGCCGGGCCGCTGGAGCGTTCGCGAACGCCGGCAGGTCACGAGGCAATACCGAGAGGGTCTGGGGGTCGCAGTGGTCTGAGAAGGGCCCCGTCAGCAGAAGCGCGTCGACATCGGCGATCGCCTCTTTCGCGGTGGGCACCAGGTCGCGACGTCGGCCGAACAACCAGTGCCCAGGCGGCAATGACAGTTCGTGCGTGAGCCACGGGTCGATGGCGATGCGACGCCCGGCGACTTCGAGCAGCCACGATTGGTAGTCGTCGAGGCGGTTCAACCGCATGCGAAGAGGTGTTTACCCCAAGCGAAGCGGGCCGGCTCATCTGCTTGCATAAATAAGTCATGCATATGGCATGTATGATTATAATCATGATTATAAAATTCGACATGTCAAAGCGCGGGTGCTCCGCCCAGCCGGGGGAGCCTGACCATGGGCCCGCGCGGCGCGGCGAAGGGAGAACCAGCCAGCCCCTCGGTGGCCGGCGCCCGGGTTCGGTGTCGTTCGGTGTCGATGTCTGAAGAGCACCTGTCAGACCCCTGAGGTACACCTGCGCGACGTATGACGATCGCCGTTCTCGCTGAAAAACCCTCCGTTGGCCGCGACCTTGCGGCCGTGCTCGGCGCCACCCGCCGCGGCGAGGGTACGCTCACGGGCAACGGCTACATCGTCACCTGGGCCATTGGCCACCTGGTCGGGTTGGCCGAGCCCGAAGGCATTCGCCCCGAATGGCGGCGCTGGCGGCGCGAAGACCTGCCGATGCTGCCTTCTCGGTGGCCGTTGACGGTGTTCGAGGCGACGCGAGGCCAGTTCGAGGTGGTGCGCCGCGTGCTCAACGACCCCCAGGTCACCTCGGTCATTTGCGCGACCGACGCGGGCCGAGAAGGCGAGCTGATTTTCAGGCTCATCGCCGAGGCAGCCGGCTGCCGAAAACCCGTGCAACGGTTGTGGGTCTCGTCGCTCACCGAGAACGCGATTCGCGAGGGGTTTCGGGCGCTGCGCCCCGCCGCTGATTTCGACGCGCTCGCGAACGCTGCCGCCGGGCGGAGCAGGGCCGACTGGCTGGTGGGCATGAACTTGTCGCGGGCCTACGGTCTCGCGCTGACCGCGCCGTTGTCAGTCGGGCGGGTGCAGACTCCGACGCTGGCGATGCTGGTCGAGCGAGAGCTGGCGATTCGCGACTTCGTGCCCCAGGCGTATCTCGAGGTCGTCGCGACCTTCGCGGCGAATACGACGAGCGCGTACAAGGGCACCTGGTTCGACGCAAAGGCCACCGAGCACCCAACCCGGTTGCCCGAAAGTGGTGAACGGGCGCAACACATCGTCGCTCGGGCGCTCCGCGGTGAGGCGCGGGTCGCGTCGGTGAGCTCGCAGACCAAGAAGATGCCGGCGCCACTGCTCTATGATCTCACCGAGCTGCAACGGCACTGCAACCGGCTCTTCGGGTTTTCGGCCCAACACACGCTCGAGGTCGCGCAAGCCCTCTACGAGCGGCACAAAGTCATCAGTTACCCGCGCACCGACAGCCGCCACCTCTCACTCGAGGTGGGGGGCACGCTGCCGGCGGTGGTCGCGGTCATTCGGGCTCCGTATGAGGCAAACCTCGCGCCGCAGACGGGCGTGAGGGCTCTGAGCCAGCGCTTCGTCGATGACGCAAAGGTCAGTGATCACCACGCGATCATACCCACCACGGTGTCGGCGGCGGGCCGTTCGCTCAGCGCTGACGAGCGGCGGGTATTCGACCTGGTGTGCCGGCGGCTGTTGCAGGCCTGGCATGACGACTTCGTCTGGGCGGCGACGGTCGTGGTGACCGACCTTCACGATGCGGGGTTGGTTGACCACTACCGAAGTCACGGTACCGCCATCGAGCACCTCGGGTGGAAGGTGCTCGACCTGGGCGACGCGAAGCCTCCGCGTGAGAAGAAGAACGAGGAGGGTGACGAGGCGATGCTGCCGGCTGGGCTCGCGGAGGGCCAGGTACAGCGGGTGCTCGACGCGAAGGTGCTGGCGCGGCGTACGAGGCCTCCGCCGCGGTTCAACGACGCGATGCTCCTCACCGCGATGGAGACCGCCGGCAAGACGCTCGACGAGAAAGAGCTCTCCGACGCGATGAAGGACAGCGGTCTGGGGACCCCTGCGACACGGGCGAGCATCATCGAGACGTTGCTCACCCGGCAGTACGTGTGTCGCGACGGCAAGGTGCTGCAGCCAACCGAACGGGGCATCGGGTTGATTGCGGTGGTCGACGCCGAGGTGAAGAGCGCCGCGATGACGGGCGAATGGGAGGCGCGGCTTCAACGCATCGCCAGAGGTCACGAAGCGTTGGGGCCTTTCGTCGAGCGGGTCGAGGCGTATGTGAGGGCGGTGGTTGGCCGGGTGCCTCCGACCCTGCCGCCGTTGGGTGGTGCGCCCCCGGGCGGCCCTCCTCGAGCCCCGCGCTCGGCGAGCGGTTCGCGCGTGCCGAATGCGACGCCAGCCCTGGGCGGTGCTGGCGTGAGTCGGGCGCGAACAGCCGCCGCGATCGCTCAACCGTCGGGGTCACGGGCCGTGCAATTCGGCATTCGCGAAACCGGCACGACTGGCACGGGCGCGACGCTTCGAGTCGCCGGGGTCGCTCAGGCGCCCGGGTCACGCGCCTTGCAATCCGCTGACAGAGAAAGCAGCACGACTGGCACGGGCGCGACGCTTCGAGTCGCCGAGGTCGCTCAACTGTCGGGCTCACGCGCCGTGCAATTGGGCGCTCGCGACACCAGCACGACTGGCCCTGCCGCGACGCCACGAGTCACCGCGCCGGGGCTCGAAGCAAAACCCGGCCTCGGCGCCGCGGCCTCACAGAGCA
This sequence comes from Archangium sp., assembly GCA_031367385.1. Taxonomy (GTDB): domain Bacteria; phylum Myxococcota; class Myxococcia; order Myxococcales; family Myxococcaceae; genus JAEUJT01. The sequence continues at coordinate 5,010 of JANLPS010000548.1, read as the reverse complement.
CCGATCGAGCCCGCCCGCCGAATGTCTCGCTCGACGAGCACCTCCGGCGCACCTTCGGGTTCTCTTCATTTCGCCCCCACCAGCGCGCCGTCTGCGAGGCGGCGGCCGACGGTCATGACCTCCTCCTGGTGATGCCCACCGGCGCGGGGAAGTCGCTGTGCTACCAGCTGCCCGGTCTGGCCCGAGGCGGCACCACGCTCGTCGTCAGCCCCCTGATCGCCTTGATGGAAGACCAGGTCGCTCGCCTGCAGTCATTGGGGCTTCGCGCCGAGCGCATTCACTCCGGCCGGAACCGGCTCGAGTCTCGCGCGGTGTGCACCGACTACCTCGAAGGTCGCCTCGACTACCTCTTCATCGCGCCCGAGCGCCTCGGGGTGCCCGGCTTCTCGGCGCTCCTGGCCAAGCGGCCGCTCGCGTTGATCGCCATCGACGAGGCGCACTGCATCTCGCAGTGGGGCCATGACTTCAGGCCCGATTACCGCTTGCTGGGTCAACGCTTGCCCTCGTTGCGGCCGGCCCCCGTGGTCGCGCTGACGGCGACAGCCACACCCATCGTTCAGCACGACATCATCGAGCAGCTCGGCCTCGGTGCCGGTGCCAAGCGCTTCATTCACGGGTTTCGACGCGAGAACCTCGCGATCGAAGCGGTCGAAGTGAGCCCCACCCAGCGCGCCGCGCTCACCCGAAGCTGGCTCGCGGGGCCCGGCCGGTTGCCCGCCATCGTCTACGCACCCACCCGCAAGCTCGCCCAGTCGGTGGCCGACGAGCTGTCTGGCGCTCACCGGGTCGAGGCGTACCACGCGGGCCTGTCGGCCGAGCGGCGCGACGCCGTGCAGACGGCGTTCTTGTCGGGCGCCCTCGACGTCGTCGTCGCCACCGTCGCGTTCGGCATGGGGGTCGACAAAGCCGACATTCGTACCGTCGTGCACCTCGCCCTGCCAGGCAGCATCGAGTCGTACTACCAGGAGATCGGCCGCGCCGGTCGCGACGCCAAGCCCTCTCGCGCGCTGCTGATGCACCACTTCGCTGACCGCAAGACCCACGAATTTTTTCTGCAACGCGACTACCCCGACCCGAAGGTGTTGCGCACGTTGGCCCGCGCGCTCGATGCCGTGCCGCAACAGGCCGAGGCGCTCCGCAAGCGCACCCGGGTCAAGGTCGACGACTTCGAAAAAGCGCTCGAGAAGCTCTGGGTGCACGGCGGCGTTCACGGAGTCGCCGAAGATCAGCTGGTCAAAGGCCACGACGATTGGCCGGCGCCGTATGCCGCACAGCGCGCGCGTCGCGTCGAGCAGCTCAACCTGGTCGCCAGGTTCGCCTCGGGCCACGGGTGCCGCATGGTCGCGTTGGTACGCCACTTCGGAGACGACGCCGACACGGCCGGTGCCTGCGGGCGCTGTGATGTCTGCGCCCCGAAAGCGTGCATCGGCGCGCTCGTGGCCGCCCCGTCGCCCGCCGAGCACGCGCAGCTCGACGAGGTGCTCCGCCGAATCGTCGATGACCCGGGGCAGGCCAGCGGCCGGCTGTGCCGCGAGGTGTTGGGCGAGGCACCCACCGCACGGCCTCAATTCGAGCGGTTCGTCACCGGGCTGCGCCGCGCGGGGCTGGTGCGGGTCGAAGACGCCACGTTCGAGAAGAACGGGCAGACCATCGGCTTTCACCGCCTCTACCCGGTGGGCCGCGCAGCCCACGGCGCCCGGGGCGTCGAGCTCGCCGTGCCCTTGGCCAAACCCTCCAAGCGGGCGGCGCGAAAACCAAAGTCGAACCGGCGCCAGCGAGTGAAGACAGCAGGAGCCCTTCGCCCGGTGACCTTACCCACCGGCGGGCCCAGTGCAGCCCTGGTCGAGCGGTTGCGCGCGTGGCGACTCGAAGAGGCCCGTCGCCGCAGGGTGCCCGCATTTCGAGTGCTGACCAACCGGGCCCTGGTCGCGCTCGCAGACGCCCGGCCCACCACCCCGGCCGCGCTGCGAAACGTCACCGGCATCGGGCCCAAGCTGGTGCAGACCTACCAGAGCGTCTTGCTCGGCCTGTGTCTTTAAAGGGTGACGGCTTGGCCTGCCTAAAACTTCATCGCGTCGACGTTCGGCCTGGTGTCGCTCGCGAGTATCGACATTCGAAACTGCAGCTCTTCGCCGCCGTACACCTCAATCACGCGGGGAAACCAGTCTCCGGTGGCCTGCGAGGTGTAGTCGATGAAACGCACGTCCCACTCCGCTCCAGCGTCGTCGGTGAAGCGCACCCGCGCCGGCAAGAACCGCTCTTTGTAGACCCAGAACTGCGGCGAGCCCTCTTTGCGATTGCCCAACACGAAGGCCACCGTGCCGGCGAACCGCTCGAGGCTCACCTGATGCGTATCGACCTTGAGCGCCGACAGGTGCCGGTCGAGCGCGCCGCGGGTCTCTCCCTCGGTGCCTGAGTGCAGGGCGAGCAGCGCGCAGGCCTGCTCCAACGCGACCTGCGCCGGAGCGAACGCCGGGCCCTCGACCCGTCGCTTGCCATTGTTCGAGATGACCGAGATCGCCTTGGTCGACTCGGTCGAGGTCAGGTCGAGCCGGCAGCGCCCTGGCAGCCGCATCGACACCGTCGCGGTCAATGAGAGCTCACCTGAAACCCAGTTGGTGCCCATCGCGGCCGAGAGCTCTCGTGAGAGCGTCGGGCTCGCCGCCCCGAGGCCGTCGAGCTTGAGCGCGGTCAGGGTCAGCTCGTCACGCTGGTTCGCCAGCCGCTTGAGAATCGAAAAAGCCGGCATCACGTAGCCAACGGTCAGCGCGAAAAGAAGGGCTCGCCACACGATTTAGAGTGCTCCTCGAGGCGTCGTGGGCTCGGCGATATATTGCAGCGTAGGCATTTCGACGATCGACCGCGGGTTCATTTTGGCGCGAACCCTACCTCAATCACCGCGGGCGACCTTCGAAAAGCACTTGAGCCAAGCGGGCACCCGAAGCACCTGCGACAGGCACTCGGCCGCCGCGCGTCGACCACGTGCGTTGGTCAGAACCGTTGCAAGTCAGCAAGACGCGGCTACAGTCCGCACACTTTTCGCCGCGTCCATCGCCTGAACCCAAGGGGAACCCAATCATGTCTCGTCTGTTCGTCGCGCTCTTCGTGAGCGCACTGATCGCGTGTGGCTCGTCTTCGAAGTACGACCAGCAGCAAACCCAGGTGGCGATCACCCCGAAGGGCTCGATCGTCGGCCGCGTCACTGAATACGCCACCAACGCTCCGCTCGAGGGCGTGTCGGTCACCGCGATCGTCGGAGGCGGCACCGTCAAGGCCACCACCAGCGCCGACGGCCTCTACGAGCTCAAAGACATCACCGTCTCGAGCAACGCGTCGTTGCTCTTCGAAAAAGAAGGCTACCTGCGCTCGATCACGAACGGCTCAGTGCCCTCGACCGCCGGCAACTCTCCACTCGCAGCGGGCTTCTCGACCCGCGACATGCGCATGGCCAAGGGTGATGGCGAGATCAAGGGCCTGCTGCGCCTGCCCAACAACACCCCCGCCGTCGGAGCGACCGTCTACGTCGACCAGCGCAACAGCGGCAACTTCGACTCGGTCGTCACCACCACCACCGACATGGCGGGTAACTTTTCGATCAAGGGCTTGGCCACCGCGCCCACCGGCATCAACCACACCGTGATCGCCCAGTGGTTCGATGAGAATGCCGACGGGCTCGCCGATTACCAATACACCTCTGCCTCGGCGGTGCTCTTTGCCGCTGGCAATGTGCCGCGCGTTTTCCTCACCTACGGCACGGTCGGCCAGCGGGTGCTCACCAGCAACCTCTTCGACGGTGAGATCGCCGCGACCGAAGACATCAAGCTGACCTTCGCGGTGCCGGCGCGCCCCAGCGGGTACAACGGCCAGGTGAGCCGCCAGTTCGTGCTCACCGACAACACCGTGGGCCTCGAGGTCGCCGTCGACCAGACGTGGACGAGCCCCACCGAAGTCACCATCAAGCCCTCGGCCTTGCGTGAAGGCGATCAGTACACGCTGCAGATCAACTTGCAGACCACCACCGGCGGCACCGGCGGCACCCCCGCGATCTCGTTTCAGGTTCGCTCGGCCACCGTCACCGGCCCGGCCACTCCGGTCGCCAACGTGACCGTGCAGAACGACCCCGTCAACGTCGACCGCTCGAGGTTCGACTGGAGCACGAACAATTTTCGAGTCAGCTTCGACACCCTGACCGGCATCAGCACCTATTGGGTGTACGCCAAAGACACGAGCAACAACCAGGCGTTCGCGCGCGTCGCCCAGACCACCCTGGCCCCCGGCGCGGGCCGGGTGACCCTGTCGGTCTACGCGCCGTTCAACAACGGCAACCCGCTCTCACAGGGCAACAAGGTCACCTTCGTGGTGGTGCCGGTCGACGCGTACGGCAACGCCGGCTCGACCTCGGCGGCCACCGGCGTGCAGGTCTCTGACAACATCGCGCCCGCGACCCAGCCGGGCTCGGTCTATTCGAACACCACCGTCGACGCGATCAACGACGAGCTCACCGCCAAGACCATCGCGCTCCAGCTCTCCTACAGCGAGCCGATGGACCCCGCGGTCTCTCCGGTCTTCACCAGCTTCGCCGCCGCCAACGTGGCCCAGTCGTTCACCTGGAGCCAGGGCAACACCAGCGGCACCTTGACCATCACCGTACCGGCCTCGACCGACCTCTCGGGCGGCTTCGTGATTCGTGGCGGCAAAGACCCCGCGGGCAATGTGGTCTCGGGTGCCGACTTCACCGGCTACCTCGGCGGTCGCAAAGAGCTGTTGGTCAACGGCGGCTTCGAAGACGCGGCCGGCGGCTGCTCCCTCACCGGGTGGACGCCGAATCAGACCGGCTCGATGGCCAAGGCCGAAGTGGTCAGCGGCGCGGGCCTGGCCCAGACCGGTCGTTGCGCCGCGTTGATCGGCGCCCCGATTGGCAGCGCACCTCAGACCGGCGTCGGCAAGATTTCGCAAGACCTGGTCTTGCCCAGCCTCACCAACACGCCGGCCTTTCGCTTCGAGGTGAAG
>JANLPS010000476.1:0-5356 GCA_031367385.1 Archangium sp. | reverse complement strand
CCCAGCTACCAGGCTCGACACCGACGGCAACGGCCTCGACGACTGGTCTGAAGGCGGCAGCTGCGACACGGTGGCCACCGACAGCGATGGCGATGGCATCTTCGACTACGCCGACACCGATGATGACAACGACTGCTTGCCCGACAGCGCCGAGCTCGCCACCCGCACGGTGCCGACGCAACCAAACGCGAACGCCAACGGCAACTGCAGCGGCTCGACGGCCGTGTGCGACACCACCAGCGGCACCTGCCGGGAGTGTCTGACCAACGCCAACTGCAACGGCGGCAAGGTGTGCAACCCGTCGACGTACCTCTGCGTCACGCCTCCCACCACGGCGATTTCTGCGAGCCCGGCGAACCCGACCAACCAGACCGTGGCGACCTTCGTCTTCTCGTCGCCCGGCAACCCGACCGCGACCTTCGAGTGCAGCCTCGACGGCGCTGCTGCCTCGGCGTGCACCTCTGCGCTGGCCACCGGCGTGCTCTCAGCGGGCTCGCACACCTTCAGCGTCAAAGCGGCCGTCGGCGTCGTCAAAGACCCAATTGGCGCGAACCGCACCTGGGTCATCGACACCACGGCTCCCGCGGCGCCGACCATCGCGAATCCCGCGAATGGCTCGCGCACGAGCTCTTCGACCCCGACCATCACCGGCCACGCAGAGAACAGCTCGGTGGTGAGCGTGTTCATCGACGGCGTGAATGTGGTCACGACGGTCACCGCCGACCCGAGCACCGGCAACTGGAGCCTGCCGCTCACCTCCGCACTCGCTGACGGCGTGCACGTCGTCTCGGCGCAAGCGACCGACGCTGCGGGCAACGCCAGCAGCAGCTCGGCGTTCAACCTCTTCACCGTCGACACCACTGCGCCGTTGGCCCCCAGCATCGTAAGCCCCGCGCAGAACGGCGTGGTCGGTACCACCACTCCTGCGATTGGCGGCACGGCCGAGGCGGGCAGCACCGTGTCGGTCTTCATCGACGGCCTCTTGGCAGGCACCGCGCTGGTCGATGCCAGCGGCAATTGGTCATTCACTCCGGGCTCTGCGCTCTCGGCGGGCGCGCACACGGTCAGGGCGAGCGCGACCGACCTCGTCGGCAACACCGGGCCACTCTCAAGCCCCACCACCAACTTCACCATCGACCTGACGGTGCTCGACACGACCATCGTCTCTGGGCCGCCCTCGCTGAGCAGCGCCTCGTCGGCGAGCTTCGTGTTCACCGCCAACAAGTCGGGCGCTACCTTCGAGTGCGACCTCGACAACACAGGCTTTGCCGCGTGCTCGAGCGCCTCGACCTTCACCGCGTTGGCCAACGGCGCGCACTCGCTGCGGGTTCGCGCGCTCAAAGGCATTGAAGTCGACCCGACGCCGGCGCCTTACGCGTGGTCGGTCGACACCAGCGTGCCGGCGACGCCTGTGGTGACGGCTCCGACGGGTACGGTCAACACCGCGACCCCGACCATCAGCGGCACGGCGACGGCTGGCACCACCGTGACGATTTCAGTCGACGGCACCGCGCTGGGCACGGCGGTCGTCAACGCGCTCGGAGATTGGACCTTCACGCCCCCGTTCAGCTTCGCCGAGGGCACCCACGCCACCCGCGCGACCGCCAAGAACGCCGCGGGCACCAGCAGCATTGCGTCGCTGCCGGTCAGCTTCACCGTCGACACGACCGCGCCGTTGCCGCCGGTGGTGACCGCGCCGACTGAAGGCACCACGTTGTCGACGCAGCTGCCGACGTACTCGGGTACCGCCGAGGCCTCGAGCACCGTGCAGATTCAAGTCGACGGGCAGGTGGTGGGCAGCAAGCAGGCCGACGCGTCGGGCAACTGGTCGCTCGTCTCACCGACCCAGCTGGCTGAAGGGCCGCACAGCGTTCGGGCGATTTCAAGCGACGCGGTGGGCAACACCAGCGCTGCTTCGGTCTCGGTGAGCTTCACCATCGATACCCAGGCGCCGGGCGTGCCCGACATCACCGCGCCCATCAATGGCATCACCACCAATGACTCCCGACCGCTGGTACGGGGCTTGGCCGACCCTGGCGCACTCGTCACCATTCGCATCGACACCGTCGTGGTGGGCACGGCGGTGGCGTCGGCGACCGGTGCCTGGAGCTTCACGCCTCCGACGGTCTTGGCCGATGGGCCGCATCAGGTCACCGCCAGCGCGGCCGACGCGATTGGCAACAGCTCGTCGCAGTCCTTCCCCACCGGGTTTACGGTCGACACGGTCTCGCCGGTGAAGCCGAACATCACCGAGCCGACCAACCTGCAAATCGTTGGGTTGGTCTCGCCGACCATTCGCGGCAAGGCAGAGGCGCTCAGCGTGGTCTCGGTGATCATCGACTCGGTGCTGGCGGGCACTGTCACCGCCGACGCCAATGGAGATTGGACGTTCACGACCGCGCCGTTGATTGAAGGCCAGCACTCGGTCAGCGCGACCTCGCGCGACGCGGCGGGCAACATGAGCCCCCCGTCGACGCAGATATTGTTCACCGTCGACACCACCGTGCTCGACACCAGCATCTTGACCGGGCCGAAGACGCCGTCGAACAGCACCACCGCGACCCTGGGCCTCTCGTCGAACAAGTCGCCGGTGACCTTCGAGTGCCAGCTCGACAGCGGGCCCTTCGCTCCCTGCTCGAACCCGGCACTGTTCACCAGCCTGAGCGACGGCTCGCACCAGGTCAAAGCGCGCGCCGTCTTCGGAGCCTTCACCGACCCGACGCCGGCCACCTACACGTGGACGGTCGACACCGTCGCGCCGGGAGCGCCGACGGTCACCGCGCCACTGAACGGGTCGAGCCTGAGCTCGAGCTCGGTCACGGTGGCAGGCACCGCCGAGGCGGGGTCGCGGGTGACGGTGATTCTCGACACCGGCATCGCGGGCACCGCGCTCGCCGACGCGTCAGGCAACTGGAGCCTGGTGCTCCCGCTGACCTTGAGCGAGGGCTCGCATGCGGCGTCTGCGACGGCGACTGACGCCGCTGGCAACATCGGAGCGGGCTCAGGCGTGACCTCGTTCATCGTCGATACGATTGCGCCCGCGGCGCCGGTGGTGCTGGTGCCGCTGACGGGCACTGGGCTTGCGACGGGCACTCCGACCATCTCTGGTACGGCTGAGGCCGGCAGCACGGTCACCGTGGTGTTCGATGGCGTCGCGGTGGGCAGCGTGGTGGTGGGCAGCGCCGGGGCGTGGTTCTACACGCCGACCGTGGCGTTCACCGATGGGCCGCACACCATCTCGGGTACGGCGCGCGACGTGGCCGGCAACATGAGCCTCTCGTCGAACGCGGTGCAGGTGACGGTCGATACCCAGGCGCCGGGGGCTCCGGTGGTGACGCAGCCGGTGGCCAATGCGTCGCTTGCCGACAACACGCCGACGTTGCGTGGTACCGCTGAGGCCGGCAGCACGGTCGCGGTGATGATCGACGGAGTCGTGCTCGGCTCGACCACCGCCGACAGCTCTGGAAATTGGGTGTTTACGATACCGATGACGCTGGCTGACGGGCCTCACGCGGCGAGCGCGCATGCCACCGACAGCGTGGGCAACGTGAGCACCGACTCGGCGTCGGTGTCGTTCAGCGTCGACACCGGGGCTCCCGCGGCGCCGGTCATCTCTGCGCCTTCGGCCTCGCAGCGGGTGTGTGGCTCGATGCCTCTCGTGAGCGGCACCGCCGAGGCCGGCAGCACCGTGCGGGTGTCGGTCGATGGCTCGTTGATCTCGAGTGTGACGGTCGATGGTGCGGGCGCGTGGTCGGTGACCATTGACGCGGCGCACGCGCTCTCGCTGGGCGCGCACACGGTCACGGCCGCCGCGACCGACCTTGCGGGCAACCTGGGTACCGCCGCGATGGTGACGTTCAGCGCGGTTGATTGCACACCTGACGCGGGCATCGCTGACGCAGGCACCGGTATGGGCTCAGGTGATGCTGGGTCGAGCGGTGGCAAAGACGCCGGGGTCGTCGTGGCCGACGCGGGCACGGCGCCGCGCGATGCGGGCAGCGGCGGGTCCGTCGTTCCTGACGCCGGCAGTGATGGGCAGCTCGGGTTGCGCGGTGGCGGGTGCGGCTGTGGCAGCACCGACGGCGCCGCGGGCATGATTGCCCTCGTGGTGCTCGGAGCGCTCTCGAGGCGGCGCCGGCGAACCGCGTGAGCTCTTGCTCGTTCGGCGCGGCCGGTGAGACAGAACCAGCCAGGCGCTTCTCGAAGTGCTCGGACGTGAGGCCGGCGATGCCCAAGGGCGCAGCTCGAGGAGGTGGGCGCTGCGTGAAGGGGCCATTCGGAGCATTGAGCAGCGGCGCCGAGTGTCTGCTGCGCCCAAGCCTTCAGCCGCGAACGGCGTGTCGACGCCCACGGGGTGAGCTTCGATTGCGCGGCGGAGTGTTTAGAACCCGAGCCCCAGCCGCAGCTCGATGAGGTGCGTGGTCGGGTTGAACGTGTGAGGCGGGGTCCACACCACTTCGAGGTTGGGCGCGATGAGCAGCAGCAGCGCCAGAAAGCCCGCGCCGCCCGAGTGGGCGAACCAGAACGGCGACGGGTCGAAGCCCGAGCGTGGCCGGAGCGCGAAGGGGTTGAAGCCCGCGCCCAGGCCCACCCGAGGCACGACCGCGGTCACTCGGTTGATGGTGACGACTCCGAGCGTGGCGAGCGCATACCCGTCGAAGAACGGCACGAACATGCCCCCGCTGGTCACCGGTGAGGCCCCCGCGCGAACGGTGAAACCGGGGCCGAAGAAGGGCGCTCCGCTCTGGGTGCGAAGGCCCTCGAGGCCTGCTTGCACCGCGACCGAGTAGTTCATCGAGAAGGCGGCCAGGCTTCGCGGCAGCAGCGCAAAGCGAACCCCGGCGCGAAGACTGGGCAGCGGAAATGCGGTCCACTGCGGGCCAGGCACCGGCGCCAGGCTCACCCACAACAGGTTCAGCGCAGGGCCGAAGCGAAACCTCGTTGGTGCTGACTCCAGTGGTGCGGGCTGAGCAGGGGGCGGTCGCGTGGCCGGCACCGCGGGGAGGGGTGGCAGCGGGGGCGGCGTCGGCGGAGGAGGGGACCACTGCCCCGCTTGGGCAAGGGCAGTGGTCGCGAGCAGCAGACCCAGGCATGGCGGCAACCTCAGCGTGTGCATTCGCATCCTGATCACAGCCTGGGGCTCGAGGCTGGGTGGGTCAAGGTTCTCGCCGCCTGAGAGTCGAGCGTTCACGGCGCTGCACACCTGTCAGCTGTTTTGGCCGGGTGCACGATCGATTTCAGCGGTTTGACGCACGGCGTTTCTTAAACATTGGGAGCTTTTTGACCTTGGGCCCGTGCCTCCCGGCCCAATGAATCGCCCCGTAGAATCGCTCTGCGCCTGCGGTGCGGTAGGCGG
>JANLPS010000451.1:0-22669 GCA_031367385.1 Archangium sp. | reverse complement strand
CCGACCACCGCACCACCGACCACCGCACCACCGACGACCGCATTACCGACCCCCGAAATCCCGCCCCCCCGGTCGCGAGGCACCGCCCCGGCTTCCGCGCGCAAGGTAGACGCACCGCCCGCGCCCGCGCCCGCGCCCGCGCCCGCACCCGCTCCCGCTCCCGCACCCGCACCCGCCACCGCGCCGACCCCTCCGCCCGTGGTCGTCGCCCCGCCAGCCGGCCCGCAACCGTCATCTCCCGAAGTCTCCATCGCCACGCCTCCGTTTTCGCTCGCGCTGTCGCCGTTCCTCCTCCCGAGCACCGCGCAGCCCCTCTCGGTCGGTGGCTCGGTTATCGCGCGAGCCCATTTCGACGCCTGGCGCGTCGGCCTTCGACTGTCTGCCGCCGCTTCGGCGACTCTGAACGTCACCATCGACAACGAGCTGCGCGGCACGGTCAGTGGCACACCCCTCTGGGCAGCCGCGCAAGGCCAGCGCTGCTTCGGCCCGGCCGCTCTCCCACTCTGCGCGGGCCTCGATCTGGGCGCTCGGCTGCTCGTCGCGACGGCGACCGGGGCGCGTCTCTACCGAACCGGTACCACGCTCACCGCCACCCCCACGGTCGGTGCCACCTTCTCCACCGACGTCACCCTCTGGCGTGGCCTCACGCTCGGCGTGCACCTGGTCGGGCTCTTCCCGCTCCTCCCATCGAAAGTGACCATCGAGGGCGCCCCAAGCCTCGATTTCGGGAGCACCTTCGAGGCGCTCCTCGGCCTTTCAATCGGGTGGACCTGGAATCGCCCTCAATGAATTCAGTGCCTTCGGCCACAGTGAACACGCCTTGCACGAGCCGACCTTCAACGGCGTGTATCTCTTGACCACCGACGCGAAAGCTTCGCCCAGCGAGTCGGTCGCCGAGCCTTCAGCCGATGTGCTCCTGGTCGAACGCTGCCGCGCCAGCGACGCGATCGCCTGGCAACGCCTCTACGACGGCCACTTCGGTTTCGCGTGGAACACCGCCCGCCGCCTCGGCTTGCCCGAGAGCGAGGTCGAAGACGTGGTGCAAGAGAGCTTTCTGCTCGCGCACCAGCACTTGGGTCGCTTTCACCAGGGTCGCTTCTCGACCTGGCTCTTTCGCATCATCTCGAACGCGGTCGCCAACCGCCATCGCCGCCGCCGGGTGCGTGACTTCTTCACCGGCATGTTCTCATCGAGCCAACGGGGCGCCGCGGCGCCATCGCCCGAAGCGCAGGTCGGCGCGAGGCTCGAGCTCGAACAAGTCGCGCAGGTGCTGGCGCGCATGTCAGCCAAGAAGCGAGAGGTCTTCGCGTTGTTCGAGCTCGAAGGTCTCCCCCACGATGCGATCGCCGAACGCCTCGGCATCCCCTCCGCGACGGTGCGCACCCGTCTGTTTCACGCGCGCACCGAGTTCAATCACGTCGCCAGACAATTAGGAGTCTGCTCATGAATGACCGTGACCCACGCTTCGACGCCGCTGCCGCCGCCGCAGCAGCGCCGCCACCCCCCGGCGCCCAGGGCCGAGTGTGGGAGCGCGTCAGGGCTCCGCGCGTGGCGACCCCCTGGGCCACGCTGGCCATCGCCGCGACCGCCTCGGTAGCCCTCGGAGTCGGCCTGGTCACCGTCTGGCGCACGCACCCCGCGACCCTTGAAGCGCCCGCGGGCGCCTCGAAGTGGGTGATCAACGCCCCTCGAACAATCTCCACCTGCCAAAGCGCCGCCAGCCCCTGCATCACCGTCAAGGCGCCCCGCGGAGCACAATTCACGCTCGACACCTCGACCGAAATCGTGCGCCTCGCAGTGCAGGTCGGTGCGGTTCAGATCACGGCGGCCGACGGTACGGTGCGAGAAGTGATGGCCTCACAGACCGCTGAATACCGTGCCGACGCCCTGAGGGAGGCCCGCGACTTCGAAGCCCAGGGTGACCTGGTCGCCGCAGAGGCACGGCTCGCCGAAGCGGCACAGGGCACCTCGCTCAGCGCCGAGGCCGCGCTCTACGCCCAAGGCGTGCTCCGGCTGCGCCGCACTCAAGATCTCGAAGGCGCGTTGAAGGTCTTCGAAGAATCGAAGGCCCGCTTCCCCCACGGGGCACTGGCGCCAGAGGTCGCGCTCTCAGCGCTCGAGACGCTCTCTCGCCTGGGGCGTACGGCCGAAGCCGCGAGCGCCGCGGCCGCGTTTCTGCGCGAATTTCCCGACAATGAGCGGGCCTCCGAGGTTCGACGCTTTCAAGACGCCCAGGGGCTTTGAACGAAACCCAGCGGCCTGACCTTCAGGGTCGGTCGATTCACCACATTGCCTTCTTGGGAGAAAATTCATGATTCGTCGAATGAGCTGGTGTGCAGTCTTCGCGGCGGTGAGTTGTTTGAGCGCCTGCGGCAACTTGGGGAGCCGCTTCGTCAAGGCCGAGACGGTCAGCGCCAAGGGCGGTCTGATTCAGATCGCCGCTACTGACAACGCGCAGCTCGCCGGTACCGCCCTCGCCGTGCCCGCCGGAGCGGTGAACAAAGACACCACCATCACCGTCGACCTCTCGAATTCAGCGCTGCTCTCAGCCGACCTCGCCGCTGGCCCGACCGTCGAGTGGGGCCCCGCGGGCATGGTCTTCGCGACCGCCGCAGAGATGCAGCTGCCGTATTCAGCCGAGTCACAAGACGAGATCTTCGTTCAGGTCCAAGAGGCGAATGGAGAGCGCTTCGAGATTGCCCCCTCGGCGATCTCGGTCGACGTCGCCAACAAGCTGGTGCGTTTTCGCGTCAACGGCTTCACCCGCTTTCAAGCCGGCGCCCGCCGTCAATGCACCACCGACGCGAACTGCGCTTCAGGCAAGATCTGCCATGCCGGGCGCTGTGCGGTCGGCTGCACGTCGAACAGCCAGTGCAGCGCCAAGCAGACCTGCGTCAGTGGCGCCTGCCAATCTGAAGGCACCGTGTGCGTCACCAACTCGCAGTGCCTGACCAACCAGGTCTGCACCAACAACCACTGCGCCACCTTCGAGCCGGTCGACGCTGGCTCAGCGGGCGAGGGTGTCGATGGCGGAGCGCTCGATGGAGGCAAGGCCCCGGTCTGCGCCTCGAACCACGACTGCAGCAGCAACGAGGTGTGCCTCAATCAAGTCTGCGTCGTGCAGAGCTGCACCACCAGCAGCCAATGCGGCCTGGGCAGTGCTTGCATCGGCAACCAGTGCGTCCCGGTCCAAGACGGTGGGTCTCCCGACCTCGACGGCGGCATCGACCTCGACGCGGGGGCGGGCGATGGCGGTCTGGGCGCGCACTGCATCAACAACGCGCAGTGCGGAGAAGGCTGGTTCTGCGGCACCGACTACCAGTGTCACCCGATTCAGTGCTCGCTCGAAAAGGGCGGAGTCTGCGGGCCGACCGACGGAGGGCTTGATGGCGGGCAATCTGGAGACGGTGGCGTCTCGACCGACGGTGGCGTGCCTGAAGACGGTGGCGTCTGGGTCGACGGTGGCCTGCCTGAAGACGGCGGCCAGCCCGATGGCGGCGACCTCGACGGCGGAGAAGCGCCCGACGCTGGCGTCGAAGACGGTGGCACCTCAGCCATGTGCCGAGCTGACTTCGACTGCCTCACCGGTCAGCACTGCGTCGCCCACGTTTGCCAGTAGCGGTGCCAGGCGAAGACGGAAAGTGCCGGGAGCAGGTGACGCGTCGGGCGCTGACAGCTTCGGCCCGAAGAAACCGACCGCGATGCCGCGCTCGTTACAGGCGGCGGTGGGGCGTCAGCGCCGAGGTCGCGAGCCGACGTTCGAACCTGACTCCGGTCGCCGGTTGAAATACCGATCGAGCCCGGTGTGCAGCGGGTCGCTCGAGTACATCGCGTCGGGGTCTTTGACCGACACCACCTGCCCGGCGCTGTTCGACGCGTACCCATCGGTGCCCCTGTTCAGCGACAAGCCCAGGCTCATCTGCTGAGCGGCATTCGCCTTGGAATCACTGCCAGGGCCGAACGCCGAAATGTCTGGGATCGCGACGGCGCTTATGCCGAGCTCTGCGGCTTTCGCCAAGACCTGCGATCGGGTGGGGCGCTTCGCGTAAAAGGCGGCGATCTCTTCAGGGGTGACTTCGCGCCCCAGCTTGGGCGCATAGAAAGACGCCTGGCGCTCGCCTCGCCCGTCGTAGGTTTGGCGGGAGTACGTGCCGGTCACGTGGTTCGCCTGCTCATACGCCCCCAAGACCTGCCAGGCGGGCGCTGTCTTGAAATCGATGCCGGTACCGATCTCCGTCGCGCGCATGATCTGCGTGTTGTTCAGCCCGAGCTTTCGGGCCATGGCGTCGATGGCGTCTTGGCTCGGGTTGGTGGCGTAGAAAGCCCGAATCTGGTCGTCGGTGATGCCAGGTATCGCGCTCTCGCCTGGGGCGGTCGGCGCGGTCGGAGCCGTTGGGTGCAGGTCGACCTTGACGCCCGTGCTGGTGGTGCCTTCGATGGCCGCGCCGATGAGGTTGCCGACGTTGCCGGTGAGCTTTTGGCCGTTGAGCACGACCGAGTAATCACCCGCATCGTTGACCGAGCCGATGGCTTTGCCGTTGAACCACACCTCGCCATTGGTCACGGCGTAGGTCGCATCGCCCTGGGTCACCGAGCCGGTCGGGCCGGAGTAGCTCGAGGTCTGCGGTGCGTACTCAGGGGTTGCGGGGAGGGCAGCATCGACCTCGAAGGGTTCAGCGACCGACGTGGTGAGATCCAGAATCGACGTACTGTTGATTGACGCAATACCCATGACTGCCTCCAGAGAGAGAAGAAGCGCTGCCTTCGCTGACCCCCAACGCCGCCCACCGACTCCACGGCTACGTCTGAGGCCCGAGCATCGCCCTGAGCAAAGTGCGGGCCCTCGGGTCGATGCTGAGGTGCCGGTCATTCATCAGCGACCCAAGCTTCTTGACGTACTCGGGGTTCGAATCGAGCAAGGTCGCTTGGGGTGCGATGCGCTCGTTGAACTCTGATTCAGTCAAACGTCGATCGGAGATCGCCTTGTCTAAGTCGGCAAGCCACGGAGCCTTCGACACAGTCGGCCCCGAAAGCTGCGGCCCGAGCAGCTCCACCAGCGCCTGCTTCGCCCCTGGCCCGAAGTGCAAATTCGTGCGGGTCAGGAGCCCCTCGAGCACTGCGCGAAACTCGGGGTTGACGTCGAGCTGAGAGAGATACGGCGCGATGAGAGAACCGACCTCGGTCTTCTTCAACACGTTGTCTTTGATGGCACGCTGCAGGTCATTGACCCACGGCGCAGGCGAGACCGCACCGATGGGCACGGGGCCCGAGCTGCTGCGATTGACGGTTGTCATTGTGTTCCTCGTGGCGTGGGTGTTCAACCTGACGACCCCACGAGAGGCCGACCGTCCCAGCCGCCGCGCCGAAGCTCGAGCATTGCCAGCAGCACGGCCAACCCCAGCACGCTCAGCGGCACGATGCCCCAGAACAGGCCCCATCGCGTGATTGGCCTCGCGTCGGTGCTCTCAATCGGCGGCACGTCGGCCTTCTCGAACAACGTGACGCCATTGGGCCACACGTCTTTCAACGCGTACCCCTCCGCCAACAACGCGTCGTAGTACCCGGGGTCGTACACATACACCCACCGCAGGCTCAGCTCGTCGGCGCGTGAGAGCACCGAGTGCAGCACCCGAGGCCCCTCGGGGTAGTACTTCGAGGCATCGAGGGTCGCGACTCCGCTGGTGCGCAGCACCGGGTCGTTGCGGGCCGTGTGGTAGTCGCCGTCGACGTTGGGTGACTGCCCATAAATGCTCAAGCGGCAGAACTGATCGCCGAAGCCCAGGGTGAGGTGCCGGTACTTCGACGAGTCGGGCTGGTTGAGGGGCTCGAGCAACGGCCGAATGTCTTGCACGAACTCGGGCTGCAGCAGGTCTGACCCCTTGTGGCTGACCGACAGCAACGCGAGCGGCAACAGCACGGCGACCATCGGCACCACGATCGCGCGATTCACCCGGCTCACCGCCTGGGCCACCAACACGCAAAACCAGATCGCCGCCCAGTTTTGAAACTTGTCGTAGGTGAGCCACCGATACTGCGAACCAAACAGCACCTTGGGGATGTCGGTGGTCGTGCCCATCGAGAGCACGGCGAAGAAGGTCACGCCGGCCGCGAGCATGAACAACGGCCGCTGGCGCAGCGCCGCGTAGATCATGCCCACCACGCCCACTGCGACGAAGATCAGCTGCTCGATCACGTCGAGCCCGAACGGGCGCTCCCACAGCGGGTCTCTCGAGATGTGAGGAATTTCGGTCTGCGGTTCTTGGCGGGCGAACTGCCAGAACGGCAAGATCGTGACGACGATCGCCACCGCCGCCACGCAGGCCCCCAGCACCGAGCGAACGAGCACCGTTCGAAACGCGCCTCGCTGACTCGAAAAAAAGACGTGCCCGACGCCGACCATGCCGCAGCCCAGCGCCGCGAAGATGGTGGTCACGTGGTGCGCCGCCGCGGTCGCGCCCACCAGGGCGCCGAACAACATCAGCCGCCGAGTGCCTCCCAGGGTCAGGTACCGCTTGAGCATCGCCATCGCGAACAACGCCAGCGGCGTCGCCACCATCATCGGCAGCTGACCGTAGACGTAGGCGAACCGGTGCGAGGTCGGCCAAATCGCCAGCAGCACGAAGACCCACGGCACCGCCGCCTTTGCGCCGATCGCCTTTGCAAACGCCGCCGCCGCGAACGGCAGCGCGGTCATCGCCAAGGCCATGGTGAGAATGAACCCCGGCTCGTACCCGATGACGCTGGCGAAGACCGCGACCAGCTGGTGCGCGAGCGGTGGGTAGGTGATGACTGAAAAACCGCCGTACCAGCGCGGCTCCCACAGGTCGAACCACCCCCGCAGGTAGTGGTCGGCGAAAAACATGTGCACATACGAATCGAAGGCCCGCTGCTGATACCCGCTGAACAGGCTCAGCAGAACCGGAGTGGCCACCAGGCCCACCAGAAACCACTGCGGCAACTTCGCCGGAGCGCTCTCAGTGACAGGTAACATGCACCGTCATTCCCAACGGCACCTTCGCCAGCAAGCGCGACTCCCAGTAGAGCACCCGCGACAAGACCTTTCGCGCCACTTTGAGCGGCGAGAGCCCGCTCGATTCGACGTGCTGCTGCCGGGCCTTGTGGGTGTCGAAGCCCAGGCCCATCGAGCCGAAGACCGCGAGATCGTAGAGCTGCCCGAGCCCGTGGTAGCTGTAGAGCATCGTGTCGACGGTGAAGCCGGCCTCGATCAACGTGCGCTTGAGCTGCCACGGAGACAGCTTCTGCACGTGCCCGGCGTACTTTCGCTTCAGCTCCGAGAGCGTCTTGAAGCGGCCATGCAACGTCGCAGGGTGCCCCTCACAGGGGAAGACGAGATGAAACACGCCGCCGGGTTGCATGATGCGCCGCACCTCGGCCAGGCCGGGCCCGGTCTGATCGAGGTGCTCGAGCACGTCGATCATCAGCACGCCTGCGAATTCGCCATCGCGGTAGGGCAGGGCTTCGGCAGAGGCCTCGTCGAAGTGCACGCCGGTTCGGCTCGCAGCGGCTTCGAGCGCGGTCTTGCTCAGGTCGCACCCGTAGGCGTCGAGGTCGGGGCGGGCGGCCTTGACCGAGGCGATGAACCGCCCTGAGCCACAGCCGATCTCGATCACCTTGCCTTGAATCTCTCGAAGCGCGTCGAGCGCGTACCGAAGATGCAGGCTGTGATCTAAAAAATCGGGAGCTGTTGGAGAGACGACGTCGCCGCCGCCCCAGGTCACTTTTTCGTAGTCGAAGGCCACTGCGGGGGAGTCAACCACACCCTTCACAGAAGTCATCAATGTGAGGTGGGCGCCGACACCTGACGCTCAGCCAGCACGCGCCCAATGACCTCTCCGAAGTCGAACGGCTTCTCGAAGCAGGGGTTGGGCACCTGCGCCAAGAACGCTCGCGCCCGAGGCGTGAACGCACCTCCGGTCATGAAGCAGAGCGCTCGCTCCATCGATGGCCGGGCCGCGCGCAGCCGCTCGAACACGTCCATCCCGGTGATGTCGGGCATCATCAGGTCGCAGAGCACGACGTCGTAGGGCTCGCGCTCCAACAACCGCTTCAACGCTTCTGACCCATTGCTGACGACCTCGAGCTCGCAGGTCGCCCCCAGGCTGAGCTGCAACACCTTGAGCAGTGAAGGGTTGTCGTCGACGATCAGCACCCGGGCGCGCTTCTCGAGCTTCGAGCGCTCCGGTCTCGCCTCGGGGGAGTGCGGCCGTGAGGCGCTCGGCAGGCAGACCGTGAACGTCGCACCCCCGGCCGGGTTGTTCGACGCCGAAATTTCACCGCCAATCGAGTGCACGATGTCTTGGCAAATGGCCAGCCCCAGCCCGGTGCCCTCACCCGGAGAGCGCGTGGTGAAAAATGGGTCGAAGATGCGGGGCAAGATGGCCGCCTCGATGCCAGGCCCGGAGTCGCTGACCTCGATGACGACCCGCCCTTCGAGCGCTCGGGTCGTCACGCGAATCTCGTTCTTGCTCGGCTCGCCTTCAGGTATCGATTGCGCCGCGTTCACCAAGAGGTTGAGAAATACCTGTGCCAACCGCGTCTCGTTCGCCATCACCGGCGGCACATCGTGAAAGGCCCGCTCCAGCCGGGCGCGCTGTGAGGTGCCATTCGAGGCCATGCGAATGGCGGTCTCGAGCACGGCCCGTACATCGACAGGCTCTTCTCGCTCGTGAGGCCGCGAGAACACATTGAGGTCACGTGAGATGGTCTTCACGCGATCGACGCCCTTTCGGGCCTCTTGCAAGAGGTCGTACAGGGTCTCGACGCTCTCGAGGGTGCCTCCGCGGCGCACCTTGTCGAGCTCGGCGCTGACGTGGTCGAGGCTCGAGGCGATGTAGGCAAGCGGCGTATTCACTTCGTGCGCCACGCTCGAGGCGATGGTGCCCAAAGAGGCCATTCGCGCCGATTGAACGAGCCGCGCATGCAGATTTTCACGCTCGGTCACGTTGCTCGAGACCCCCGTCACGCCGACCATCGTGCCTGCCGCGTTTCGCAACGGCACGAACGTCGTCTCGAAGGTGACTGGGCCTGCCTTGGCCCTGACATGAAACTCTTCGCCAGCCAGCGCCCGCTTCAGCGCGGCCAGTACCTCAGGAGCGTGTTTGTAGAGGTCTGCCACGTCTCGGCCCACCAGGTCACCGGGCTTGAAGCCGATTGACTCGAGCCCGTGCCCCTCTGAGAGCGTGATGACGCCCCGGGTATCGAACGAGAACAGAATGATGGGAGCGCAATCGATGATTCTCTTGAGGCGGGCCTGGAGCTCGTCTTTTGCGCGAAGCGCCTCGACCTCAGCGGTGACGTCAGTAAACGCGATCGAGACGAGCGTGAGCTCGTCGGCCTCGAAGATGGGTCGGGCGATGGCACGAACGTCGACACGACGGCCGTCGCCTCGATGAATCGAGATGTCATCGACGATGACCGTCGTGCGCTCATTCACCGCGCGAACGAAGGGCAGGCGGTCTTCTGGGTAGATCTCGCCGTCGCGCGTGTAGATGCCGTAGGGCTCGGCATAGTGACCCACCGCGACGTCGCCGCGGGCCGCCATGCCCATGATCTCGGTGAAGGTTCGGTTCGCGTACACCAGCTCACCGCTGGGCACCCGTGCGACCCAAACCCCCACCGGGAGGTCATTGGCAAGCGCTACGATCGAGTCGGTCTTCGAATCAGCCACATCTCAGTGTTGCCGTGTTTGGCCGAAAGCCGCAAAACAATTAGGGCGGGCCTTTGTCAGCCAGTCATTCATTCTCTGCAACTACGGCGCAATCGTCGCCTGCATGTCAGACGTGCACGCATAGCTCGCATCGAACGCGGGCTGGTCGTAGAGCGGGTCGAGCGGCTCGCCGGCGATGGTGACCGTCTGGCCGTCGATCACGACGGTGCCAGTCATCGTGTTGCCTTGGCCCATCCACCGGCCGTTCATCGCTGACAGCTTCGCCGAGGTCAGGTTCAGGTTGAAGCGCTTGGGCCCTGCGAACAGCGTCGCGTGCGCCTCGCCCAACGACAGCTCGCTGAAGCGCGCAATCGGCGTGGAGATGTCATAGGTGCCCGGGGCGCTGCGGCGCTGCGCGGTGATCGGCAAGACCGTGCCGCTCAGCTCGCCCGTGTGAAAGACGAGCTTGCCGCGCGGCGCAGTGGCGCCCGGGTCGAGCCGCCAGGCGGCGACCTCGACCAGGTCGACCTTGTCGAGCGCGATCGTGACCGCGTCACTGCTGGCCGGCGTGATCGAGTTGATCACCCCCAGCAACACCTTGCGCATGCCAGTGACCGTGCGGGTGGCCGAGACACCCAAGGTGCCTTCGACGAAGTCTTTCGCGCCAGAGCAATTCGTGGCGTAGTCGGTCGCGCCCTCGTGGCCAACGTTGCAGGTGTTGACGTGCCACTTCATCGAGCCCATCTCTCCGTCGCCGCCCTGAACGCTCGTCGGGGCCACTTTGACCAGCAGCGTCTCGAACCCGCATTTCTTGTCGGCATTCACGCGCGACGCCGCCGCACCGGCGGTCTGCACCATCAACCGCGCCGCGTTCTTGGCCAGCTCGGGGTAGAGCGAGCAGTCGGCTTCAGAAGCCGGCACCACCATGTGGGGCAGGCACGCGTAGCTCGCGTCGAACGACGTCTGGTTGTACTCAGGGTCGAGCACAGCAGGCATCGTCACCAACTTGCTGTTGACCCACATCGTGCCCGCGAGCGTGTTGACGTTGCCGTTCTTGTTGCCGTTCAGCGCCTCGATCGCCGAGCTGTCGATGACGGCGTTGAGGGTGTTGCCATCGCTGGTGACCTTCGCCACGCCTTTGGCCCAGCTCAGGTGTGAGAAATCGGCCACCGCGGTCACGATCGAACAGGCGCCAGTCATCGTGTCTTTCGCCAGGCGCGGGTGCACGGTGCCGCTTAAGGTGCCCGAGGTCACGCTGAGCGCATGGCCCTTCGAATCACCAATCTTGAAGGTGTCGAAGGCGAACGAGAGCTTCAGCTCGGCCGCGTCACGGCTGGTGGGCACCACGGGCTCGAGCGGGTCGCCCGACACAATCCCGCGCACCGTCTTGGTGCCGGTGACCAACACGGCGCCCTGCATGGTGTATTCGACGCCGTTGCAGTCGCGAGAGACCACGGTCGGCCAATCGAACTGCACCCGGCAAGGCGCACTGATGCTGGTGGTCGAGCTGCCCTCGCGGTCGCCCACGATGCCGGTGTTCACCGCTGCAGCAATCACCGCGGGGTTCGAGAACCCGCAGTGGGTGTCGCTGTCGATCAGGCTCGCCAATTTACCGGCCGCCATCACTGTCAGCCGCGCTGCGCCCTGGCCGACCGCTTCGTCGAGTGACGGGCAGATGTTGCTGATCGGCTGCGCGAGGTCGGGGGCGCACGACCAGGTCTTTCGGTAGGCGTCGCTGTCGTAGGTGGGGTCGAGGCCGTCTTTGTCTGAAGCCGTGGGCATGGTCTGGCTCGAGCCGAAGACGGTCAGCTGCCCCCACAAGGCGTTCTCGCGGTCTGCGCCCTTGCCCACTTGCGCCGAAAACGACGAGCTGGCGACATCGGCGTCAATCAAGCTGCCGTCGTTGTCGATGGTGACGTCAGCATTGTCGTACTTGAGCCCCTCGAGCCGCACGTCGTTGGTGGGCACCGCGCACACGCCCTTCGAGCTCGAGACCGCCAACCGCGGAGTGGCCTGGTACGACAGCACGCCAGAGTGAATGGTCAGCGCGGTCTTCTGGCCGTCGATGCGAACGATGAAGTCTTCGGGCTTGGCGGTGATCGAGATCACCACCGCGTCGGGCCCCATCGGTACGACCGGGTTGGCGGTGTTGCCGGTAAGCGTGCCGGTGATGGTGCGGGTGGCAGAGACCACCACGGCGCCTCCCACGCGCGTCGCCACGCCCCCGCAGTCTTTCGCGACCTCGCGAAGCCCACCGAACGAGAGTCGGCAGTCCTTCACCGTCCACTGAACGGTACCGGCCGATTCGTTGATCTGAGGCTGACTCAACACCCCAGGCGACGCGAACCCGCACGTGGTGTCGGCATTGATCAGCGCCGTGAGCACCGCGGCATCACGCACGCTGAGCCGGGCAACCCCCATCGCCACCTTGTCGGGGTACATGCGGGCACAGCTCACCAGGCACATCAGGGAGACCAGGAGGGCACGGTTCATAGGGACGCCCACATGTCATACTTTCGCCTACCTGGGCCAGGCCCCCCCCCTCACTTCAATCGAAAGCCGGGCACTTTGAGGCAGTGGCAAAATGACGCTGCCTGCCGCTTGAAGCGCTTGTCGAACGTCAGCAGCCCGAAGTCATTCTCGACCGTCTCAGACCACCGCGGAGTGAGGTGCGCGATCGAGCCGACGGGGTGATCGAACAGCTCCCACACGCCCACGCCGTTCAATGAAGACGCCGCCGCCTGCTGACAGATGGCGTCGAGCTTCTGCACGGCTTCGTCGTCAGACTCGTAGAGGCTCGTGACGCCGATCTCCTGGAGCACCAACGGCTTCTGCACCCCAGCCCTGGCGCGCTCGAAGACGGGGGGCAGCCCGGTGAGCTCGCCGTAGAAGTGAAACGAGATCACGTCGACGAAGGGCAACAGCTCGTCGGCGGCGAAGACCTTCTTGTCGAGAAAGTGCCCAGCGAGCCCGACGGTCACCAGGTGGCTGGGGTCGGCCGCCTTCACTGCGCTGAACATGCGCGAGGCCCACTTCGACACATCGCCCGCGGTGACGCCGCCATCGTACAAGGCCCACATGTGGTCGGGCTCGTTCATCAGATCCCACATGGCGATGGCGGGGTCGTTGACGAACGAGCTCACGATGGCCTCGAGGTGCGCCTGCATGCGCGCGTACCACTCGGGCCTGAACTCCTTCTTGAAGGGAAAGAAGCTCACGATCGAGAGCAGGCCACGGGCGGCGGCCTCTCGAACGACGAAGTGCAGGTGCTCGAGCATCTCGGGTCGCAGGTGGTCGATGCCGAAGACGTCGTCGAACACGAAGATGCGAATCGCGTTGGCTTTGAGCTTTTGGGCCGCATCGAGCCCCGAGCGAATTTCATCGGGTCGAAACGACGACCAGAACGTGGCCCAGTTTTCGGTGGCCGATTGAAAGTTCACGATGCGCAGCGTCACGGGTTCGTTCTTGGCGACCAGCGCCTGACCCTTCGCGGCGAGCGGAGCGGTGAGCTCAATCGTCTTGGTGAAGGCAGGGCAGGTGGGATCAGGCGCCGGTGCGACGGCGCTCCGGTCGAAGGTGATCGTGCCCGCGCTGGCTCGCAGTTGGTGGCGCAGGCCCGACCAGACCCGGTGCCCGACGCTGGGCTCTCCGGGGTCGGCGTCTTTGAAGGCGAAGTTGATCGGCCACTTGGCTTCAGTGCCCACCGCGCCGAAGGCCCGAAAGGGTATCGACACTTCGACCACCCAGCCGTCTTTTTCAATGCGAGCCGCCGCGCGAATCGCGTTCTCTGCCGCGGCCGTGGCGCTCTGCGGGGGCGAGAAGACGTGAACGTCACCGACCGGGTTGATGCCGACGTGTAAGACGCCCAACCCCGCGCGAGGAATGATGATTTCGAGCAGGTCGCCCTGCCACATATCGCCCTTTCGATACTGGGAGACCAGATGGTCATCGGTAATCAGCGCTCCGACGACGATCGCCTTCGCGTCGTACCCCACGTACACGCGCGCCGAGTGATCAGCGTCTGACGCGATGGCCCCTTCTTCGACGAACGAGGTGCCGGCCACGATCTCGAGCGGAGGGCTGGTCGAGAAGTGACCAGGGTTCCATTCGACGAGATCACCGTCGAGCACGAGCGCCGCAGGCGCGGGCTTGGCGATGACCGCTTTGCCCGCGTTCAGGCTCAGCAGCGCAGCGTACAGCAGTAGAGCGTGCGTCATGGGCGAGCCAACACCGTCTCGAGGAGCATGTGCGACATGCGCTCAGTGTAGTGCGTCAATCGCCGAGCGGAACTTCGCGACCGCCTTGGTTGCTGGCCGCGAGCGTTCTCGCCTGCCCCCTCTGGGCAAAGCTCGGCTCGGGCCTGGCGAGCTTTCGCCTTCTCCAGTTCACCGCGCTCACGCCCACTCGTAGTGAATCGAGAACTCCCTGAGCGAGTGAAACTCGACGCGAGACTTCGCCTGCGCACCGATGCGCTCGATCATGTACTGAATCAACCCCGCGTCGAAGTACGGAGAGACCTGCGCAATGTCGATCACCCGCAGCGAACCGCTGGTTTTCGAGGTGCTCACCCATGAAATCGTGATGTCGGGCCGGCCCAGCTTGAAGAACCTCGGCACCTTCGCCAGCAGCGTCGCCGGTTTCAGCAGCGGCAGCAGCGCCAGCACCATTCGCCCGCCAATCGTGCTCTCGAACCCGCGCGAAAAATCGTACCCGAGCCGACGGTTCGCCTCGTCAGGGGGCAGGTCGGGGTACGTGTGTCGTCGAACGATCTCAATCGTGTGCGCCCACACATCGACCCGGTACTTCGACTCCAACCGCTTGGGGTCGACGCCGATGCGCTTGAGCTCCTCGAGCGCCCGCGGCGGCAGCGTCACGCCGCGAAACAGCCCCTCGAATAAGCTCGCCTCCGCCGCGACGGAAAACATCGCGCCGACCGGGTTCATCGTCGTCGCGCCCTTTCCGTGCGCTCCTTCAGTCGTCGCGTCTTGCGGGCGTGGCGCTCCGCGAAGGGGCTCGACCGCTCCGAGGCCCGCCCGCCGCCGGTCGAGATCAGGCCCGACGAGCGAATTCACATAGTCACCCAGCTCGACCCGCTGCGCGCTGGGCAGCTTTGCCAGGTACGTCTCGAGCGCCTCGGCCAGCGCCGCGCCGTTCTGGTACCGGAGCTCCCGCTGCGGCGCGACCGCCTTGACGATGATGTCTTCGAGCTCGCGCGGCACGTCGGGGCTCACTTCGCTTGGCCGCGGCAGCTGATTGGCCATCACCGCGTTGAGCAAATCGATCTCGTTCTTGCCCGCGTAGGCATGGCGGCCGAGGGCGCACTCCCAGAGCACCACACCGAGCGCGAACACATCGGCGCGGGCATCGAGCGGCAACCCCGCCAGCTGCTCCGGGGCCATGTACGCGAGCTTGCCCTTGAGCACGCCCTGCTGCGTACGCGCGGGTATGCCGACCGCCTTGGCGATGCCGAAGTCGAGCAGCTTCACGATGCCGTCACGGCCCACCATGATGTTCTGGGGGCTCACGTCGCGGTGCACCAGATCGAGCGACCGGCCGTTGCCATCGACCGCGCGATGGGCCGCATGGAGCCCACGGGCTGCCTGCGCTACCGCCTCGATGAACGCCGCCGGCTTGTGTTTCGAGGCGGTCGCCGCCGCTCGCAGCAAGACCGAGAGCGATTCACCATCGACGTACTCCATCGCGATGACCGGCTCGCCTTGCTCTTCGAACACCTCGTAGATGCGCACGATGTTCGGGTGCCGCAGCAAGGTGAGCAGCCGCGCCTCTTCGGCGAACATCTGCGCGGCCGCATTTTCTGAGGTTCGCTGCGGCAACAGCATCTTCAGAATCGCGAGGCCCGCTGGCCCGGTGGCCTCTTTGCGGCGCGCCAAGAAAATCTCGCCCATGCCACCGACGGCGAGGCGGCGAATGCGCTCGTACGAATTGAGGGGAGGCGCCACGGGTGCCAGAGCCTACAACCCTTTGGGCCTACTTTTGCTGCGGCTGACCGTCTTTGAGCAGCTGCACCTGGGCGCTCGGCTCGTCGACGTCGACCACGATGTCGGTGACGACCAGGTCATCGGGGGCCTTGGCGTTGTTCGTGTCGAAGAGCACCGCCGGAGAAAGCAGCATCTGCACGTTCGGCTCGACCCGGTTGAGCGTCGTCATGTAGGCCTTGTTGACCACCACTTTGACGACCGACCAGCTCTCTTTGCTGGCGTTTTTCACCGAGTACACGGTGCCCTTCGAGCCCTGAATGGTGATCAATTGAGCGTCGATGTCGTTCGATGGGCCGTGCCCGGGGCAGGCGACCGCGAAGCTCGAGATGCTCAAGAAGAGCCACAGGCCCAGAACGCCGGCTTTGTACTTGAAGAAGCGATCCGAGCTCCGAAAGTCCTCCATCATCTCGCTCAAGATCGAGACTGAGTTGAGCAGCGTGTCGATCGCGCCTTCTTGCAGCTTCGCCTTGGTCAGCTTCTTCGCCGGTGCCGCCGAAGGGAGCGGGTTCGCCCGCGACGCCGAGCGCACCGCGGCCAGGCTCGGGTTGCTCTGGGTGCGGGTCGGCGACTGCTGCTGAGGCCCCGGCGGCGGAGGCGGGAGATCGAGCTCGAGGCCCGAATCATTCGGCGGAGGTGGGTCGTTCTCTGACACGCCCTCGAGAATATCACCCTTCGTTCGTCCTGAGCGAAGACGAAGAACCCCCCGGTCACCGGCTGTGCAGCAGCCTCGCCGACCGGTCGATGACCTTCTGCACCGATCGCTTCGCCGACTTCGGGCCCACCGCGATGCAATGCAGCGCCGAGTGGGTCAGCACGTCGTTCGCCACCCGCTGGAGGTCTTTCACCGACACCGCTCTGGCCGCCGCGGCCCGGTTCTCGAAGGTCTCGGCCGGGCGAAAGAGCTCGGTGCCACCGAACCAGCCGCAGAGATCTCCCGGTGAATCCTGCAGAAAATCGAGGTGCATCGCGTAGCGGGTCTGTGCCCGCTTCAGCTCTTCGCGGGTGATCTTGCCCGCGCGCAGCGTCGCCAAGGTGCGCAGGCATTCTTCGACCACGGGCCCGAGGTGCTCTGGCGCACACGCCCCGTCGAGGTCGAAAGTACCGGTGTCGTGAAAGCTCTCGAGCGTCGCACCGATCGAATACGCCAGGCCGCGCTTCTCGACGATGCGGTGTGGCAGGCGCGACGACAGGCCGTCATCGAGCACCCGGCGAAGCAACCCCAGCGCCATGTGATCAGGGTGATGCTCAGCAAACGCGGGGAAGGTGACTCGAAACTCGACCTGCGATTCATCGAGATGCACGTACGACAGCGTCGGCCCGGGCGGAGCGCTCATCGAAGGCGCCTCTTCGAGCACCCGGTTGCCGCGGGGCAACTTGGCAAAGCTCTTCTCGACGCGTGAGACGACCTCGTCGCGGTGCACCGGGCCTCCCACCGCGACCACCAGGTTGCCGGTCACGTAGAAGGTCTCGAAGTGCGCCTTCACCTCGCGCATCGTCAGCTTCTTCACCGTGTCGGTGGTGCCGGCGATTTTGTATGAGAGCGGGTGGCTGCCGTAGAGGTGCCGCTTGGCCAGGTTGTCGACGTCGATGTCGCGGCCGCGCTCGTCGACCTCGTCGAGCATCTCCTCGAGAATCACTCGTTTTTCGGTCTCGAGCTGCACCAGGCGCGGCTGAGTCAGCATGTCGCCCAAGATGCGCAGGGCCACGTCGACGCCATCGGGGTGCACCGGCGTGTAGAAGTAGCTCGAGTCACGCATGGTGACGCCGTTCAGGTTGCCGCCGACCGCTTCGACCGCGGCGTTCATGCGCACCGAGTCGGGGTAGCGCTTGCTGCCGCGAAAGAACAAATGCTCGAGCACGTGGCTCACGCCGTTGGTCTTGGCCGTCTCGTGCCGCGAGCCGACGCGCACGTACACCGCGGCCATCGCGCTGTGGAGGTTCTTGGTTTCAACCGTCACGACCGTCAAACCCGACGGCAACACGTCTTTGAAGAAGCGAAAGGTCACGGGCGGGGCAGGGTCAGCACGAAGGTGGTTCCAGGCCCGGCGGGGGAGGCTTCGAGCCGCCCTCCGTGAGCCTGAATGATTTGACGCGAGAGCGACAGGCCGAGACCGGTGCCGCCTTGCTTGGTGGTGAAGAAAGGTTCGAAGAGCCGCGCGCGCGCCTCGGCGCTCAAGCCCGGCCCGGTGTCGGCCAACTGCAATTCGATGCCGCTCGCGGCGACCGCCACGGTGAGCGTGACCTTGCCTCCATCGGGCATGGCCTCGCGGGCGTTGCGCAGCAGGTTCAAGATCACCTGACGCAGCTGGTTCTCGTCGAACAGCGCCTCGACCGCAGCCGCCGGAAATCGCCGAACCACCTCGACCTTCGAGCGCGTGAGCTCTTCAGACGAGAAGCCGATCACGCTGTCGATCACCGCGACCAGGTTCTCACGCCGCAAGGTCGGCGACGGGAGTCGCGCCAGCGTCAAATACTCATCGGTGATTGCGGTGATGCGATCGACCTCGTTGGTCACCGCGTCGAGCAGCTCGCGGGCCTCCCGGGCACCGTCGGGGTCATCGAAGTGCGCGGAGGCGATTTGATCAGAGAGCATCTCGACGTTGAGGCCGATCGACGAGAGCGGGTTTCGAACCTCGTGCGCGACCTGTGCAGAGACGCGGCCCACCGCGGCGAGGCGCTCGGCCCCAAGCAACTCGGCTTGCTTCTCGGCCAGCTGGGCTTCACGTTCTTTGAGCGAGCGTGCCATCGCGTCGAACTCTCGCGCCAGCACCGCGATCTCGTCGTCGCCTTGAATGCCGAGCTTGGCCGAGTAGTCGCCCCGGCCAATGCGCGAGACCCCATCGATGAGCGTGCGCACCGGCCTCAACGCTCTGGCCGCGATGCCGGTCGCGAGCAACCCCACCGCGATCGCCACCACCGACAGCGCGATGATCGCCAAGCCGGTTCGCCGCTCGCGCTCGAGCGATTGACGCGAGCGTTCGAGCGTTCGCGACTGAATCGCTCCGTAGATCAGCTGAATTTTCGACGCCAACGCGCTCTCGCTTCGCGACAACTTGTCGATTCGCTCTTCTGCAGAAGTGGGGTCGGGTGACGGGGCTTCGAGCGTCGCCCACGCGGCCTCGGCGACCTCGTGGTACTCGTCGTACGCGGTGCGCAGGTCTGAGAACTTCTGCCCGAGCTCAGCGATGAAGCGTTTTTCTGATTCGGGCGCGAACTCCATCATGGTCAGCGTGGTCGCGAGCCCGGCGTCGATTTGTTGCCCGACCCCTTCGAAAAAATACCGCCGCGACAGCTGAATCAACAGCCGTCGGTTCACCACGTTCTGTTCGACGCGCAGCCGTGACGTCTCGTCGGCCTGGTTCTTTTGCAGGTTCTGCAACGCCGACGCGGTCTGAAACAGACCCAGGTAGCCCTCGCTGACGAGGCGAATTTCGACTTGGTTGCGGTGAAGCTCGGTGACGCTGAACAGCGAAACCGCGCCGAAGGTGATCAACACCACGGCGTAACCAATGAAAATTCGGGTGGCGAGCGACAGCCGCATCGGTCGAAAGAGGCTCCATTGACCGAAGCGGAGGGCGTCGGTAGGGTGCGGCCGGTTAAACCACTGTATTATCAGCCGTTTTCGCGTATGTCGCGCCTCATTCATCCCTTTTCGTCTGGCTCCGCCGCAATGGCTCAACACTTTTCGTTTTTGATGTGTGTCTTGGTAGGTATTTCGGCCTTCGGCGCCGAGCGGGCGAAGGTCGTCGTGGTGCCGTTCGCCGCTCGCGATGGCGCCAGTGATGCGGCCGCGGCCAAGTTTTCGCAACTGGCAAATGACGAGCTGAAGGCGCGCACCGACACGGTCGAGTTCATCACGGCCCCGGTCTCGAAGGGCCCGCAGGGCGTCAAACGCGCGCCGTCGGCCGAGGTGTTGGCGACGCTCAAGACGGGCACGAAGGCGTTCGACGAGCTGCGCTTCGAAGATGCGGTCAAAGACCTCCGTCGGGGGTTGGACGGCATGCTGGCCGACCCGGCGACCGCTGATTTTTCGGTCGTCACCGATACCAACGTGAAGCTCGCCGCGGCGTATTTTCGAATGGGCTCCGAGAAAGAGGCCAAGGGCGCGTTGACTGATCTCGCTCGGCTCTCTCCGTCGGCGGTGCTGCCGGCCGGGTTTCCTCCCGTGTTTCAGCGCGAGCTCGACAAGGCCAAGAAGCGGCTCGAGAAAGCCCCCCGGGGTCAGGTGTCGGTCGAAGGGCCCTCGGGCTCGACGGCGTTCGTCGATGGCCGTGACCTGGGCATGGTGCCGGTGCTCGAAGAGAACCTCGCCGCCGGCATGCACTACGTGCGCGTCGAGAGCAGCCGCGGCGAGCGCTGGGGCCAGGCCGTCGAAGTGAAGGGCGGGGTGACGAAGGCCCGCGCGATGTTCGCGAACACCAGCGCCGAGCGGGCGCCAATCAATGTGGCTGCTGACCCGAAAGTGGGCTCGCCGGTCGATGAGGCGATGGTCTCGAGGCTGCAGGCCTTCACCAAGGCCGCTGGCGCTGACTTCGCGTTGTTCGGCGTGGTGCTCAGGCTCAATGACACGCAGCTGCAGGCGGGCACGGCCCTCTACAGCTTCAAGCGCAATGCGGTGTCGCTGCTCACGCCGGTCGCTTTCGATACCGACGTGCTGACCGCGAACACCGAGGTGTTCAAGCTGTGTGACGAGGCGATTCGCCGGGCGATTTCATTCGGCACTCCAACGGCGTTGCCGATTGATTTGACCTTGCACAAGGCGCAGCCGGCGGTGGTCGCGGTGGCGGTGAAGCCCGCCCCGGGCCCGGTGAAGACCGATGATCTCGACGTGGTGGGCCCCAAGAGCAAGCCGGTGTTGACGCCGCGGGTCAGGGCTCCCGCCGCAGACTCGGCGGCGTTGGTGACGGCGCCCACGCGCGAGGCGAGCGCCCAGGTGAAGTCGGGCGGCGTGCCGGTCTGGGTGTGGGTGGTGACGGGCATCGTGGTTGCGGGTGGCGCGGCGGTCGGTGGCTACTTCGTGGTGTCGAACGTGACGAGGCCGGTGACTGGCACTGTGAAC
Organism: Archangium sp.; assembly: GCA_031367385.1. Taxonomy (GTDB): domain Bacteria; phylum Myxococcota; class Myxococcia; order Myxococcales; family Myxococcaceae; genus JAEUJT01. The sequence goes on along the minus strand of JANLPS010000451.1, from coordinate 1,944 downwards.
GCGACGTGGTGATTTTCATGAAGCGGTGCGCAGTGATGCTGCTGGTCTCGACCCTCGGAGTCGGCTGCGGGCCGAAGGAAATCAACTACGCGTTGACCGTGGTGACTCAGAGCTGCGACCCGGCGATCGACCCGTTCGCGGGCGTGAAGTACGTGCAGGTGCGCGTGTACGGCGACGGGTTGGCCACGCCGTTGACGTCGACCGCGGTGAGCGACGCGGGCAAGCTCAAGATCCCGCAGATCCCCTCCGGTACGCACCGCGTGATCGAAGTGCGCGGCTACGACGGAGACCCGAACGCGTCGGCGAAGGTGATCTCGATTGGCCACTCGCTGCCGTTCGAGGTGTTCGACGTCATTCCCACGGCGTTGAATGGGCAGCCGGTGAAGGTGAACGTGTTCTTGCGCAAGGTCGGCGTGTTCAACCCGATCACCAGCCTCGCCGCGAACAACCAGTGCACGAAGCTTCGCATCCCCCGGGCGGGGCACACGGCGACGCTGCTCAACAGCGGCAAGGTGTTCATCGCGGGCGGGTACAACCAGAGTGGCCTGTTCAAGACGTCGCTCAGCGACGCTGAGATTTTCAACCCCGAGACCAACGAGTTCGAGTCGGCGCAAGACATCGCCATTCGCAGCACGTCTGGCGAGACCAAGCTGCCCAAGGCGTTTCACACCGCGACCAAGCTGCCCAACGGCCAGGTCTTGCTCTGGGGCGGAGAGACCTACGTGCAGCAGAACAACATGCCCACCAACATCGTGGCGCCGAACCCGAACATCGTCGTCTACGACGAGACGGTCGATCGCTACGGCCCCACCCGGCGCGATGACCCGCCGAGCATTCCCCGGTCGCATCACGCGGCGGCGCTCGATCAGAACGGCAACGTGGTCGTGATTGGTGGCCTGACGAGAAACTCGACTGCGGGCTTGATACCCGCAGAGCAGGTCGAGTTCTTCGTCGGTGACCCGGCGAGCGCTGACGTGAACAAGTACTTCGTGGTCGCGGGGGTCAGCTACCCGCGGCTCGGCATGGCGGTCGCGGCGATGAAGCAGGGCGAGTTCATCATGTCGGTCGGAGGCGCTGGCGGCACGATGGGCACCACGCTCGAGACCGACGTCACGTTCTTCAAGTACGACCCGAAGAGCAAGACGTACACGACGCCGACGTTCAACAACCCTCCGAGGCTGAGCGACCCGGGCCGCCGAGCCTCGGGTGTGGCCGTGCTCAACGACGGGGCCGACATGATGCTGCTTGGCGGCTACTCAGACGCGACGATGGTCAAGCCCATCGCCTCATCGGAGGTGGTCTCGACCGCTTCGGCGACCGTGGCAATGGGCCCGAGCGTGGGCACGCGTGGCGATATCTGCGCAGTGACGATGGCTGACGGCACGGTGCTCGCGGTGGGTGGGCGCACCATCGACTCGGCCAACGGGCCCAGCCGAAGCGACGATTCGACGGTGCTCATCAAGCCCTCAGCCAGCGGCGGGAGCACCAGCGTCGGCGGGCCGAACCTCGAGACCGCGCGGTACTCGCACACGTGTACGTTGCTTCAAGACGGCGCGGTGCTGATCACCGGCGGCGTGAGCGAGCAGGGCAGCACGGTCGAGATCCTCCAAGACGCGTGGATCTACCAGCCAGCGCCCGTCGCCCGGTAACAACCCCCGTTCACACCGAGGTCGCGCGACGCGACTGCGATGCAGGCATTCCAGCGGGTACCCGAGTTTTCTCGGGTGGCGGAGTGCTCTTGGGCGCGTCGGCTTGGGCCTCACCCAGAGTTTCCCGCGTTGGGGCGAGCGCAGGGTCGTCAGACTGTCGTTGACCGCGCACGTTCGTGATCGACCGGCGGTGAGGGACCGCGATGAGACACGCTCGCAGCGCCAGAAACGTTCTCTGAGCGCGGGCTGAGCGACGCGGTCGGCGGGCAGAAAACTTCCCCTCAGAGCAACCGGC
>JANLPS010000442.1:0-15658 GCA_031367385.1 Archangium sp. | reverse complement strand
CTTCACGCCAGCGCACAGGCCCGCGGTCGCCCTCGGGCAGGCGCGCTCGGCCGAGGGCATCGACGCCGGCAAAACCGACCCCGCCCTCAAAGCCGATCTCGCCGAACAAATGAGGCGAAATCGAAACAAAAAGGGCTGACTCGTGCGATGAGGGGCCGTGATTGAAACTTCTACAGAACGCCGCATTGCCCTGTTCGTCGACTTCGAGAACCTGGTCACGAACACTGGCATCACTGCCGCCAACTTCAACCTCCAGCCTTCGCTCGACCGCTTGCTCGAGAAGGGCAAAATCATCTTTCGCCGCGCGTATTGCGACTGGTCTCGCTTTCAAGACGCCAAGGCCCACCTGCACGAGTTCGGAGTCGAGCTGGTCGACGTGCCGCCCTCTACCCGCGCCGGCAAGAACGGCGCCGACATGCGCCTGGTCATCGACGCGCTCGAGCTGAACTACGCCCGCCACCACATCGACACCTTCGTGATCGCCTCGGGTGACAGCGACTTCTGCCCGCTGGCCTACAAGCTGCGCGAGAACGACAAGTTCGTGATTGGCCTGGCGGTCAAGGAGGCCACCTCACCGTTCTTCGTCAAGGCCTGCGACGAGTTCATCTACCTGAAGAGCGAAGGGCGCTCCGAGGGCCGGCACCGGCGCTCGCGCGGCGGCTCGGGTGAGCGTTCGACGGTCAGCGGCAACGCGGTCACCGAGACCGGCAGCGCGACCACGCCTCCCAGCAGCGGCAGCTCGAGCAGCTCGGGTGGCGGCAAGCGCGCGCCTCGCGAGATACCGTTGATTGCACGCGAGGTGGTCGCGAGCCTGCTGTCGAGGGCGACTGGGCCGATCAACCCGTCGCTCATCAAAGAGACCATCGTGCGCAAAGAGCCCGACTTCGACGAGCGAGAGGCCGGGTTTTCGACCTTCAGCCGCTTGCTCGAGGCGATGGAGAAAGCCGGGTTGTGCACGCGGCTGCAGCAGGGCCGGCAGTGGTACGTGACCTCGAAAGAGGGCGCTCCCGAGGCCAAGAGCGGAGCGGCGAAGACGCCAGAGTCGCTCGAGGCCGTGCCAGAGGCTCGTGGGTTCGATGAAGAAGACGAAATTCCCGACCCGCCTGATCACGGCGACTGAGCTCACACCTGCGCACACCGTGCAGTGATTTCGCGGTGGACCGCAACGTGCACAGCGACGTCACATGCGACTCGCTGAATCGGTTCTCTGGCCCCTTCGTGCAGCAGTCTCCCTCTCACGGGGGGCCGCGCGAACAATGTCAACATGGTTCTTTGTTGCGTCAATAGGCACCCTTGCCGCGCCGGTTGCGTTCGCTGACGCACCGGCTCCGGCCGTGCTCGAGCTCAAAGGCACCGAAGACACAGAGGTACGCGAAGCGCTCACGACCGAGCTCGTGGCGAAAGCCCCCAAACCCAGCGTGAAAACCAAGCCCGCACACGGAGCCGCCCGCATGGACGGCGCCACCTTGGTCTACATGCCGGCGCACAACTTTCACGGTGACGACGCGCTGGTGATCGACCTCAACGGTGGGTCGACCAAAGTGATGGTGCACATTGCAGAAGTGAACGACGCGCCCACCGCCAGCCCGCTCGCGCTGACGGTGAAAGAAGACTCGACGGTGTCTGGGGTGATCGCCACCCGAGATGTCGACGGCGACTCACTGCACACTGTCGTCGAGACTGCGCCTGCGCACGGCGTCGCGACGGTTGACGAAGCGACGGGCAGAGTTGCCTACACCCCCGCGCTCGACTTCAACGGAGCCGACGCCTTCACCCTCGAAGTCAGCGACGGGCAGCTGAGCGCGAACGCCGAGGTCAAGGTTTCGGTGAGCGCGGTCAATGACGCTCCGGTGGCCAGCGCTGCGTCATTCACGGTCGACGAAGACGCGAAGCTGACCGGGCAACTCGCGGCGACCGATGTCGACAACGCGACGCTGACCTTTCGAGTCGCTGCTGCGCCCAAGCACGGTGCGCTCACGGTCACGGCCTCAGGCGCGGTGACCTATGTACCGGTGCGCGACTTTCACGGTGCTGATGACTTTGCGTTCGAGGTCTCAGACGGCTCGCTCACCGCTCACGCCGCGGCGACCATCACCGTGAACCCGCTCAACGATGCGCCGGTCGCGGCTGCGGTCTCGCTGGTGACGACTGAAGATGCCCCCGCGAAAGGGGCCGTGCTCGCCACCGATGTCGACGGCGATGCGCTCACCTACTCGGTGAAGTCTGGCGCGGCGCACGGCGAGGCCCAGGTCGATGCCAAGAGTGGGAAATTGACCTACCTCCCTGTGCACGACTTCAGCGGGGCCGATGCGTTCACCGTCGAGGTGAGTGACGGTCAGGCCAGCGTCGCGGTCGAGGTGAAAGTCGCGGTGAGCGCGGTCAACGATGCTCCGGTCGCGAGCGCGGCCACGTTCTCGCTCGATGAAGACGCGAAGCTCACCGCGCAGCTGCAGGCGACCGACGTCGACAACGCGACGCTGACCTACCGCGTGCTGACCGCGCCGAAGCACGGAGCGCTCACCATCAGCCCCACTGGCGCCCTGAGCTATCTGCCCGCGCGCGATTTTCACGGCGTTGATGAGCTCGCGTTCGAGGTCTCCGATGGCGCGCTCACCTCGCACGCCGCCGTCGGTCTGACCGTCAACGCGGTAAACGATGCGCCGGTCGCGGCCACGGTCTCGCTGACGACGACTGAAGACGTCGCCGCGAAGGGCGCCATCAGCGCGGCCGATGTCGACGGTGACGTGCTCACCTACTCAGTGAAGTCGGGCGCCGCGCATGGCGAGGCCCAGGTCGACGCCAAGAGTGGGAAAGTGACTTACCTCCCCGCGCGCGACTTCAACGGCGCCGACGCGTTCACCGTCGAGGTCAGTGACGGGCAGGCCAGCGTGCCGGTCGAGGTGAAGGTGGCGGTGGCCGCGGTCAATGATGCTCCGGTGGCGAGCGCGGCTTCGTTCTCGGTTGATGAAGACACCAAGCTGACTGGCCAACTCCAAGCAACCGACGTCGACAACGCGACGCTGGCCTACCGGGTGCTGACCGCACCGAAGCACGGAGCGCTGACCATTGGCCCCACCGGCGCCTCGAGCTACGTGCCCGCGCGAGATTTTCACGGGGCCGATGAGTTCTCGTTCGAGGTTTCAGACGGCGCACTCACCTCGCACGCCGCCGTCACGCTGACGGTGAACGCGGTCAACGACGCGCCGGTGGCCAAGCCGCTCGCGTTGTCGACGGCCGAAGACACCGCGGTCAAAGGCACGCTGCTCGCCAACGATGTCGACGGTGACACCTTGTCGTACCTGCTCAAGACGCAGCCGGCGCATGGCGTGGTCGAGCTCGACGCGAAGACCGGGCAGCTGCGGTACACGCCGTCGCTCAACACGAACGGCGCTGACAGCTTCGAGCTCGAGGTCAGCGATGGCAACGCCTCGGTTCAAGCCGTCGTGGCGGTGACGGTGGCGGCGGTCAACGACGCTCCGGTCGCACAGGTCGGCGCGTTCTCGGTCAATGAAGACGAGAAGCTCGAGGGCCAGGTCAGCTTCAGCGACGTCGAGCGCGACGTGCTCACGGTTCGGGTCGAGGCCAAGCCCAAGCACGGAGAGCTCACCCTCAACCCCAAGACCGGCGCGTTCAGCTACCAGCCGGCGCGCGACTACCACGGCAAAGATGGGTTCAGCTTCGAGGTCTCTGATGGCGCGCTGGTTTCACCGCTGACCGCCGTTTCGCTCGAGGTGGTGTCGGTGAACGACGCGCCAGTGACCAAGTCGGTCGCCTTGAGCACGCCTGAAGACACGTCGGTCAAGGGCGCGGTCGTGGCCATCGATGTCGATGGCGATGCGTTGTCGTACCGGGTGAGCGCGCCGGCGGCGCATGGCACGGCGAGCGTCGATGCCAAGTCGGGAGCAGTCACGTTCATGCCCGCGCCCGACTTCAATGGCACCGATGGCTTCGTCGTCGAGGTCAATGATGGCGCCGCGACGGCGAGCGCCCAGGTGAGCGTGACGGTGACCGCGGTGGCCGATGCTCCGCGGGTCTCGGCCGCGACGCTCGAGACCGCCGAAGACACGGTGGGTGAAGGCACGCTGCCCGGCTTCGACCCTGACGGCGACAAGCTGACCTTTCGCCTGCTCTCGGCGCCCAAGTTGGGAGAAGCCGTCTTGCTCGACGCCGCGACCGGCGCGTGGAAGCTGACCCCCGGGCACGATCTGAATGGCGATGATGCGCTCGCCTTCGAAGTGACCGACGGCACCACCGCGGTGAAGGGCGTGATGAAGATTCACGTCTCGCCGGTCAATGACGCGCCGGTGTTGGCGAACCTCGAGCTGAAGAGCGTCGAAGACCAGGTCGCCGAGGGGCAGCTGCGCGGCAGCGATGTCGATGGCGACGCGCTGAAGTACGTGATGCTCGAGCAGGCCAAGGTGGGGCGGGCGACCGTCGATGCCGCGACTGGCAAGGCACGGTTCGAGGCTCCGAAAGACTGGCATGGCTCGGCGAGCTTCACGGTCGCGGTGAGCGACGGCGTCTTGAGGTCGGCGCCGGTGGTCGTGCAGGTCGAGGTGCAGGCCCAGAATGATGCGCCGGTGGCCGCCAACGCCGAGCTCAGCGATGACGAAGACGTGCCGGTGCGCGGTGTTTTTCACGCGACCGACGTCGATGGAGACGCGCTGACCTTCGTGGTCTCACGCGCTCCGGCGCACGGCACGGTGACGGTGCTCGACGCGTCGAAGGGTACCTTCGAGTACCTGCCAGCCGCGAACTACTCGGGGAAAGACGAGTTTCGCTTCACCGCCTCAGATGGTGATGCCGCCAACGCGACGGGCGTGGTGGCGCTGACGATTCGCCCGGTTGATGACCCGCCGGTGGCGATGCCTGACGACTTGATTGCTCCGGCGAGCGGCAGCGTCACCGGCCGGTTGCGCGGGTACGACCGCGAGAGCCCCAAGCTGAGCTTTCGCATCGTCGACCAGCCGTCGGGCGGGCGGGTGAAGCTCGATGAACGCACGGGTGATTTCGTGTTCACCACCGATGGGGTCGAGGCCCAGCAGCTGGCGTTTCAGTTCGTCGCGTTCGACGGCGCGCTGAGCTCGAAGCCCGCCGAGGTCACGGTGCACATTCGCGCTCGGTCGTTCTGAGGGCGGCGGCCGAGCACGCTCAGCGCGTCACAGTGGTGCGGGTGGTGGTCGCCTCCTCTCTCGTAGTGAGCGCGACGGTCGATGTCGGCGCCGAGGGGCCCACGACGGGAGAGGTGCGGGCTCGGGCGACTCCGGCTGCCAGGCTGCGGCGTGCAGCATCGACGTCGAGCAGTTCTCGGGGCAGGTCGAATAGTTGACGGCGCACCACGCTCTTGAGACGGAGTTCGTCGCTCGAGCTCACCTTCGAGCAAGCCCATCACGATGGCATCGAGCGCAGCAGGCACCTCGGGGCGTGTCGCAGAAGGCGATGGGTACTCGGGTTCGTCTTCGGTCAGTGGCAGGGCTGTTTCATCGACGCGACGACGTCGAATTCGCAGGCCGTCTTGTGGCTGCAGGCGCAGTTGTCTCCGCTGCAGTTGCCGACGAAGCCGCAGCCGTTCACGAAGGTGCCGCTGGCGCCGCACGCGGGCACGGCGCTGGTCGTGACGAAGGCCTTGTTGCGGCTCTGGGCGTCGGCTGCTGGAGCTCCCCACCCTGGTGCGCCTCCCACGCTGCACGGCTCTCCGAGCCCGTTGGCATCGCACAACGCGGTGAACGTGCAGCCGGTGAAGCCCTTGGTGTACTGCGCCTCGGCCGCACCGCTGCAGTCGTAGTCGAACCCGCCGCAGGCGCGCGGGTCTGTGAAGGAGCCGGTCTGCCCCGGCTTGACGCGCGCGTCGGCGTCGCAGCAATCGGTCTTGTTGGCCACGTAGCCTGACGGGGCCGGGGGGCTCGCACCGCACACGGTTTGGGTCAGCGCGGGGTTGCCGAAGCCATCGGCGTCAGCGTCGCGGTAGAACACTTGCGACTGGGGGGCCGCCGCGTCGACGCACACCGGGTGGCCTGTCGCGCACTGCGCTTTGCCGGCCGCGCAGGGAGCGCCGGGGTTGGTCGTGCATGCGGCGTTTTCAGTACAGGCGCTGCAAACGTGGGCTGCGTCGCAGACCTGGTTCACGCCGCAGCTCCGCCCGGTCGCCTTGGGCGCGCTGTCGACGCAGGAGCGAACGCCGTTGGTGCACGCGGTGACGCCGTCGAAACAGGCATTCGGGTTGGTGGTGCAGGCCGCGCCCGCCGTGCAGGCGTTGCAGACATGCGCGGCATCGCAGACCTGGTTGGTGCCGCAGGTGGCCCCGGCCGGCTTCGGCGCGCCGTCGACGCAGGAGCGAACGCCGTTGGTGCACGCGGCGACCCCGTCGAAGCAGGCGCTCGAGTTTGTCGTGCAGGGCTCGCCCACCGTGCAGGCGGTGCAGACGTGCGTTGCATCGCAGACCTGGTTGGTGCCGCAGCTGGCCCCGGCCGCCTTCGGCGCGCCGTTGATGCATGAACGGAGGCCGTTGGTGCACGCGATGACGCCTTCGAAGCAGGCGCTCGCGTTGGTCGTGCAGGGCTCGCCCACCGTGCAGGCGTTGCACGAATGCGCCGAATCGCAGACCTGGTTGGTGCCGCAGCTTGCCCCGGCGACCTTGGGCGCGCCGTCGATGCAGGTGCGAACTCCGTTGCCGCAAGAGATGACTCCCGAAGCGCAACGGGTCGGGTTGGTCGAGCATGCCTCGCCGACCATGCAGGCATTACACGAATGCGCCGAATCGCAGACCTGGTTGGGGCCGCAGGTCGTGCCCGCTGCTTTGGGGGCCCCGTCGACGCAGGCGCGGGTGCCGTTTGGGCACGTCGTCACTCCGGCCAAGCACGGGTTGGCGTTACTCGTGCAAACCTCACCCACGGTGCAACTGCCGCAAAAGCCTGCCCCGTCGCAGAACGAGGAGATACCGCAGGGTTCGCTCGACTTCTTCGGGTCGCCATCGACACAGAGCGAGCCACCGGTGTCACAGGCGATGACGCCGAGTCGACAGGCCGAGGGGTTGGTCGAGCACCCCTTGCCCGCCTCACACTCGACACATCGGCCGCCTGCGTTGCACACCGCTTTCGGGCCGCAGGAGGTGCCGGGCCTCGCCTGCTCGCCATCGTCGCAGCTCTGCACGCCGCTGCTGCACGAGGCCACGCCGGCGAAGCAGCCTTTGTTCGCGTTATTGGTGCACGACACGCCGGCCGTGCACGAAACACAGACGCCGGTTTGACTGCAGACGCGGTCGCGCTCGCAGGCTTCGCCGGGCAACTTGCCCTGACAGAGGTTCGTGGTTTGGCAGCTCCCGTTGCGGCATTGACCGCCGTCGCAGATGACTCCCGCGCAGCTGACATCGATGCAAGCACCCTCAATGCACGCAGACCCCTCGGCACAGGTCACCGCGCCGCACGCCCGGGGCTCGCAGCCGCCATGAACACAGGTAAACGACGCATCACACGGCGTTCGCAGGCACGTCGTCTGCGTACAGCGACCGGCGAGGCAGACTTGTTCGGCCGAGCAGGTGCCGTCGACACAGGCGCGGCCCAGGCAGGCCCCCTCGAAACAGGTCTGGCCGACGGCGCAGGCCGGTGAGCAGGTCGGGCACGCGCCGCCGTCGCACGCATTGCCCGCGTCTGGAGCCCCGATCAGCAGCTCCGGCGTGCAACCACCCCGGCCCGCCTTGCAGTCAGCCAGGCGAAGGTCGAAATCGATACAACCCATGGCGATAATAGCCATGGTTAATACCGTCGTGACTGCTATCAGAACGTGGTGTCGCAAGGGTGGCCGCCCCTGATGCAACCCCAAGGCCTTGTTCGGGTGCTTGTCTCCCGGGCGGGTGACTGAGCCTGGGCCCGCATTCTCGCCATGCCTCGCGTGGGGTGGTGCAAGTCGCCACACCCGGCGGGCGCTCCGAGAGCAAGCTTTCGGAGCTGCGCCCGCTTCGAAGCTCACGCGCTGCACACTGCGAGAAGTCGATGATCAGCGGGCGACTCGTGGCGACCGCGAGCCAGCTCCCGAGACGACACTGACGCGATGAACCACACACAAGAGTCACTGCAGTAAGCGGCAGTGCGGGTCGCACAGCCTAGGCCGTCGAGCGGGGCCCTACCGCTTGGACCCCGCAGGTCGTCACTCTTTGAGGCTGCAGAACTTGCCCAGGTCGCACACCTGCGCTGGGCCACACTGGGCCGAAACCAAGTTACTCGAGGGCGTGCACTCGCAGAAGCTGCCGCTGCAGACCTGCGATGAGCCGGTGCCCATCGGGCAGGTCGGCGCGCTGTTCGAGCACATGCACTCGTACCCGGCCTTCACCGCCTGTACGAGCACGCAGTTCTTCGAGGCCGCGCAGGTCAGCCCGCACCCACCGCAGTCAGACGTCGTCGAAGTGTCGACACAGCCCCTCGCCCCCCCACAGCAATAGCTGTGCGGGCCGCACTTCTGACTCAGGCAATTGGAGTCATCGCAATCTGCCGACCCGTTGCAGTCGTTGTCGAGCCCGTCGCCGCAGGTGGTCTCGCTGACCTCGTACGTGCCCCCCACCTGACCACCCGTGCATTTGCACTTGAGGCCCGAGCAGCGCAGCCCGAAGCCAGAGCACAGCTTGGTGTCGCAATCGGGGTCATCGCAATCGAGAAGCCCGTCGCAGTCGTTGTCTTTGCCATCGCTGCACAGCGTCTCGGTCACCTCGACGGTGCCGCCGGGTACCTGGCAGACGCAGGCGTTCGCCACGCAAATCTTCCCGACTCCGCCGCAGGCTAACCCGTCACAGCTCGGGTCACCACAGTCGGTCTTGCCGTTACAATCGTTGTCTTTGGTGTCGCCGCACAGCGTCTCGGTCGCTTGCACCACGCCGCCCCCAGCGGTGCAGGTGCAGGTGCCGCCCTGGCACGACTTGCCGGTCAAGCTGCAGGCCTTCTGGTTGCAGTCGGTGTCGGCGCAGTCGACCAAGAAGTCGCAGTCATTGTCGTGGCCGTCACCGCAGCTGCGCTCGGTGGCTTCGGCGGTGCCGCCGTTACCGCCGCACTGGCACGAGCTGCCCGCGCAGAGCATGCCCGCCGCACCGCAGGTCTTGCCGCCGCAGCTCTGATCTTTGCAATCGACCAGCCCGTCGCAGTCGTTGTCTTTCATGTCATCGCAGGTCGCCTCGCTCGCCTCGACCACGCCGCCGGGGTTGGTGCAGGCGCAAGTCGAGCCGACGCAGGTGCCGCCGAGGGCCGAGCAAGGTTGGCCCGCGCAGCTGGTCTCTTCACAGTCAACCAGGCCGTTGCAGTTGTCGTCTTTGCGATTGAGGCAGCTGGTCTCCGGGCCACCTTTGACGCCTGCGTCGGGTGAGCACAGACACTTGGGGCCCTGGCAGGTCAGCGGCAACGTCGCGTCGCACGAGAGCCCGGCGCAGGCGTCTTTGTCCATACAGTCGGGCTTGCCGTTGCAGTCGTTGTCGAACCCGTCGCCGCAGAGGGTCTCGACGGCTTCGGCGACTCCGCCATTGCCGCTGCAGGCGCACACGCCACCATCAGGCGTGCAGAAGCGGCCGTTGGCGCCACACACCTGACCGCCGCAGCTGGGGTCGGCGCAGTCTTTCAGCCCGTCGCAGGTGTCGTCGACCCCGTTGTCGCAGAGCTCACGCAGCCCGCTCACGCAGCCGGCGTCGAAGCCCGCGTCGGCCACGCCCGCATCGCCCGACGGCAGGCCACCATCGGTCAGCCCGGGGCCCCCATCGACGCCCCTCGAGGTCGAGCACACCGAGGCCACGCACAGGTACCCCGGGCCGCAGTCGTCGTCTTTGCTGCACTGGTATTTCACCGAGTCGATCGCCAACGGGTTGCAGGTGCACCCCGCGCCCAGGGTCGCCAGCGCGGCGAGCATCGCGAACCGTCTCATGGGGCACGCTCCGCAGCAGGCTCGCCGAGGAGCCAGAGCACCACGCCGGTGATGATCAGCGCCGCTCCGGTGATGAACATCACATTGGCGGTCAACGCCTGCGAGCGTGCGTCGGCGTCGAGCTTCACCGCTTGCGCCCGGGTCAGGCTGGTCACCAGCTGCATCGCCCCGGTAGCGCGGTCGAACTGCGCGCGGGCCTGGCTCGAGCGAACGCCGAAGACCGCACCGGTGCCGAGGCCAATCACTCCCAGGCTGGCGCTCACCACCGCGGCGATGCGAAGCGGGGCCGACGGCGAAGGCGGGGCTTTGACCATCGGTGGCCCGCTCGGGTCTTTGACCACCCCGGGCCGCGCCGTCTCGAGAACAGGGCTCGCGCCGCTGCCGACCTCGGCGATGATCGCGTCGCGCTCGCCAATCAGCTCGCCCCACCACGCGACGTCGGTACCCGACACGGCCATCGACACCTGCGCTGCCGCCGGTTGCTCGAGCTGCTCGATCGGCCCATCACCCACGCGGGCAAAAAGCCGAATCTTTCGGGCCAACGAGAGCTGGTCGTCTTTGAGCACCACGCCCACTCCGGTGATTCGGCCCTCTTCGAGGGTTGCAGGCCTCGCGGTGAAGCTCAAGGGCGCGTGTGAGGTCAGCCACCCCTTCGCTTCGAAGAACGGCGTCGAGATGCGTGGAGCCAAATCTGCCGAAAGGTGTGCATCGGGCTTGAGCGAGAGCAGCTTCTTGAACGCCATGCGGGCCTTGTCAGGCTGTTTCAGCGCACCTGCAACGACACCCTGCAGCTCGAGCAATTCGAGGGTCGTGCTCAGCGGGTGCCCCTCGATCGCCTGTAATTTCTCGAGCATGCGACGGGCCTCCTCGTAACGCACCTCGGCCACCAGGCGCCGGGCCTCGACCACCGAGGTCGGGGCGGCGGCCGCTGGTGTCACAGAGGCGCCGAGGGTGATCAACGCTGCCAGGCCACGGGCTCGAAAAGACATCGGGCCCGCACTGTAAGCGACGAGCTATTGTCAAAGCGAGATTCGTGCCTTGAACGCGCCCCTTCCTTCTCCGACCGCTTGGGCTGCCCAGCTCAACATCGGCCGGTACACGCTGCTCACTGAGCTCGCCCGGGGGGGCATGGCGGAGCTGTGGCTCGCGAACCAGGCCGGGCCTGCGGGGTTCGAAAAAGTCGTGGTGGTGAAGAAGATTCTCACCTCTGACGACGACTCATTCTTGACCATGTTTCTCGACGAGGCGCGCATCGCCTCGCAGCTCTCGCACCCCAACATCGTGCAGATCTTCGAGCTGGGCTCGTACGAGGGCAGCTACTTCATCGCGATGGAGTACCTGCACGGCGAGAGCATTCAGCGCATCTTGCAGCAGAGCCTGCGCAGCAAGAAGCCGCTGCCCTTCGCGTATTCGGCCCGGTTGATCGCCAACGTCGCCGACGCGCTCGAGCACGCGCACACCAAGACCACCCGAGATGGGCAGCCGCTGGTGATCGTGCACCGCGACATCTCGCCGCAGAACCTGCTCGTCACCTACGACGGCGTGGTCAAGGTGGTCGACTTCGGCATCGCCAAGGCGGCGATTCGCGATTCAGAGACGCAAGACGGCGTGGTCAAAGGCAAGTTCGGCTACATGCCGCCCGAGCAGGCCCGGGGCGAGCCGGTCGATGCGCAGTCAGACATCTTCGCGTTGGGCGCGGTGCTCTTCGAGATGCTCACCGGCCAGCGCCGGGTCAAGATTCAAGATCAGCTCAAGGCCTTTCACGAGCTCACCAGCCCACAGCCGCTGCAGCGGCCTCGCGAGCGCAACCCCGAAGTGCCGCTCGAGCTCGACGCGATCGTGGCCAAGGCGATGTCGAAAGACCGGGCCGACCGGTTCGGCTCGATGCGGCAGATGCAGGTCGCGCTCGAGCAGTGGCTGCGGCAGCAACCCCAGGCCTGCAGCAACGCCGACATCGAGCGGTACATGGTCGAGCTGTTCGCCGAGAACATCGCGCAGCGCACCGCCGCCATCGACGAAGCGATCAAGCGTGCCTCGGGGCTCAACACCACCGCGGTGAAGGCCCGGCGCACACTGGCGGTGCGGCGCACCTCGGCGGCCATCGTCGGAGGCGCGCTGCTGCTCGGGCTGATCGCCGGCGGCATCGTGGCGCTCTCGCGCGTCGAGAAGGGCAAGTCGCCCGCGGCGTCAGCAGTGACCACCAAGCCCGCGCGCGAGCCGACCCAGGTGACCATCGAGACCGACCCCGAGGGGGCCACGGTCAGCGTCGACGAGGTGGTCAGGGGCCTCTCGCCGTTGACCCTCAAGGGGCTGAGCGTGGGCACCCACGAGATCTCCACCGAGTTGATCGGGCGTCGCGACGCCAAGCAGGTGGTGCGCCTCGAGTCTGAAGGCCAACAGGTGAAGATCGTGCTCCCGCTGCTGCCGGTCGAGGTCGACGTACCGCGGCCGTCGAACGCCGTGGCGCCGGTTCAAGTGACAGGCAGCGGGCCCGCGCCCGGCGTGTGGGCCTCGTCGAAGGGCCGCCTGACCCTCGACACCGTGCCGTGGACGAGGGTGTTCATGGGCAAGCAGCTGTTGGGCGAGACGCCGCTCATCGACATCACCGTGCCCAGCGGGCTCAAGACGTTTCGGCTGGTGAACGAAGGCAAAGGCATCGACCAGACCATCGAGGTGCAGGTCAAGCCGGGGCAGCTGACGGTGAAGAAGCTGAGCCTGTAGCGTTCGGGTCATGAGGGGCTTCAACTTCGTGCGCGCAACCTGGCCTCGGCTCGGTCGCCCTGGGGCCTTTGCGGGGCCCGAGCTTTTTTCGCCGCGGTTGATGCAGGGTTGATCAAAGCTTCACGTGCGCGGAGCGCGCGGCACCCGTTGATCGACGAGCGCTGAGCTCGATGACGGCTCGAAGGTGCAGCTGCTGGCACTGAAGCTCGAGGCCGCGAGGGAGCGGGGGGCCCTTCGCTAAAAGCGCTGCTCGGCGAAGTGAAACAACAGCCACGTCGGTGACGCCGAGGTCGGGTTCACCACGATCGCCCCGTCGTCATTGTGCTCGTGCCGGTGAATCAAGTGCGCGCTCGACGCCGTGCTGCCGCCGCTGCTCGTGCCGTACACCGACAATGGAGCCCCCACCGTCACCGCGTCGTACACCTGCGCCGCCGCGTGCTCGAGGTCGAGTGACTCCCACCCGGCGTCACGGTCGCTGTGAACCCCAAGAGTATTCGCATAGTCGAGCGTCAAGCCCGGGTGCCACCCCTCTTCGTACGCCGGAGCGGGCAGGGCGCCCAACGGCCGCGTCAGCACCTGAATGTTCTTGTCGACCCCGCTCGAGAGCACGTTGACGACGAGCCGGTGAACGCCTCCGTCGATCGCGACTTGAATCACCACATGGTCGCCGTTGGGCAGCGGGCACGCAAACCCCGGAGGCACCACCGCCACCACGCGCCCGTCGATGCGCCCGAACGCAGCGGTGAAGCTGGTGCCAAAGGTCGAGGCACAGGCATCTGACTTGAGCCCTGCATCGACGACTCCGGCGTCGATTTGCTCGACGGCGCCCGAGTCGCTCACGCCCGTGGAGCTGGGGGCGCCGCAAGCCATCAACACGCAGCCCAAAGCCAAGCCGTACGGTCTCATGCGCCTGCGTCTGCCACACCTTCGCTCAGCTCTTGAGCAGTTTCGCCAGCGATTCGAGCATCTTCGACCAGTTCTGCTCGTACTGGGCCCGGTTCATCATGTCGTCGGGTTTCACTTCGCCGTTCGCGTTCGTCTGGCTCAGCTCGATCTGCGTCTGCTTGCCGAGCGCGTTCAGCTTGAAGCTGACCACGTGGTCATTCTCAGGCGTGTCTTCTTGGCCGGTCAGCGGGCTGAAGTGGGTGAAACGCAGCTCGTGGTTGGGGTCGGCTTTCAAGATCTCGCCCTTGTCTTCGTAGGGTTTGCCCTTCCACTCCCCTTTCCAGGTGATGGGGCTGCCCTCTTTGAAGTCGCTCTGCACGTTCGCGCCCCTGAAGATCTTCGACAGCTGATCAGGAGCCGTTGACGGTGCGCTCTCCCTTCGCGGTCAGCTCGGCCATAGACGGCTCCTTGGCTTGGGTTCGTGGGCTCGAACGTGGCGGCTCACGCGCTTTATTCCGGAGCATTTGCTGACCATGGAGGCGCCACGGTGCGCCGCCCGTCTGCCGTTCTCGGCACGGTCGCGTCATCGACCTGGCCCTTGAGCCGGTCCCACCGCTGGCAGGTGACGACTTCGTGCGATTGGTCGAGGCCTTCGCAGTAATTGGTAAAAAAGCAGCGACGAATTTCTTCACCTCGGCCGAGCCGAAGCTTCAGAAACCAGTCGGGGTCGGCGATCGACTGACGGGCCGAGGCCACGATGTCGGCTTCTCCTTCGGCGAGAATCGCTTCGGCTTGCCAGAAGCTCGAGATGCCGCCGCAGGCCACGATGGGCGTCGCGAACCCGGCGTCGACCACCGCCTTCTTGACCCGCGCCACCGCCGGCACGTTTCGGCCCCATGGCCCTGGCGCTGAGATCATCGGCGTCGGCATGCACTCGAGCCCTGACGGCCCGGTGTACGGGTACGCCGCTTGGCCGACCTTGGGCTGCCGCGCGTCTTCGAACTTGCCGCCGCGCGAGAGCGAGATGAAGTCGATGCCCGCGCGGGCGAAGGCGACGCCAAAGTGGGTGGCGTCGTCGACGTGGCTGCCCCCTTCGATGATCTCGTCGGCGAGAAACCGGCACCCGAGCGCGAGCTTCGGCGAGAGCACGGCCCGGGTCGCGGCGAAGACCTCGAGCGGCAGGCGAACGCGGTGCTCGAGCGAGCCTCCGTAGCCGTCGGTGCGGGTGTTCTGCGCCGACAGAAAGCTCGCCATCGTGTAGGCGTGCGCGAAGTGCAGCTCGATGCCATCGTAGCCCGCTCGCTCGCAGCGCTTCGCGGCCGAGGCGAAGAGCTCTGGCAGCACCCGTGGCAACTCGGCGATGTGGGGCAGGTGCGTGTCGGTGACCCGCTCGTGCAGCCCTCGGGTGTACGCGTCGAGCTCTCGCGGCGTGAGAATTTCGCGCAGCTGATCATCGCTGAGGGTTGCCAAAAACGACCTCAGGTCGGCGTCGCTGCGCCCCGGGAACCGCTCTCGGTGCGCCGGGGTGAGCGCCAGGTGCTGCGCGAAGAACTTGTCTTTCGGCGGCCGGCGTTTGATCGCCAGAAAGTCGATCAATTGAATGAACAGCTTGGTCTGCCCGCCGCTGGCCTGGCGCACCGTCTCTGTCAGCCGCGACAGACCGTCGACGAAGCGGTCATGCCCCGCGCGCAGCAATGGCCCCGAAGGCACGTCGCGAATGCCGGTGGCCTCGACCACGATGACCCCAGGGCGGCCGCGGGCGAAGCGCTCGTACCAATTCAAGACGTCGTCGGTGACCAGGCCTTCACCCGTCGCGCGCCACGGCACCATCGCCGGCACCCAGGTTCGGGTCGCGCTCAGCACCGGGCCGAGCGCCACTGACTGAAACCACTTCGCGTGCGCTGCCTCGGCCGCGGTCGGCCACCGCACGACCTCGAGCAATCTGGTCAAACGCCGGTCGGACACGCGCGCGACGCTAGCCGAAAAAGGCCCGTCGCCATGACTGCACGCGTTAGGGCGCCTTTCGGTGAGTAACAAGTCCAGGGCGATCGCATCTAAATCACCGACTCATTGAATGATTGCGATCGCTTGGGCGGTGTGATCGACGGTGGCAATGAAGAAGCCCGCGCGGGTCACGGCCACGCTGATTGAAAGGTTT
>JANLPS010000423.1:0-32428 GCA_031367385.1 Archangium sp. | reverse complement strand
TCTGGGCTACGCGCCGCCAGAGAAAATTCGCGTCGAGATCGTCAACGATGCGTCAGAGCTCTCGAAGGTCTCGACGCTCTCGAAAGAGGCGATTCGCACCACCGGCACCATCGCCATCTGCAAGTTCAACAAGCTGATGGTCACCAGCCCCAAGGCCATCGTGCATGGCTACGACTGGCTCGACACCCTGGCCCACGAGTACACCCACCTGGTCGTCTCGAAGAAGAGCCGCAACACCGTACCGATTTGGATGCACGAGGGCCTCGCCAAGTACCTCGAGTCGCGGTGGCGTGGCCCAGCGGGCGGCGCGATGACTCCGTTCACGTTGGCGTTGCTCGGCAGCCGCGTGCGCAAGAACACCCTGGTGCCATTCGAGAAGATGCACCCTTCGATGGCGTTGCTGCCGACCGCTGAAGATGCCGCCACCGCGTTCGCCGAGGTGTTCTTCGCGGTGCAGCTCATACACACCGAGAACGGCGCCGATGCCCTCGAGCGAATGCTCAGCGCGATGGCCCAAGGCGTGGGTGACAAGGCCGCGGTCGAGCGGGTCACCAAGAAGAAGTGGCCCGACTTCGAGCGCGCGTGGACGGCGTACTTGAAGCGCCAACCCTTTCCCAAAGACCTGATCCCCCAGTCGTCGAATGAGAAGAAAGAGCTCGCCGGCGAAGCAGCCAAGAAAGAGAAAAAACCCGAGCGTGAAATCAGCTTCGGCGATTTTTCGGAGGTGCGTGAGACCGACGCCCGCCGCTGGGCTCACCTGGGTGAGCTGATGCGCGAGCGCAACCGAATGACTTCGGCCACCGAAGAGTACGAGCGCGCGTGGAAGGTGGTCGGCAACCGCTACGAGAGCATCAGCAACAAGTACGCGCTGGCCCTGCTCGAGACCAAACAGCTCGACACCGCCCAGCGGGTGCTCGAGGGCTCGCTCACCATGCACCCCGGCTCGGCCGCCACCAACGTGCACCTGGGCCGCATCGCCCTGCGAAAAAAAGACTGGGCCCTGGCCAAGCGCGCCTACATCGAGGCGCTCGGCGTGAGCCCCTTCGACCCCGAGATTTCAGTGGCGTTGTTCAAGGTCGCCAAGGCGCTCAATGAGCCGGTCTTGCTCGAGCGCGCGGCCAAGGGTGGGCAGATCCTGCTGAATCTGACTCCGGCCCAGCTGACTGAGGTCGCCAAACGGCTCGGCGGTGATGACCTGGTCGACGTGAACGTCACGCCGGCGTCGCCCGCCCCTCCCGACGCGGGCTGATTTCACACTGGGTGTGGGCCTTCGGCACACAAGGGCGTTTCTCGAATGTCGCCCTCGCCTCGTGGTACCTTGAAACCCAAGGTCAGGCGGCTCGCTCGGGGGCCGCTTCTTCATCGCAAAGACTCGTTCAAACCCATGAAACGACTGCTCGTTTTAACCTGTGTGACCGCCTTGGCGGCCTGCGACAAGGGCACCGACGGAGGCCTGTTGATTCAGGTCACCGTCGCGCCTTCGCTCAAGACGACCAACTGCATCGCGCTCGAGATTCAAAAGGTTGGCGACGGCACGTTGCTCGCCAGCACGGTGGTGCCGAGGCCGGTGGGTGATGCGCCGGTGGGCTTCGCGGTGCGGCAGGCTGATTTGCCCGCGGCGGTGCAGGTGCAGGCGGTCGGGTACTCGGGCGTGAGCTGCGATGCCGTGGCGACCCGAAAGCTCGCCTCGCGCGGAGAGCTCAAGGCGGTCAACTTTCCCTCCAACCGGCTCGACACCATCGCGCTGGCGCTGGGCCCCCCTGACGCTCAGCTCGACGCCGACCGAGACGGCGTCGTCGCAACCTCGAAGGGCGGCACCGATTGCGATGACGCCAACCCCAACGCGTACCCCGGCGCGACGCAGAAGTGCGACACCCCGGTCGACCAGAACTGCGATGGCCTGGTGTTCTGCGCCGACACCGCGTGCTCGACCAGCTCGGTGTGCATGCGGCCTCCCGATCGGTTGGCGTTCTTGGGCGCGCCGCCCTCGGGCACGTTTCGCTTCGATTGCTCGAGCGCGATCACCATTCAGTCGCAAGACGGCGTGGGCGTCGCGGCGGTCACCAAAGACGTCGCGCTCACCCTGACCGGCACGCTCGCGGGCACTGATTTTTTTGCCGACGCGCAGTGCAAGGTGCCGCTGCCGAACCCCACCATCAAGTACGCGACCACCCAGACCGTCGTGTACTCGAAGGCATCGAGCTACGGCGTGCAGACCCTGACCGCGGCGGCCGCCGGCCTCAAGACCGCGACGATGATGTTCACCGTCACACCCAAGCCGGTGTCGGGCTTCACCTTTTCACCCGCTGCGGTCACCACCACCGCGGGTGACTGCACCGTGCTGACGCTGCAGACCGCCGACGAGAATGGGCAAGCCACACCGGCCATCACGCCGCTCACCGCCACCGTCGCCGCCAGCCCCGCGTTCGGCACCGTCTTCTTCGACGAGAGCGACACCACCTGTTCCGCGCCGAAGTCGACCTTCACGTTCGACAACGTCGACCACGTGAACCTGCGCGTGCGCTCGACCCGCTCGACCCGAGGGGGGCCGTCGATCTCAGTGACCGCCTCGTCGTCGACCGTCACCAACCCGGGCACGCTGGCGTTGACCGTCGACCCCGCTCCCGCGGCGATTCTGGGCTTCGTCTCTCAGGCCCCCGGCTTGGTCGCGAACGCCTGCTCGGGCCCGCTGGTCAGTGTCGGAGTCAGAGATCAATTCGGCAACCAGACCACCGTGCCGACCGACACCGTGGTGACGCTGAGCGCGAAGGTGAACGGCGCGAGCACGGCGACGCTGCTTTTTTCGGCCGACGCGACCTGCCTCACCACCGCCGAGACGTTGATGGCCACCATCCCCGCGAATGCGGGAGCGTCGACGCCGGTCTCGATCAAAGGCACTGCTCGCGGCACGTTCATCATGACGGCCACCGGCCCGAATGGCATCACCGCGGCGACGCAAACCGCGACCATCGCGGGCGGCCCTCCGGTGTCGATTGGCTACATCTCGAGCCCCACGACGACCAAGGCGGGCGACTGCTCGGCGTCGCCGATCGTGATCGAGACCCAAGACGCCACCAATACCCGGTCAGCGGTGCAAGACCTGCCGCTGACGGTGAACGTGTCTGCCACCGGCCTGACCTTCTACAGCGATGACAAGTGCACGATGGCGCTCAACGCCTCGCCCGAAACCCACATCGTCATTCCCGTCGGGTCGGCTGAGGGCAGCTTCTATTACAAGGGCAAGGTGCCCGGCGGGTACGACGTGCTCGCCGCTGCTCCGCAGTACACCTCGTCGTCGACCATCACGCAGCGAGAGACGATCATTCGAAACGACCCGTACGTCTTGGTCTGGGTTGGCACCTTGTCTCAAACTGCGGTCTCCGAGGTCTGCACGGCGGCGTCGTACACGCTCGAGCTGCGCGACCGTGAAGGCAACCCCACCGTCTTCGGCTCCAATACGACAGTCTCGGTCGCCGGCGGAGTCACTGCCAGCGGCTCCGCGGGTTGCGGCGGGGCGCAGGCCAGCTTCGGCGCGATGGCGAGCCAGACACAGGTCTGGGCTTCGGGCGCGCTCGTCAGTACCTACACGTTGATCGCCACCGCGGGCGGCTTCAGCACCAGCGGCACGCAAGCCACGCTCACCACTACGCCCGGGCCGTACTACAGCCTGGCCCTCACCACCGCGACGAGCGCGAATGTGACCGCCGGTGCGTGCACCCAGGTCACCTTCGAGCGCCGCGACCACGCGGGCAATCAGTCTCCCGTCGGCGTCGCGACCGGAGTGAACTTCACCGCGGCGCCCGCAACCGGCGTCACCGTGTACGACTCGCAGGCCAACTGCCTCGGTGGAGCACCATTGGGCTCGAATCGCCTCGTGGTCAGCTCGGGAGCGACCGCCGCCTACTGGGTGAAAGCCACTGCGGTCGGCGCATTCACCTACACCGCGAAGTTCGAAGACAACGCCGGCATCACCAGCAGCCCGGTCGGCTCGTTCAACGTCGGAGCGGCCGCCGCCAACGCCTTGGTCTGGGTCACTCCGGCAAACGGCTCGGGTAGCCTCAACGCCGGCGATTGCTTCGCCGCGACCCTCGAGCGGCGCGACGCGTTCAACAACTCGGCTCCCGATTCTGCGGCCCTCGTCGTTGGCTTGGCGGCCTCCGGCGTGCCGGCGCAGTTCTTCAGCAACGCAGGCTGCACCACCTCGAGCAGCTCGGCCACCATCGCTGGGTCTGCGACGCAGACGACGTTCTGGCTCAAGGCCACCGGCACCGGCACCCTGACCGTGACCCCCAGCAGCTCGCTTTCGACCAACCCCGCCGCCACGTTCAGCGTCTCACCCGGCATGGCGACCTCGTTGGTCTTCACCACCACGCCCTCGGGCTCGATTACCGCAGGCACGTGCGCGCAGCTCACCGTCGAGCGCCGAGATGCGTTCAACTCGCCGGTGCCATACGCAGGCAACTTCAACATCTCGGTGCCCAGCGGCGCGAGCGCGTTTGCCACGCTGGCGAATTGCAACGCGAACACCAGCTCGACCACCTCGGTCTCGTCAGGAGGCACCGCGTCGGGCACGTTCTTCGTGAGGCCTACGCTGGTGCCCAGCGGCAACTACACCATCAACGACGGCGGCTCGCTGATGAACACCACCACCGTCAACGTGAACGCGGCGGCGACCGCGAGCGTGAGCTGGTCGAGCCCTCCAAGCAGCCTCACCGCTGGGGTGTGCCAAACCCTCACCCTCGACCGAAAAGATGCGTTCGGCAACCCGGCGACTGGCGGCGGCGTGACGGCCACCGTGAGCGCCACCGCAGCCACCGCGTTCTACACGAGCACCGACTGCGCCGGAGGCTCGGCCGCGACCGGCTCGGTCACTTTTGGAGCCGCCGAAACCGCGCATTCGTTCTCGGTCATCAACACCGTGGCAGGCTCGGTGACGCTGACCGCCGCCTTCGCCTCATCGATGCCGACGTTGATGCTCACAGTGAACGCGGGCGCGGCGAACAAGCTGAAGCTGGGCACCGCGGCCGGCACGGTCACCGCGGGCGCGTGCACCTCGAGCACGGTTCAGGCGTTCGATTCGTATGACAACGTGTTCAAGCCCGGAGGCGCTGGCTTGACCGTGACCTTGAGCGCGACCACCGGCACCGCCCAGTTCTATTCGAACGGCAGTTGCTCGGCGGCGCCGGTCACCACCGTCACCATTCCCGCTGATGGTTCGGCGGTGACCTTCTCCTTCCGCCTCTCCACGGCGCCCACGACGGCGATTCAAGCGGCCATCACCGGGCCGATTACCGTGGCCCAGTCGTGGTCGGTCAACCCCGCCTCAGCCGCCGCCCTGACGTGGAAGACGATGCCCGCGAGCCCGTTGACCCGCTTCACCGGGTGCTCGATGGGCGAAGTTCAGCTCGTCGATGCGTACGCCAACGTCATCGCCTCGGCGCCCTCGAACAAGACCCTCAACCTCAATGCCAGCACTGCGACTGCCGGGTTGATCTTCTATGCGGCCACTGACTGCTCGGGCAGTGCGACGACGACCATCAGCTACCCGATGGCTGCAGCCTCAGCGGCCTTCGGCGTACAGGCAATCGGCAGCGGCTCGGTCAACGTGAATGTCTCCGACTCGAGCGCAACCTACACGGCGACGCCCAACGCGAACGTCACTGTCAACGGGTCGGCCGGCGCCCTCGTGGCGACGCCCGCCACCACCTCGATCGAATATTTCGATTGCGAAGCGGTAGTCATCAAGCGCCAGGTCTCGGGCGCTGATTGGACCAAAGGCGTCACGCCGCTGAGCGTGAGCTCGAACTCCCCCGCCATTACCGTGCACTCCGACGCGAGCTGCACCGCCGCCCTGGGCTCGCCCAGCATCCCCGACGGGAGCGCGAGTCTCACCGTCTACATCAGAGGCCACTCCGCGCCTTCGACCACGGTGACCATCACCTCCACCGACAGCAACAGCGGGTTCACCGCCGACGCGCCGACCGTGACCGCACTGCCCCTGGTGCGCCGGGGCACCTGCACCATTCCCACGCTCACCTCTTTTGTGAACTGCACAATCTCGCCGGTGATACCGGGCGCGAGCAACAACATCTCCCACACCTTCATGGTATTTCAGGCCACCGCCGACGACAGCACCACCAATGGGGCGACCGTGAAGTGCGTGCTGACCGATACCTCGACCATCAACTGCAACCGCTTCTCTGCGACGACCGTCGCCCCGGTGAGCATCGCCTGGCAGACGGTCTCAATGGGTCGCGGCACGAGCGGCTCATACGCGGGTGGTTTGAATGTACAGCATCTCAACGGCGTCGAGAGCTCGAACAGCGCCACTGCCAGCGTCAGCTTTGGCTCGGTGACGTTGAACCGCAGCTTTTTGCTCTTCAGCAACGCGAACGATGGCGCCACCATCGGCACCGAAGATTTCGTCACAGCGCGGCTGCAAGACGCGACGACCTTGACGTTCGGCAGCTCGGCGACCTTCATGATCCGACCGATTTCGTGGAGCGCCCAGATCGTTGAATACGACGGCCTCACGGTGGAGCGTGGCACTGGCAGCCAAGCGAAGAACTCCGCGACGTACAGCGTGGGCTCGGCCTCACTGCCGACGACCAGAACCTTCGCGTTGGCAATGACCCGGTTCGACCCTGGAGACAACACCTCGTCGGCCACCTGTAAGCGGGCGATGCGGGTCACCGCCTCGAGTGCGACGCAAGCCACGCTCGCCCGCAGCTCAGGCAACGGCAACACCGTTTGCACCAATACCGGGCTCAAAGAAGTGGTCTACGAGCGAATTCAGATGCCGAACACCAACTCGGTGCAGAGCTGCACCGTGCAAATCGGCACCAACGTGAACCCCGTTGTCAGCTCGGGCACCTGCACGGTCGGCAGTGCGCCCACGCCTGACCGAACGGTGCTGCTGCTGGGTGCTCAGGGGTTCGGGGGCCAGTCTTGGGGTGAAACCTTCGACACCGGCGGCGGCAATGTCGGCTTCGCCACCGGCACGCTTTCAATCTCGGGCACCACGGTCACGGTCAACCGGGCCACTTCGAGCAACATTCGGTCTGACTTCTCGCCCTTCGTTATCGAGTTTCCCCTCTGAGATGCGGGTGACGGCGGGGCGTTCGGGGGTTAGAACGCACCCCCAGATGACGAGCCCCGATGTGCCGGCCACGACCGGCGATGACCTGAAGGCAGTCGAAGCGTTGGCCGAAGCGCGTTCGGCGGTGTTGCAGCAAATCGAGAAGCGGGTGGTGGGTCAGCGCGAGGTGGTCGACCACCTGCTGATCTCGCTCTTCTCACGTGGCCACTGCCTCTTCGTCGGCGTGCCCGGCCTGGCCAAGACGCTGCTGATCAGCACCCTGGCCGAGGTGCTCAACCTGAGCTTCAACCGGGTGCAGTTCACGCCCGACCTGATGCCGTCAGATATCACCGGCACCGACATTCTCGAAGAAGACCGCGCCACTGGCCGCCGCGACATGCGCTTTTTGAAGGGCCCGCTGTTCGCGAACATCGTGCTCGCCGACGAGGTGAATCGTACGCCGCCGAAGACCCAGGCCGCGCTGCTGCAAGCGATGCAAGAATACCGGGTCACCGCCTCGGGTCGCACCTGGCAGCTCGAGCAACCGTTTCTGGTCTTCGCCACCCAGAACCCCATTGAGCAAGAGGGCACCTACCCGCTGCCCGAAGCACAGCTCGACCGCTTCATGTTTCTGGTCGATGTGGGCTACCCGAGCGCCGAAGAAGAGATTCAAATCGTGAAGCAGACCACTTCGGGCCAGCAAGTGAGCTTGAGCAAGGTACTCTCGCCCGAGCAGATTCTCGCGCTGCAGAACCTGGTGCGGCGGGTGCCGGTACCTGATCACGTGGTCAAGTACGCGGTCGACATCGTTCGCATGACGCGGCCCAAAGAGCCCGGAGCGCTCGACTTCATCGCCAAGAACGTCTCGTGGGGCGCCGGCCCCCGCGCGAGCCAGTACCTCGTCGTCGGTGCCAAGGCCCGAGCGATTCTCTCGGGCCGCTTTGCCGCCTCGGTCGAAGACGTTCGCGCGTTGGCGAGGCCGGTGTTGCGCCACCGGGTGCTGCCGAACTTCACAGCCGAGAGCGAGGGCCTGACCAGCGTGAAGCTGATCGACCAGATTCTCGAGCGGGTTCGCGCGTAAGCCACAACCGCCATGTCGCTCCTCGATGCCCAGACGTTGTCGAAGCTCAAGGGCGTCAAGGTACGCGCGCGGGCGGTGGTCGAGGGGGTGTTGTCGGGGTTGCACAAGTCTCCGCACCAGGGGCAGAGCGTCGAGTTCGCCGAGCACAAAGAGTACGCGCCCGGCGACGAGCTCAAACACCTCGACTGGAAGGCGTACGGCAAGTTCGACAAGTTCTACGTGAAGCGCTTCGAGCACGAGACCAACCTGCGGGCGGTGATGGTCGTCGATACCTCGGGGTCGATGGGCTACGGCTCGGGCGCGCTGACCAAGCTCGACGTCGCCAAGGTGCTCGCGGCCACCATCTCGCACCTGCTGGTTCGGCAACAAGACGCCGCGGGGGTCTCGTTGGTGAGCGGAGGCACGATTCGCGAGATTCCTCCGCGGGCGGCGGCCACGCACCTGAACGTGGTGCTCGACGCGCTCGAGAACGCCGAAGCGAGCGGGTCGACTGATCTGGTGACGGTGGCTGATCAGCTCGCCGACAAGCTGCCGCGCCGGGCCTTGGTGTGCTTGTTCTCAGACTTCTTCGATGATCGAGCCGATGCGTTGAAGCGCTTGCTCTCACTGCGGGCCCGCAAGCACGACGTGGCGGTCTTTCAAGTGGTCGACCCGGCCGAGCTCACGTTTCCGTTCGATGACCCGACGCTGTTTCTCTCGCTCGAAGACGAGCGGCGCATCGAAGTGAACCCGCGAGAAATCAAACAGAGCTACCTCGAAGAGTTCAACGCGTTTCTCGCGGCGACCAAGGCGGCCTGCACCGCCGCCGACGTCGACTATGAGCAGGTGCGCACCGACGAGCCTCTCGACCAGGTGGTGCTGCGGTTTCTCTCTCGCCGCGCCGGTGGTGGCCGCCCGTGACATTCGCCCACCCCTTCATGTTGCTGGGCATGCTTGGTGCCCTCATCCCCGTGCTGGTGCACCTGTTCGATCGCCGAAGGCCACGCCAGGTGCCTTTCGCGGCCATCAGCTTCGTGCTCCGCAGCCAGCGTCGAACGGCCTCGCGCCTGCGGCTCAAGCGCTTGATTTTGTACACCTTACGCACCTTGCTGCTGCTGGCGGTGCCCCTCGCGTTGGCCAAGCCCGAGTGGGCTGACAGCGCTCTGGTCAAGACCGCGCGCGGTGCCGCGGCGACCGTCATCGTGGTCGACACCTCGCTCTCGATGCGATGGCGCGACGGCAGCTCGCTGTTCGAAGAGGCCCGAAAGCAGGCGAGGGCGGCCGCGCAAGAGCTGATGCCCGAAGAGCCAGCCGCGTTGCTCTCGTGTGGTGCTTCGGTGAGCTCGATGGCGCCGCTCAACTTCGACCGGGCGCGGTTGATCAGCAGCTTGAGCGAGCTCAAAGCCTCGTACGAGCTCGCTGATCTGAACCGGTGCCTCGACCAAGCCGCCGCCGCGATGAACGAGAGCCCGCTGGCCAATCGCCGCATCGTGCTGATCAGCGCCTTCACCCAAGGCGCGCTGCGCTTGGAGAGCCCTCCGCCGATCTCCACCGGCCCCAAGGGTGAAAAAATCAAACCCGAGGTGGTGCTGCGCGACGTCACGGGGGGCAAAGGGTTGCCGAACCGCGCGCTGGTCGACGTGCGTGCGGAGCCCGCGCCGCAGGTGGGCCCGCGCGCCTGGCAATTCACGTGGACGGTGCGCAACTTCAGCGAGAGCGAAGCCCGTGACGTCGAGCTGGTGCTCAAGGTCGACGGTGAAATCGTCTCGAAGGGCTTCGTCGATCTGGCCCCGCACGGCACGGCGCAAAAGGTAATGACCTACCAGTTCACCAAGGGGGGCTCGATGCTCGTCGAGGGCCAACTCACCCCCGACGCGCTGCCCGAAGACGACACCCGGGCGCTGGTGTTGGCGGTACCCAAAGAGCTCAAGGCGCTGATCATCAATGGCTCTCCCAGCACGCAAAAATTTCGCGATGAGGCGTTCTTCGTCGACGCCGCCCTCGCCTCGACCGGCAGCCCGGTGCGAGCGGTGGTGCGCGACGCTGACGCCGCCTGGCGCGAAGACTTTGGCGGCTACGATGTCGTGCTGCTGCTCAACGTGACCGCACCCGCGGCCGAGGTCGCCGCCAAGCTCGTCAGCTTCGTGCAGAACGGCGGAGGGCTCTTCGTCAGCATGGGCGACCGCGTCGAGCCCGATGCCTACAATGCCATGCTGGGCCCGGTGCTGCCCCGGCGCCTGCGGGTGATGAAGACCGCCGTCGAGCCCACCGCCGCCGACGCCGCGACCCGCGCCGCGCGCCTGCAAAACGTCACGGCCACGCACCCGGTATGGGTGCCCTTCACCGGCCGCGCGCGAGAGGGCCTGCTGTCGACCCGGTTCTACCGCTACATGCTCTTCGAGTCAGACGCCTCTCAAGACGTCGAGGTCATTGGCGTCATTGATGATGGTGCGCCGGCGTTTCTCACCGCGCGCAAGGGCCGGGGCCGGGTGTTCGCCTTCGCCTCGTCGGTCAACCGAGAGTGGTGCGACGCTCCGATTCGAACCGCGTTCTTGCCGATGATTCAGCGGGTGGCCGGGTGGTTGAGCGGCACCCTCGACGAGCACGAACAGACCCGCGCCCGGGTCGGCGAGCTGGTGACCCTCCCGCTCGAGCAAGGCCAGGTGCCGACCGCCCTGAAAGACCCTTCGGGTACCGAGCTCGCGATGACCCGGGCGGCCGACGGCACTTCGGTCAGCGGAGGCCCTTTGGCCCAGCCTGGCCGCTTCAGCCTGGTGATGACCAACGGGCAGACGGTG
Organism: Archangium sp.; assembly: GCA_031367385.1. Taxonomy (GTDB): domain Bacteria; phylum Myxococcota; class Myxococcia; order Myxococcales; family Myxococcaceae; genus JAEUJT01. Next base: position 21,492 of record JANLPS010000423.1, on the reverse strand, counting down.
CCCTTCGCCGCCACCCTCGACCCCGCCGCCAGCGACACCACCCGCCACGGTCAAGACGAGCTGGCCGCCTGGTTCGGTGAAGATGTGGTCAAAACCGCCGGGTTCGGGGGGCCGAGCCAGAAAACCCCCCTGTGGACGTGGCTGCTCGTGCTCGCTGTCATGCTCTTCTTTTTCGAGGGCACTTTGCTGCGGCGGTAAGACACTGGTCCTTCGGCCCGTGCGCAGATCATCGAGTGATATCGGTGAAATGCGTACCTTTTGAGCGCAGCGACCGAAAAACGCGCCAAGCAGTGTTGCTTCATTCAAAAGAGAGGGATACTCGACGCTTAGGTCTCGCGCGCGGGGGCGTGGTGAAACCTACTGGAGTAGTCGTCATGGTTGGACTCGTCGTCGCATCGCACGGCCGACTCGCAGAGGAGTTGATCTCCACTGCCCGACAAATCGTCGGAGACTTGCCCAATTGTGTCTCGTGCAGCGTCGACACGAGCGCTTCTCCCGAAGAGATTAAGCTGGCGCTCAAGAACGCCGTGAAGGCCGTCGATGATGGCGCGGGCGTGATTGTGTTCGCCGATTTGATCGGTGGCAGCCCCTGCACGCAGAGCCTGAGCCTCTGCCGCCAAAACCGCATGGAGGTTTTGACCGGCGTGAACCTGCCGATGCTGCTCAAGGCCAACTCGCTGCGCGCGGTGCAACCGTCGGCATCGTTGGAGGTCATGGCACACGACCTCGCCCAGTACGGCCAGAAGAACATCACCTGCGCGACCGATTTGCTGCGCGCCAAGGCCAGCGCCGCCTGAAGTGATTGGGGCAGTCTGGTTTCGGCTAACCAGTCGAAACTCAAAGCAAACGATGGGCGCATGAGTTGCACGGCCGTTGAGAGCTGAAACCCACTCTCAAAGGAGCCTCCTTCATGGCAACTGCACAAGACGCAAACACCAAGAACATTGATCAGCTGAACAGCTTTCTGCGCGGTGAGATGTCAGCAGTCGAGACGTACCGCATCGCCCTCGAGAAGCTCGACGCCAGCAGCACCTATCGCGCGCAACTCGAGACCTGTCGGGCCTCGCATCTGACCCGCGTGAACAAGCTTCAAGACAAGATTCGCCAGCTGGGGGGCAAGCCCTCTGACACGGCCGGCGCATGGGGCGCCATGGTGGGGGCGATCGAGACCAGCGCTGCGCTGTTGGGTGACAAGGTCGCCGTCGCGGCCCTCGAAGAAGGCGAAGATCACGGCCTGCGCGACTACCGAATCGACCTCGACTCGCTCAGCGGAGACACCCGCCAGCTGGTCATGACCGAGCTCATTCCCAAGCAGGCTGAGACGCACCGCATGCTCAGCGACTTGAAGCAGCGCCTCGCTCAGGCCTGATACCGTCGCTGATCAGCAGAATAAAGCCCGTGAGCCCAACAGGTTCACGGGCTTTTTCCGTTTTCAGCCTCGCAGCGGCGGCAACGGCGGGTCACGGGGCGGATCAATCGGGCCATTCGGGGGCGCTTCTGGAGACGGGGTCGGTGCCTCGTGCGGTGCCTCGATTGGCCGCGGCGCGCTCTTTCGTGGCCGGTCGCCTCGATCAGGCGGGGTGGGGCGCGCTGGCGTCGGCGCGTCAGGGGTCATGGGCACTTCGGGCTGCTTCGGGTCTGGGTTCGTCATGCCCGTGGTTCAGCAAAGGTTGCGCCCGAGCCATGAACGTCACGTCACTCGATTGCGAAGGCCACCTCGCCTCGCTGAGCGGGTTTGCCACGTGGGTGACGCCCGCCTCCCGAGGGGTCGATGTAGGCACACCGGGTGCAGTTCTCGTGCGAATGAACGTCGGCGACCACTTTGAAGCCCTGACGGCCAGCCTCTCGAAGCTGATTGGCTTGCACATCAAGCTGGCTCGGCTCGAAGCGGCGCAAGACGTGAAAGCGGTTGGCGCCCGGGCGATCATTCTGGTGGCCGTGGTGCCCGCCGCCTGGGCCGCGTTCGTATTGCTCACTGCCGCGATCGTCGTCGCGCTCTGCCGGGTCATGCCCGTCGAGCTCGCCTTCGGCGCCGTTGGGCTCGTGTATGCAGTCGGGGCCTTGCTCGGCGGGCTCGCCTTCAAGCGGTCGCTGGCGACGCTTCAGGCGCCGATGAATGACTCCGTGGCCGAGGTCGCCAACACGCTCGACGTCGTCGGTGCGGGCAGGAGCCTGAGCCATGGATAATGCGCTGCTGACCAACGTCGTCTCGTCATCATCACCGGTGGTCGAGACCCAACGTGAGCTCGAACGGGCGCGTCGGGCGCTGCTGGCGTCGGCGTATGACATTCGCGACGACGTGAAGGCGATGACCGATTGGCGCCGGCCGATTCGACAACGCCCGTGGGTCTTCGTCGGCTCGCTCTTCGCTGCCGGGCTCTTGCTCGGAGTGCTCACCCGACCCCGGCGCCCCGTGCATGCATTTTTCAAGTGATGGCCGTTCAACGCAGTTCAACCCCAAGGAGTCACCCCATGAAGATCGACCGCGAAAACCTCATGAAGATGATCAACATCGAAAGCCGCCGCAGCATGGGCGAGCGTCTGTTCTCGTCGCTCGGCCTGTTCATCGGAGGCGCCCTGGTCGGTGCCGGCGTCGCGCTGCTGATGGCGCCGAAGTCAGGTGCCGACCTCCGCAAAGATCTCACTGAAAACGGCCTCAACCCGCTCTTGCAGCGGCTCGACACGATGAGCACCAGCAACAACTCCACCGCCACCGACCACGCACCCCGCGCGTAAAGGTTCTGCCATGGCCGCCCAACGAAGAGCACCGGCTCGTTCGAAATCGAAGAAGCTCGCATCTCGCAAAGTCGAACGCGCGATGCACGAAATGAAGCGGGGAGCGCTCAAGTCGGGCGGCAGCGGCAAGACGGTGAAGAGTCGAAAACAGGCCATCGCCATCGGCTTGTCGGAGGCGAGACGTGCTGGCGCGAAGGTGCCCAAGCAAGCCCCTTCGAAATCGAAATGAAACCCCCCAACAACGATGTCTTCAGGCGCTTCTCGCAAGTTACCGCGCGCTTGGTTGGCTCGTCAGGCAGCTTTTTGATCGCGTGTGGTGTCGTGCTGGTGTGGGCGCTGACCGGGCCGGTGTTTCAATTCTCAGACACCTGGCAGTTGGTGATCAACACCAGCACCACCATCGTCACCTTCTTGATGGTGTTCTTGATTCAGAGCAGCCAGAACCGCGACGCGATCGCGATGCACCTCAAACTCGATGAGCTGTTGCGCGCGGTCGATGGGGCTCGAACTGGCCTGGTGAACCTCGAGTCACTCTCTGACGCCGAGCTGCTGAGCCTCCACCATGAATTCGAGAAACTGCAGACCAAATTTGGTCTCGAGGGCGGCACGGCGCTGGCCCCCGAGCACCTGCACCGCGAGCTCGCTTCACGCGGCAAGGCGGTGTCGCACGCGAAGAAGCACTGACGCCTCAGGGGTCTGGCGCGCTGCTGTTGAGCTCATTGAAATCACTGTGATCGCCCGATGGCCCCCTCGTTGCACATGGCAAGCCCAACCAAGGAGACGACATGCCGAACGAAAAGCAGAGTCAGACCCCGAATCAAAAGAAGGCGCCGGGCGTTGGTGGCCTCAACGACGGGTCAGGTCGCGGCCAGCAGAAGGCGGATCAAGAGATTGATCACGACTCGAAGCGCCAACAGACCCACCCGAACACGCAGCGCGAATCGAAGAAAGACGTCTGATTACCCACCCCAAAACTGGAGAACACCCATGAGCAACTCAAATGAAGTCAATCGCGGCGAAGGTCTTGCTGAAGAAGTCGGTGGCAAGCTCAAGAAGGGCGTCGGCAAGCTGATCGGCAACGAACAGATGGAGGCCGAGGGCAAGGCGAAGGAGCTCCAGGGCAAGGCCCGTCAAGAAGCGGCGAAGGCCTCGGAGCGCGTCACTGGCAAGGTCGAAGAGGTCATCGGAGCCGTGAAGAACCGAGTCGGCGCCGTCATCGACAATGAGCAGATGCAAGCAGAGGGCAAGGCCAAGGAGCTCCAAGGCCAGGCTCGCCAGAACCTGAACAAGTAATTCGTTCGTCACCAAAGACAACCGGAGAGGAATTCTCGAAGCTCTCGAGAATGACTCTCCGGTTTTCCGTTGAGGCCCTCGAGGCGATGCGTCGACACGCGCTCGCCCGTGCTCCCGACGAGTGCTGTGGGGCTCTGCTCGAGGGGGCTGAAGTGCGTGCCTTCGCGCTCGCCAACTCGGCCGATGAGCCATCGCTTGGCTATGCCATCAACGCCCGCTCGTACCTCGAGGCCGAAGCCGAGGCCGATGCCACGGGGTCGACGTTGATCGGGTTCTACCACTCGCACCCCCATGGCCCGTGCGAGCCTTCAGGGAGCGACATCGCGAACGCGGTGGGCGGTTTCTATTACGTGATCATTTGCGAAGGCGATTCGCTCTCGACCTGGTACTCGCCCGCGTCGTCGCAGCTGGTGCGGGTTACTTCACCTTGATTTGGGCCTCGAGCGGCTTCTTCTCGCCGCTCTTCTGCGCCGCGGTCCACTGAATCAGCACGCTCTGCCACGAAGCGTTCGTCACGCTGGGTGTGGGGTCGGCTTGCTGCAGGGTGAAACCATCGCCGCCCAGGTAGAGGTAATCAATCGTCGCCACCGAGTACGTCTTCTTCGGGTCGATCGGAGCGCCCTTGAGGTCGACGAAGCCCTCGCCCTTCGGTTTGACTCCAGCGACCCGAGCCTGAACGTTCGATAGGGCCCCGAGCAACTGCTCGCCGGTGAGCTTGATCAGCACGACCTGATTTTCGAACGGCAGCAGGTCGTACACCGTGGCCTTGGTGATCGGCCCCGGCGGCAGGCCTTGGCGCACCCCTTTGCGGTTGAGCAGGGCGACGTCGGTCTTGAATTGCTCGCGCAGTGAGGTGGTCAACCATGCGCTCATCTCGGGCGACTCCTGCTCGAAGCCAGTCGTGGAGTACCCGATGGTGCCGCCGAGCGCGGTGTCGAGCTTCGCCTTCCACAAGGCGATGATCTCTTTGGTCTGGAGATCGGGAGGAGGCGTGCCCTCGTTGAACACGTCAACCGTCTGGCTCGCCGTGGTCAGCACCTGCCTGCCGATGGGTTTGCTCAGATCGATGGTCACCGGCACTCGCACGTACTCATTGAAGTGGCGGCCCGGGTAGACGAGCCGGGTGGCACCGACGTTCTCCGAGAAGGGCGTCTCGCACTTGCGACCCGCCACGAAGGCGACCTGCCACGCATCATGGCCCTCGAACAAGGGCGCCAGGTCTTCCAAACAGCCGTCGCTCAACACCCCGATGACCTGCGCCCCCTCGCGAAGCACGACGGGCACGACCTCGGCGAGCGCGACCGCTTCTTTTTTGTACGTGATGCCAGCCATGCGGCCCGGCATCGGCGTGATGGTGGCCTTGTGCGACGAGAGGCCCACCAGCGCAATCTTGACGCCCTTGCGAGTGATCATTCGGTAGGGCAACAGGCCGAGCGCCTTACCCTCATCGGTGGTGGCCTCGAGGTTCGCCGCCAGGTAGGGAAAGCCGCCGGTCGCGACGTTCTTCAGGAACTGCTCCCGAGACCAATCGAGCTCACGGTTGCCGAGCGCTGAAGCCGCATAACCCATTTGACGCATCACCTGCGCCGTCGACTCGCCCTTGAAGTAGCTCGAAATCGCCTGGCCGTTGGCGTTGTCGCCGGTCGAGACCACCACCGTCTCGCTGTCAGGGCAGGCCGGTGCGCCGTCAGCTCCGAGTGGCCCGGCGCAGTGGCCTTCAACCGTGACCCACCGACCGAGCATTTCGGCCGCGCCGCCATGGGTGGGAGCGCCCTTGGTCTCTCCAGCGGTCGCCAGCAGGTACCCGTTTTCAGCGCCAGTGACCAAGAAGGTGAGCCGCACGACCTTGGCTGGCACCGGTACGGCCGCGTGCACCTCGGGCTCGTCTTTCTTGCAGCTGATCAGCGCGCACATCATCACCGTCAGCAGCGCAGCGGTACCAGGCGTCGAACGAAGGGGCGTCACCGGCACAGAAATACGTGAAGAACTCACCCCTCGCGAAGCATTTCGACGTGCGCAATACCGTCTTCGTCATACGGGGCGCCAACCGGTGCCATCTCGCCCTCGCGACACGAGAATCGCGACGCTGATGGGCCCGGCCTGCCACGGAGGTCGCTGAGACATGCTAGGCCTCTCGACCATGCGTCGATTCATGATCATCATGTTCGTTGGAGCCACTTCTTGTCTTCAGCCACCGGCTGAGCCGTGTTCGACCGGGTGCGATGCTGGCTCTGCCGATGGCGGCTCGCGCGATGCCGGTACGCTCGATGCCGGTCTCACGAGCGACGGCGGTGTTGGCCTGTGCGCGGTCGACAACGGTGGCTGTGGTGCCGCCAAGTACACGACCTGCGCAGTCACCAACGGTGCAGTTCGCTGCGTCGATATCGATGAGTGCGCCGACAACAACGGCGGGTGTGGCACTCGCATGTATGTGAGGTGCATCAACGCCGTTGCTGGCCCACCGACGTGTGTCGACATCGACGAATGCACTGCGAACAACGGCAATTGCGGTGACTCGCTGCGCTGGCTGTGCACGAACCATGATGCCGCCGCGCCGTCGTGCACCGACATCGATGAATGCGCACTCAACAATGGCGGGTGCGGCAACTCCAGCGCCTGGCAATGCATCAATCAAGTCGGTGGGCCTCCAACGTGTGTCGACATCAACGAGTGCCAGACGAACAACGGTGGCTGTGGTGACCCGACCTACTGGCGCTGCACGAATGTCACTGGGGCGGCAAACCAGTGCACAGACATCGACGAGTGTGCCACCAACAACGGCAACTGCGGGAGCCCAGTCTACGTCTCATGCGTGAACGTCGCTGGGGCGCCACCTCGGTGCAATGACATCAACGAGTGTTTGGCCAACAACGGCGGCTGCGGTGCTTCGGGCTTCGTCACCTGCGCGAACAACGACGGCGGGCCACCAACCTGCACCGACATCGACGAGTGCGCGCAAGACAACGGAGGCTGCGGTTCGACGGCGTGTTTTGCCTGTAGCAATCAGTACGGAGCGGCACCGCAGTGCGCCGACTCGTGTGAAGCCGTCTACACGACGCCCGGCACCTACACCTTCACCGTGCCCGCGGGTGTCAGCTCGATCAGCGCGGTGGTCGTCGGTGGAGGCGGCGTCGCGGGCCAGCTGGCGATCGGTGGTGGCGGGGGCGCGCTCGCGTACCAGAACAACGTCGCTGTCACTCCGGGTCAGAACCTCAACGTCGTCGTCGGTGCTGGCGGTACGTGGAACAGCACGACCGTTAGCTACGCCGGCACCGCCTCCACGTTCTTGGGCATGGTCGCGAATGGAGGAGCGGGCGGCAATACCACCGGTCTCGGCGGCGCCGCCACAGGGGGCGTCGCGAACCACCGAGGAGGCAACGGAGGGTCGGGCTGCGGCTACCCCAACAATGGCGGCGGAGGCGCGGCGGGCTACACCGAAGATGGCAAAGATGGAGGCATTGGCGTGTGCGCACCCACCTACTTCGGAGGTTCAGGAGGCAACGCCGGTGACGCGGTGGTGTCGGGCGGCTTGGGCTACACGCCGACGAGCTCGCATCAGGGAGGCGCGGGCGGCGGCGCGAGCCTGCATGGGTTGGATGGAGGGGCGCGTGGTGCTGATGGGTCTTCGTCGGGCGCGATGAGCATCGGCGGTCGGTATGGGGGCGGTGCTGCTGGGGGCGGCAATGGCCCTGGAGTGACCCCGTCGACCGGCGGCAGCGGCGCGGTGCGCGTCATCTGGCCCGGCGACGTTCGCATATTCCCCGACCGCGCGCGTTGATGCGGGGCCTCGCTGCGGTCTCCGTCGCAAAGGTCACCAACGAGAGCCAAAACAGCAAGAGCAGGTTCGCACACAAGGTGCGACCGGTGATCTGCTGGGTCAGGTGCAGCCTGTGGTGGGTCGTTTAGGGGGCGCAGTGGCCTTCAACCGTGGCCCACCGACCGAGCATTTCAGCCGCGCCGCCGTGGGTGGTGCGCCCTTGGTCTCTCCAGCGGTCGCGAGGAGGTACCCGTTTTCAGCGCCAGTGGCCAAGAAGGTGAGCCGCACGACCATGGCTGGCAGCGGCACCGGGCGTCGAACGAAGGGGCATCACCGGCACAGAAATACGTGAAGAACTCACCCCTCGCGAAGCATTTCGACGTGCGCAATACCGTCTTCGTCATACGGGGCGCCGACCGGTGTGAAGCCGAGCGAGCGGTAGAACGCCTCGAGGTAACACTGCGCGCCGAGCCGAATGCCTTGCCCGGGGTAGAGGCGCTTGGTTTGATCAATCGCCTCGCGCATCAGCACCCGGCCGAACCCTTGACGCCGTACTTCGGGAGCGGTCGCCACCCGGCCAATCGCGGGCTCGGCGTACACCACCCCCGGCGGTACGATGCGGGCAGCGGCCACCAGCTGGCCTGCTTCGGTCGTGCCCGAGCCGTGCCAGCACCTGGGGTCAAGCCCGTCAGCATCGAGATACACACACCGTTGCTCGACGACGAACACCCGCTGCCGCAGCGCCAACACCTCGTACAGCTCGCGGGTCGAGAGCCGGTCGAAGGGCAGCCACGACCAGCCGATCATGGCCCGAAGGCCTTCGTCCACGACGTGGCGGGGTCTCCGAGCAGGGCTCGGAGGGTCGTGGCCATCGCACACATCTTGTCACCCACGAACACCCGGTGCTCGAGCACGGCCGCGTTGCCGACGGTACCGGTGAGCACCGTCTCGACCAGCACCTCGAGATCAGCCGCGATGGGCGCTCGAAAGTGCACCTGCTCGGAGACCGGCACGAGGTGTTGCGGCTCGACGCCGGCCTTGGCCAGAATTCGGCACGTCGCTTCGTCGCAAAAATCGACGTACGCGGGGTGATTGATGTGCGCGAACGGGTCCATCCACGTGTGCCAGGTGTGAAAGCGAAACTCGTGCTTCGGCGCGGCGGCCGGCAAGGGCTCGGTCTTCGGCAGCTCGACCCGCGGTAACCCCTCGATGATGGGAAACGCCTCGTACAGCTCGGGGCCGGGCTTGGTGGGCTCCAAATCGCGGGTCAGAAACGCCCATTCCTGCGTCGCGCCGGCGACCAACTCATCGCCGGTGAAGAGCCGCACCTCGCGCGTGAAGAGCACCGAGCGCCGCGCGCGGCTGACCCAGGTGAAGCCGGTCAGGGGCTCTCCGATTCGCAGCTCACGCAGGTGCTTGACCGTCATGTTTCGCACCACGAACATGCAGTTGGTGGCGGCGTATCGCTCTGGTGGCCAGCCGACCGCGGTCGACTCGTCGACCACCACGTCTTGCATCGCTCGCCACACGTCAGCCGCGCGGGCCACCAACCGGGGGCCGAAGCTGTTTCGCTGCAACATCACCGGGAGCGCCCGGGTACCTTCAGGAAATTGCTTCATCACGGGCGGCGAACCTTCGATGGCCGAGCCCCCGATTGCAAGAACAGCTGCATGCCGTCGAGCACGCGCCGGGGCTGCTCAGCGCATCGGCAGGTGAAATCGAACGCGCAGGTTCGGCACCAGCTCTAGCAAATCTCCGTCTCGCAGCTGCGCGCGTTTCTGGGCCCGACCGTTCACCTTCATTGATCGATTGATGGTCACTCCGAGCGTGGCCGCCAGATCAGTGACCCACCAGCGATCGAGCTCATTCTCGAATTGCACCGCGAGGGTCGAGACCGGAGCGCCAAGCGCCACCACCAGACAGTCATTGATACCGCCCACCAGGTTGCTGCGGTGCGGGTTGAGCTGCACCGGTTCTGTAGTCGGCACGTTGAGGGTGACGCCCTGGGGCACCGAGGTGATTGCGAGTGAGGCGCCCTGCGCCATGACGAAGAGCTGATCAGCAGTGGTCTTGAGCGCGCCCACGCGGGCCTTGAGCGCCTCGAGCGCGATCAGCTGAGGCCGCTGAAGCTCGCGGCGAGCCATCGGGCCGAAGACCACTCGTTCGAGCATGGGCCATCGGCCCGTCGCCAGCTGCTCGAGCACCGACTCGACGTAGGCGTCGACCAGGGCCCCGCTGCCGAAGGAGCGCACATCGACCTCGAGCGCCCGCATGAAGCGAAAGGCCGAGTTGCCTCGCAACAGGTCGACCAGGTGCTGCGGCGCGAAGATCGGCGCGACCTCCGAGGGGTTGCGCAACACGACCTTGGCGGGCAACCCGAACCGCCACTCGATTTCGCACGCTCCGAGGTCGTGCATCATCGCCAGCGCCCCCAGCATTTGCCCTCGGCGTTCAGGTGCGAGAGCGTCGCGGGTCATCGCTTCGCCGAGCGGGCTCTGATGCTCGAGCAGCCAATCGGCGTACACCTGCCAGCGTGCCCCGTCGTCGGGGTTGGCGGCGATCGCCGCTTCGAGCGCGTCGCTTCGCGCCGCGGGCATCTGCTCGCGCTGCAAGAAGACGAAGGGGAGCCCCGGCGCCAGCTCGAGCACGTCTTGATGAAGCAGCGCGACGCCTTCACCGGTGAGGCGGGCCCCATTGTGAAACACACCGTCGACGCCGCCGAGGTCGCGCACCCACCAGTGAGCGCCGAGCTGCTCGATGATGCACCTGCTGCGGCTCGCTGAAAGTGGCAACACCAGTGCGCTGCTGGGCGCTCGGCTGGCAATGAAGCCGGGTGCCACCGCGATGCGTTGACCCAGCGCGAAGGGTGCGCTCTCGGCCAGGCTCTCAAGCAGGGGAAACGCGGTCACCTGGTCGGCATGCCCGCGCGTCGTTGCCGCCGGAGCAGCCCGTCGAGCAGCGCCCGGGTCGCCAGCGCCCACGCGCCCGCCGTGTCTTTGGGCACCTCTTTGTCGGCTGCATGCGCATCGACCCAGTGAATCACCGGGCGCGCGGTGCTGGCGTCGATCAACGCGTCGGGTGCACCGGTGCCCTCGAGCCCCGGCGGTATCTTGGTGAAGAACAACATCACCCGGGCTCGCGTCTTGTGCGTGTCGCGCGCGTGCTTCACTGCCGCGAGCGAGGTCTCGGCGAAGCGCACCGTGAGCTGCCCGCGTTCTTTGAACTGCCGCAGCAGCAGCGAGGTGATCGCCTCTTCTTCGGCCAGCGGTTGATCAGCCGCGGCGCCGGTGAAGATCAATTCGAAGGTCAGTGCTTCGGTGTCGAGCCACGAGGTCAGCTTGCGAATCAACGCAGTGATCGAGCCCAACAACCAGACCAGCCGCTGATATTTTTCACCGCCGTCGAGCACCCGGGCGCGAATCAACGACGCATCGAAGATCAGCACCAAGGCACGGCGCTTGCGCACCGCCACCGACTCATCGCGCGCGTAGTAGAGCAGCTCGCCCTCGACGAACCGAATGTCGAACAGGTCTGGCCGTGGCGCGTCGCCGTCGTCCATGTAGATGAGCTCGCTGGTGACCAGGTTCTCGAGGTTGCCGACGGTGCTGATGCTGCTGAAGCCCCCGACCGGGTACGCGGAGTCTTCTTCAATCGACGTCGGCGCCTCACCGTCTTCGAACACGCGGCCCCGAAGCCTTGTGGGCAAGCGCTCTTCAATCGTCTGCGCGACCTCGGCGAGCTGGGCGAGGGCGACGCGGGGCCCGAGGCCCTTGAGCGCCGCGATGTTCTCGACCACGAAGACCTCGGCGTCGCTGAGCAGCTCGCGGGTGCGCCGGGCGGCCTTGGCCGTGAGCAAGAAGCCCTCGACCAGTCGGGCGGCGATCGCCGGGTCGTAGAGCGAGGCGCGCCCCAGGTTGAGCACGTCGCTGGCGGGGCGGGCTCCAAAGCGGCGAACGATGAATTGGCTGATGCCAGTGCCCCCGGTGACGCCGAGCCGCGCGAGCACCTGCACCACGGTCATCGCGATCGCCGAGGCCCTCAGCTCTTTTGGGGCCGCGGTGACACCCTCGACCAGCCGCGTCCACCGGCGGTCTGAGGTGAGCCGCGCAAGCACATGATCTTCGTACGCCCGCATCGCATCACGCACCGGCTCGATGGAGAGCGGCGCGATTGGCAACAGGCGCTCACCGGACAAGAGCGCGGTCAAATCGAGCGCGAGGGTCGGCGTCGGCAGCAACGGCCGCTCGTTGTACGTCGCCTCGAGCGCCTGCACCGAGAGCTCGAAGTGCGGAGCCACCAGCACCGCGTCGCGCGCGACCGTGTAGCAGGCCGCCAAGAATGCATCGGCGTTGGGGCCATCGAGCCGTTGATCGTTCGCCATCGAGGTCGCAGGTTGTACCAGGGTCGGGAGACCTCAGACACAGCCGTCACCCCGCATTAGGGTGGCGCCATGCGCAAGAAGCACGAGCTGCCCACCAAACTCTGTGCACGCTGCGGGCTGCCCTTCACCTGGCGAAAAAAATGGGAGCGCGTGTGGGACGAGGTCAAGTACTGCTCTGACCGGTGCCGCCGCGCTCCCAAGGGGGTTACTTCAGGTCAAAGCGGTCGAGGTTCATCACCTGGCCCCAGGCCTTCGTGAAGTCTCGAACGAATTTCTCTTGGCTGTCGCTCTGGGCATACACCTCGGCAATCGCGCGCAGCTCGGAGTTCGAGCCAAACGCGAGGTCGACGGGCGTCGCCGTCCACTTCTGTTTGCCGCTCTTGCGGTCTTTGCCCTCGTAGAGGCCTTCGCTCTTGGCCGACTTGCTCCACTGGGTCGACATGTCGAGCAGGTTGACGAAGAAGTCGTTGCTCAAGGTGCCGGGGCGGGAGGTCAACACACCGTGCGCCGTCTCGCCCGTGTTCGCGTTGAGGGCTCGCATGCCACCGACGAGCACGGTCATCTCGGGTACCGACAGGTTCAAGAACGCAGCGCGGTCGACGAGCGCCTCGGCCGGTGAGCGCTTTTGATCAGGCCCGTAGTAGTTGCGAAACCCGTCTGCGGTCGGCTCGAGCACCGCGAACGACACGACGTCGGTTTGCTCTTGCGACGCATCGGTGCGGCCCGGTGAGAACGGTACCTGAATGTCGAAGCCACCCTTTTTCGCCGCGGCTTCGACCGCCGCCGTGCCACCCAGCACGATGAGGTCAGCCAGCGAGAGGCGTTTCGCGCCCTTGGTCTTGAAGTCCTTCTGAATGCTCTCCAGCTTGGCCAAGACCTTGGCAAGCTCCTTGGGGTTGTTCACCTTCCACTCCTTTTGCGGGGCGAGGCGAATGCGTGCGCCGTTCGCGCCGCCGCGCATGTCAGTGCCGCGAAAGGTGGCGGCCGAGGCCCACGCCGTGCGCACCAGCTCACCGGTGGTCAGCCCTGAGGCCAGCAGCTTGCTCTTGAGCGAAGCGATGTCGGCGGCATCGAGCCCCGGGCCTTCTGCCTTCGGCACCGGGTCTTGCCAGATCAGATCTTCTTTGGGCACCTCAGCGCCGAGGTACCGGGCGCGCGGGCCCATGTCTCGGTGGGTGAGCTTGAACCACGCCTTGGCAAAGGCGAGCTTGAACTCCTCTGGCTTCTCTTGAAAGCGCTTGGCGATTTTTTTGTAGCTGGGGTCGAACTTCAGCGAGAGGTCGGTGGTGAACATGATCGGCGCGTGACGCTTCGACGGGTCATGCGCGTCGGGCACGACGTCGCCGCCCTGGCCATTCGCCGGCACCCATTGAATCGCGCCAGCGGGGCTCTTGGTCTGCACCCACTCGAACGAAAAGAGGTTGTTGAGGTAGTTCATGGTGAAGGCGGTCGGGTTGCCTGACCAGGCGCCCTCGAGGCCGCTGGTGACGGTGTCGCCAGCGTTGCCCTTGCCACACTTGTTGCGCCAGCCAGTGCCTTGCTGCTCAGCCGGCGCGGCGGCGGGCTCGGCTTCGACACACTTGGCCGGAGGGTGCGCCCCGTGCGCCTTGCCGAAGGTGTGACCACCGGCGATCAACGCCACGGTCTCTTCGTCGTTCATCGCCATGCGGCCGAACGTTTCACGAATGTCTTTCGCGGCGGCCACCGGGTCAGGGTTGTCGTTGGGGCCGACGGGGTTCACGTAGATGAGGCCCATCTGCACGGCGCTCAGGGGCTTCTCGAGCTTGCGATCTCCGGTGTAGCGCTCGTCGGCGAGAAATTTCTTCTCCGGGCCCCAGTAGACGCGCTCGGGCTCCCAGTCGTCTTTGCGGCCGCCACCGAAGCCAAAGGTCTCGAAGCCCATCGACTCGAGCGCGACGTTGCCGGTCAGCACCATCAAGTCGCCCCATGAAATCTTCTGGCCGTACTTCTGCTTCACCGGCCAGATCAGCCGGCGGGCCTTGTCGAGGTTGGCGTTGTCGGGCCAGCTGTTGAGCGGGTCGAAGCGTTGCTGCGCGCCATTCGCGCCGCCACGCCCGTCGGTCATTCGGTAGGTGCCCGCGCCGTGCCAGGCCATTCGAATGAAGAAGGGGCCGTAGTTGCCGTAGTCGGCGGGCCACCAGTCTTGCGAGGTGGTGAGCACGGCCTTGAGGTCGGCCTTCACCGCGTTGAGGTCGAGCGATGAAAACGCCTTCGCGTAGTCGAACGATTCACCCAGCGGGTTCGACTCAGCCGCGCGCGAGCGCAACGGCGTCAAATCGAGCTGATCAGGCCACCAGAATTGGTTGGGCTTGGCTACGCCCTTGGGGCCCACTGGAGTGGTTGCCGGCTCGGGCTCTCCGGTGACTTTGCCGGGCTTCTTCGATTCGCCCTTTTGCGCGGGCTCTGCACTGTACGCCGCAGTCGAAGCGAGCAGCGACGCAGCGCAAGCGAAGATCAGGTGTGACGTGTTGCGGTACTTCTTCATTGGGAGGCTCCTGTGAGAAAAAAGACGAAACGGTCGTTCGAGCTGGGGCACCTTACGGCCCTCGCACCCTGCGGCGCTCATCGGTTGAGGCGATGACGTTGATACCCTTGGGTTATCGCCAAAACCACGAGGCGCTACCGGCGCCCCTCGTGCGTCAGCCGGGCGAGCCACTGTGCCGTGCGCTGCGTCGAGTCAGTCGAGAGCAGCGTCTCGACCTCTTCGGTCATTCGCCAGGTCCAGTTGTGGGCGCCCACGGTGCCGGGCGTATTCACCCGCTCGGCGATGCCGAACACGTCAGACCAGGGCAGCACGCACCAGGTTGATTGCGAGTTGAGCGCCGCCTGCAGCAACGCCTCGTGCACGTCTGGCGTGAACTCCTTCGGAGCTGGGCTGAACCGCCACATCTCCGGCCAGGTGCGGCAGATGGCCTCGCGCTCCCAGGGCTGTGCGGTGAGCCACCAGGTGTGCATCGTCTGGGTGTCATGCGTCCCGGTCGTCACCAGCGAGACCTCGGGGTAGTGCCGGGGGTCGCGGTACACGCCGTCTTCGCGGCTCCAGCGCATCACCTGATACCCGGGCAGCCCCAGCCGGGCCAGCACGTCTCTGGCGAAGCGCGGTATCACGCCCAGATCTTCAGCGACGATGCCTGCATTCTCGCAGAGCAGCTTGAAGTTGCGCTCGCCACGCCGCTCTTGCGCCGCGCGGTCTTCAGGCACGAAGTGGCCGCGGGGGTGCTGTTCGTCGCGCACGTACTGCCGAAAATACCCAATCGCGTGGTCGATGCGACGCACGTCGTACGACGCGCCGGCCTTGGTCGCCCGCAGCCGCAGCCACGCATCGGAGTCGCGCTCGAGGGCCTCGAAGTCGAACACCGGCAAGCCCCAGTCTTGGCCTTCGGCGCTGAACTCGTCGGGGGGCACGCCCAGGCGGCCTTCGCGGAGCAGGTATTGGGGGTGGCTCCAGCAGTCGGCGGAGTCTTGGCTGATGATGAACGGCTCGTCGCCGCACAACATGATGCCCTTGGCCTTGGCCTGCACGCGCACCTTGGCCCACTGACTCTCGGCGACCCACTGCAGCCACTGGTGGTAGCGCACGCGGCGACGGTGCTCACTGCGGGCGACCTCCAGCGCCTTGGCGTCGCGGGTCTTGAGGCCCTCGGGCCACTCCCACCACGGTTTGCGGCTGAAGGCTTCGGAGAGCGCGCTGTACAACGCGTAGGTGTCGAGCCAGGCCGCGTTCTCGGTGGCCCATTGCTCAAACTCCCTCGACCGCGCGGTGCTGCCCTGGGCTTCGAAGACGCCGAAGGCCCGCTCGAGCGCCGCGTATTTGATCTGAAACACCACGTCGTACCGCACCATCGACGCGGCGCGCGCCACGCTGATCTGCGCCTGCTCGGCGGGCGAGAAACTGACGCCCTCGGGCAACCAGGGCAGGTGAATGAACAGCGGGTTCCACCCGAAGGCGCTGCGGGTCGAGTAGGGGCTCGCGTCGCCCACGGTGGTCGGCAGCAGCGGCAGCACCATGAGCAGCTTCTGCCCGGCCCGCTCCAACCACGTGAAGAGCGAATCGAGGGCGCCAAAGTCGCCGACGCCCACGTCGTGCTTCGAACGCAGCGAAAACACTGGCAATAGCAGGCCTGACAGTCGGTTTTGCGGAAGCATTTGTGTGTCCCCGGCAGGGGCGTGTAGCACGGTGGTTGGCGAGTTGAGCTGTGCTGTCGCCCGGGTGCGGCAACTATTTGAGGCGGGTGCCGACAACACCTGTGCCATGAAAATCGTCAGCCAAGTCGACCCCCAGGCGTGCAAAGCGTCGCAAGAGCGAAATGGCGGCGCGTCTGCCACCATGGGCGCGGTGCTCGGTGCCACGCAGCTCGCGCAGGTCGGAGCCGTCTGCGGCCCCGCGGCGTTGCCCTGTGCGGCAGGCCTCTTCGTCGTCGGTGGCGTCGCCGGCTACTTCGCAGGCAAGCGCGCGGGCGAGAAGCTCACCGCCGACTTCGCGAATTCGTGCCGGCTCGATCAATTCGAAGCGCCGGCTGCCCCCAAGAAATAAGCGGCCTTCTAGAAGCGGTCTTCGGGCGGCGCTTGCAACGCGGTCACCGGCGGCGTGATCTGAATCTGCGCCTGCGTCGACGGTATCAAGGGGAAGATCAGCGTGAAGCGCGAGCCGTGGTTCATCTCGCTCGAGACCCGCACCAACCCGCCGTGCCCCTCGACGAAGCTCTTCACGATGGCGAGGCCCAGGCCCGCGCCGCCGTACTCGCGGGTCGACGACGAATCGACCTGGTAGAAGCTGTGAAAGATCTTGTCGAATTGATCAGCTGGTATGCCCACGCCGGTGTCTTCGATGATGATTCGGTACCCCTGAGCGTTGATGTCGGGCTGGTGCGCGACGTCGGTCAGGGTAACGGTGATCTTGCCGCCCTTGGGCGTGAACTTCACCGCGTTGGCGAGCAGGTTCACCACCACCTGGCGCAAGCGGTCTCGGTCGCCGGTGACCTTCGCCAGCTTGGCCGCCGGAGCCTTCGCCTCGACCGCCACGCCCTTCTTCTGCGCCTGCGGCTTGATGCTGGAGATCGACGTGGTGACGAGATCGAGCGCGTCCATCGGCTCGAAGTTGAGGCGCACCTTGCCCGCTTCGATTTGGGAGATGTCGAGAATGCTGCTGATCAGCTTGAGCAGCGTCTCGCCTTTTTCCATGATCGTGCGCACGTAGTCGACCTGCTCACCGTTGAGCGCGCCGGCCAGGCCCTCGGCCAGCATCTCTGAGTAGCCGATGATGCTGGTCAGCGGCGTGCGCAGCTCGTGGCTCACCGTCGCCAGAAACGCGCTCTTGAGCCGGTCGAGCTCTTTGAGCTTCACGTTCAGGTCTTCGAGCTTCTTGTTTCGCTCTTCGAGCTCGCGGTTCTGCTCGAGCGTGGCCTCGATGTGCAGCTGCGAGGTCAAGAACATCTTCTGACCGGCGAACAGCATCGTCTGCAGCAGCCGCGCGAAGTGCACCATGATGCGAGCGATGGTGCTCTCGGGGGCGGTGCGCACCTTCTCGACCAGCACCTTGGCGTTCGACACGTCGAACTTCTCTGAGATGTCGGTCAGCGTCTTGGGCGCGAAGTCCTTCAGGTCCTCCGGGTAGAAGGGGCCGAAAACGACGCGGCCCAGCACGTCGCCTTCCCAGCGAATCGGCAAGATGATGTACCGCAGCCCGGTGAAGCAGGGCACGGTGACCATGCCGCCACCCGCGGGGCCGAAGTCTTGACCCGCCAACACCGGCAAGCGCGCCCCGTGGCTCTCACCGACCGGGCCGTCTTTGACCCGGCCGACGGTGGCGGTGCAGCGCCTGCGCCCTTCGGGAAAACTGAACACGTAGCCGCAGAAATCGCCGTTGCCGATCTTGATGTCGGCGAGCTTGCTGCCCTTGTCGTCGAACACCTTGATGCCGACCTTGTAGAGCTCGACGAAGCCCTTCACCACGTCGGTGAACGACTCATCATCGAGCATCTCGCCGAGCGAAATGCGCCGCTGGAGAACCGACTCGCCGTTTCTCAAGGTCGCCGTTCTCCCGTCAGCGGCCGTTTCGACGGGTAGGCTTTTTCGAGCTCGCTCCCTGCGGTGTTGATGTTCGCAAACACCTGGGTGAGAAATTCTTTTTCGCCGAGCGCGATGTTCTTCGACAACCCGGCTCTCGCGTCGATCGACCGGTAGGCCGCCTGGAGCACCGCGTGCAACGTCTCGAGCACGCCGACCCCGCGAATGGCGATGGCGCCGACGATCTGCTCTTTGCCCTTCTTTCTCGCCTCGTCGATCTCGGCGTCGGTGCGGGTGTCGGGCAGGTCGCGCTTGTTGAACTGAATGACGATCGGCGTCACCGACGGGTCGAGCCCGTTCTCCTTCATGTTCTCTTGCAGGTTTTTCCAGTACGAATTGTTCTCGGCTCCGGCGCTGCGGCGGCTGTCGGCGATGAAGGCCACGGCATCGGCGCCCTGCAACACGATGCGCCGTGTTGCATTGTGAATCACCTGGCCGGGCACGGTGAACAACTTCACCTTCACTTTGAAGCCTGACGCGGTGTTGAAGAAGACGGGCAAGAGGTCGAAGAAGAGCGTGCGATCGTCGTGCGTCTCGACGGTCAGCAGCCGGCCCCGAACGTCGGTCGAGGTGCGCTCGTGAATCATCTGCAAGTTCGTCGTTTTGCCCGAGAGCCCTGGCCCGTAATAGACGATCTTGACGGTCAGCTCTCGCTGCGCGTGATTGAGTTGCACGTGGCGCAGCTTGCCCCTCTGCAAAATACTTTCCCAGTATGAATCACCCCACCTGGGCGTTTCTGCTGGTGATTCTCGAGCGGCGCTGTGTGGGCAAATGAAGGCAGAAACCTGCCCGATCTGAACTTCGAACAATCATGGAGTGGAACGCCGTTGGCAGTTAGACTCAACCCCAGGCCGAGCCGGAAACACCAGGGTGGGATGTGTTTTCGAACCCATACCGAAGGAGCAGTCACCGATATGACGAGCAAACAGGTCGACCCCAGCACCACGCCGAACGCCCCGCCGCCCGGACTTGACGTGAAGCAGCTGCCCCCTGACCTCAAGGGCCACGTGAAGTTCACCGTACCCTCAGACGAAGACATGAACTTGATCGCGCAGATGCGTTCATCGAGCGAGCCGTGGAAGAGCCGGGGCGAGAAAGAGGCCGAGAGCCTCGAAGCGCTGACCAAGCTGCGCCCCTTCACCCAGGTGGCCAAGTACAACAACTCCGCCATCGGGTACGTCACCATCGAGCGCGACGGCCCGGTGCCCGGCGCTGCGTACCTGCGAAATTTGATCGTCAAACCCGACCTGCGCCACAAGGGCATCGGCCACATGCTGATGGATCAGGCGCTCTCGGTCTCACGCGACATGAACCGCAAGACCCTGGCGCTTCGGGTCGACCCGGCGAACAGCGACGCGGTGAATTTCTACCGAAAGATGAATTTCACTACGGTGGCCACGGTGGTCTCGAAGAAGAGCGGCAAGCTGCGCTTGTTGATGAGCCGCGAGCTGTAAAGCCCTGGTCATTTCGATGGTTCGCGGGTCGCTCCAGGTATCGGAGCGGCCCGTTTTTCGTTATGGCGCTCGCGGTGAGGTCTTGGTTCGCAATCGGCTGGGTCGTGGCGTTGAGTGCCTGTGGCGGGCCGTGCCCGTCTGTCGTCGCCGCTGAAGACACCACGTTCGACCCAGCGCTGAATGTCGATCTGGGCGCCTCGACCAAGCTCGACGGGGGCCAATACATTCGCGACTTGGTGGTCGGCGAAGGCAAGGCGCTGACCAGGCAGGAGCTGATCAGCACGCACTATCAGGGCTGGCTCTCAGACGGCGGGTTGTTCGATGAGGTCGGGTCTGACGGCGGCGTGTTCACCTTCAACTACGGCGCGATGCAGGTGCTTCCCGGGTGGGACCAGGGGCTCGACGGCATGAACCGCGGCGGCGTGCGGCAGCTGATCATCCCTCCCGGGCTGGCCTATTGCGGGGGAGCGCCACCGGCGGTTCCTCCCGACACCGTGGTCGTCTTCTTGGTCGAGCTGTTGATGGAGACCACCGGCGGCCCTCCGAGCGCGTGCGGGTGCAGCTCGGAGGCTGGAGTGTCGGCGCTGGCTTGGGTACTGCTGTTGTTTGTTCTGCAGAAAGGGTCTCACCGTTCATGATGCTTCGAATCTCGCTGCTGGCCGTGGTCGTTTTTCTGGTGGGTTGTGAAACGCCGGCGACGGCGGTACCGGTACCGCACATCGAAGACGCAGGCTTCGCGCCGGCGCTGCAGGTTGACCTGGCGGCGTCGACCAAGCTCTCGAATGGCGAGTACGTGCGTGATTTGAGCGCGGGCACGGGTGATGACGTGGCGCTCGGCAAGACGCTGAACGTCATCTACACCGGCTGGTTGGTCGACGGCACACGCTTCGATGGCAACGCCGGAGGCAAGCCGTTCGCGTTTCACTACGGCACCGGCGAGGTCATCACCGGGTGGGACGAAGGGTTCACCGGCATGAAGGTCGGTGGCTCGCGGCAGCTGATCATCCCTCCTTCACTGGGGTATGGCGTGCGCGGCGCGCCCCCGTCGATACCGTCGAACGCGATTCTGATCTTCAACGTCTCGCTGCAGTGACTACTTGAGCGCCTGGGTCGGCGCGTCTTGCGGCATGGTGGCCTTGGCGAGCTCGAGCAGCTTGGCGCGGGCGGGCTTCACGTCGAACATGCCTCCGGGCAGCCAGCGGCCGCCGGGTTTGCCAATGAAATAGAGCACCTGCGCGCACTTGAACGAGACCAGCGCTTCGATGGTGTCGAGCCCGTTCTGCATTTGAAACGAGAGGTTCGGGGTGAAGTTGCACTTCGAGACGTCTTGCTCGAAGCGGTACGACTTCTCGTCGAAGAGCACGCCGCGCAGGCTGGCGAGGTCGGTGGCGTCGAGCTCTTTGCCCGAGGCCTCGCGTTGAAAATCGGTGCCGATGGCGCGGGCTTTGTCGGGTTGAAGCCCGCCGGTCGAAGAGACCCGCCACGACTGCACGTGGGTCGATTGCAACAGCACCGAGGTGACGCGCTCGCCGACCTGCTCCTGCACCTTGGGCATCGGCTGGGTCGGGGGCGGAGGCGGCGGGGGCGGCGGGGCTTTCGCGGCAGGCTTCTTCTTCACTGGCGCGGCGGCGAGGGTCAAAAGCATCACGAATGCAGCGGCGAATCTGCGAATCTGCGGGCTACGCATGTCTCGTACCTTGGTGACCCGCTGGGCCGCTCACGACGCAGAGCTCGCGCCCGGTGAGCACGTGCGCCGCTCGCTGCCGACCCCGCGCTCGAGGCGC
>JANLPS010000401.1:0-5845 GCA_031367385.1 Archangium sp. | reverse complement strand
TTCTTCCGAAAAGCAGCCTGTCCCCTTTTCCGGCACCAGCACTTCTTGGCGAAACCGCCCCGCGGGCCCCCTCAACGCGGCCAGGGCTTCCTCGTCACTCACCTCCACCGCTCTCACAACGAACCAACTTCGCTCGAACGCCTCCTTGGCCCGCCAGACCCAGATGTCATTCACCTCAGTCCGCTCAGGCGTCGGCCCCGCGAACGGAGGCGCCTCCCAGGTGTTGAGCACCCAATGCGTCACCCCAGCGAGCGCATACGCAGTCGGGCCCTGTTCGAACGCCCGCGCCGGCCGCCAGGGGTCGCGAAACCCGTACCCGCCGACCGCATGAACGCCCTCCTCGATGAATCGCAGCGTCGAGAGCCGCTGCTTACTCGTTCGCACCACCACGTTCGCGTCGGTCGGTTCGCACCAAGGCACCTCGTCATCGTCACGGTCGACCCAAATCGACACCCGCTGAGCCTCCTGGGCCCTCAGCTGCGAGGCAATCGGCGATGCCGCGAGCAACCCATCAGCCTCGCACAACACCAGCGCCTGCCGCGGAGCGACGATCACCTCGAACGCCACCAAAAGCCCCACCCCGCTCGTCCTGAGGGGCTCGAAGGACCCTCGCCGCAAGATCACCAACCCGACCACCATCACCGCGACACACAGCCCCCACACCGCCCCGGTCTCAAAACCGCTCCTCACCGCAAACACCTTCGAAGCAACCACCAGCCCGACGACCACCCCCATCACCCCGGCGACGAACGCCCACGGCCTGCGCCCGGCCCTCGCCAAGGCCATCAACCGCCCGGCCCCGACCCCGCCGAGCATCGAGACCGCGAACAACGCCCCAATCGCGTACTTCGCCGGGTACCGAAACGCGCTCAGCACCGGCAGCTGCAGCAAAAGCTCGGCCACTGCGAAGTTCTTGCCCAGAGCCAGCCCCGCGCACCCCACCGCCAGCACCACCAAGGGCCACGCGCGCCGGCGCCTGACGCCCGCCGCCGCCAGAATCACCGTGGCCGTGCCCGCGAAGAGCGACGCCCAGAACCACTGATCGCCACTGCCCCAGATGTCGCCCAGCCGGGGGCGATCACCATCAGGCACCGCGAACGAGACCAACTGCGCCAACGACGCCGACCACTCGAGCTGGCCCGATGGCAGAACGCCAGGCTCGGTGAACTCGCGGGCAAGCTCGGCCGCGGGCAGCAACACCACCGCGCCCGCCAGCGCGCTCCACCCAGCCGCCACCAGGCCCCGCCACCCGCACACCAGCACCACCATCACCGCCTGCCAGAGCACCATCTCGGGAGCACCCGCGAACACCGCTCCGCTCATCGTCAACGCCAGCACGACCACCGACCGTGGAGTGCCCAGCCTCCGCACCCCCAACGCCGCCCACAGGTTCCACCCCGCCCAGGCCGCCGAGGCCGCGAACTGCAGGTTCTGCGCGAACACCACGAACGCAGGGCCCAACGCGAACGGCGCCGCCGCTACGAAGGCCGCCCAGCGCCTGAGCCCGAGCCGCCGCGCCGCGAAGAAACTGCCCGCGAACGCGAACAGCGCATGAAACGCATGCATGAAATTCGGCCCGCGCACCTCGTCACTGAGCAGCGCGAAGAGCACTCGCGGCGGGTAGAGCACCTCGGTGTAGAGCAGCGCCAGAAACGGCTGCCCCATGCGCTCGTGCGGCAGCCACAGCGGCAGCTGCCCGGTGTGCAGGCGCTGCAGCAGGTACCAGGTCTCAGAGAAGTGCTGGCCGTAGAGATCGCGCGAGCACTGCACCAGGCCCGCGAAGAGAAAGCGGTACTGCACGGCCGCGATGAGCAGCGCGCCAAGCCACGGAGCCGCCTTCGCCAATCGCCTCCGCATCACGCTCCCAAACGGAAAAGAAAACGAGCCGCTCACGCAGATGCGGAGCGGCTCGGATTCACATCAGATGCGAAAACCGATTCAGTAGCCCGAGTTCTCTTTGCCGAAGGTCGACATGGTCTTGTGCTCCATCGAGCCGCGCTTCGAGGTCTTGGTGCGGGCTTCGACGTTCTGCTGACCGGCCAACGCGTCGGCCGACATGCCGAAGAGCGCCTTGATGTTGTCGCCGAACAGGGTGATCACACCGATGGCGGCGATCGCGATCAACGCGACGATGATGATGTACTCGGTCATGCCTTGACCACGGGTGCGCTTCGCCAATTGTTTCTTGTTCAGCTTCTTCATGATGGTGCTCCTGGGGCTGCTGAAAATGGGTGACGGCTCTCTGCTGCGATGTGAAGGAGTATCGGTGCGGAGGTCGCATCCCTCCATACGTCATCGGGAGGATGCATCACCCACAACGAAATCAAAGCCTTAGGGTGATTCGGCCCTGGCCCTCGGTCACTTCGAACCGCCGAACCGCTGCGCCCTTGGGGAAAAAGGCCTGCCCGGTTCTCACGTCGAAGCACCAGGCGTGGAGCGGACAGTACAGGTGATGCCCCTGCAGGTCACCCCGCCCCAGCTCACCGTCGCGGTGGGGGCAGGCGTTGTCGATGGCGAAGGCCTGGCCGTCGACGCGCACCAGAGCAATCGACTGCCCATTGGCCTCGACCACCAGCCGGCCGCCCTCGACGAGCGCTGACGAGGCTGCAACGTCGATCAGCACTACTTCACCGCCGCCGACACGGCCTTGAACTCGGGGCCTCCAGCGCGAACCAACGCGTCGAAGAGCGCCGCCTCGACGGTGGTGAGCTGCGCACCGGCCCCCCGGCAGAGCTCGAGCCCGATGTCGAAGTCGGTCTGCGCGCGCGAGAGCACCGCGTCGGCCGCCAGAAACGGGTTCAGCCCCGCGTCGGCGAGGGCCCGAACCGTTTGAAAGACGCAAACGTGGGTCTCCATGCCGACCACCAGCACCTGCGAGCGCCCCGTCAGCAGCTCGCGCACGGGCTCGACGAAGGCCGAGAACTCGAGCTTCTCGATCGGCTTGAAGCCCTCGCCGAGCTTCGCGCTGATCGGCCGCAGCGTCGGCCCCAGGCCCTTGGCGTACTGCTCGGTGACGATGATGGGCAGCCCGAGCGCCTTCGCTCCGTCGATGGCCGCGAGGGTTCTCAGCACCAGGCCCTTCAGCTTCTCTGGCGGCATCGCGGCGGCCAGACGCTCCTGAACATCGACGATGAGCAGGGCGGCGCTGTGGCGCTGAAACCGGTGCGTCATGCTGACTCCAAGGCCTTCTCGACGAAGTGAAGGCGATCGTTGCCCACGAACATCTCGTCGCCGACGAAGAAGGTGGGCACGCCGTACGCGCCGCGGGCGATCACCTCGTCGGTCTTCACCCGCAGCAGGTCTTTGAGCTCGGGCGTCGAGGCCTTGGCGATGATGGCTGCTGCGTCTGTGACTCCGATCACCGTGAGCGACTGGGCCACCACCTCGGGCACGCTGGCGTCGACGTTCTCGTGCCAGATGCGTGGCGCGAGGTGCTGCGCGAAGTCACCGACCAGCCCTGGCTCGAGCACCAGCGCGACCCGATTCGCGAGCGCCGACGCGACGGGAAAACGATCGGGCAAGGTGATCGGCGGCAGGTGGTAGTGCTTGGCCCAGTCGTTGAGATCTTTGACTTGGTAAATCGCCTTCGCCAGCACGCCGGTCGGGCCTGAGTTCCCCGAGGCTTTGAAGATGCCGGGCAGGTACACCGGTTTCCACTCCACGGTCGACTTGGTGCGCAGCGCGAGCGCGTCGAGCTGGGTCATCGCCAGGTAGGCGAACGGGCTCATCAAGTCGAAATAGAACTCCAGCTTTTTGGCCATGGTCGATGCGCAACGTACCACCTGCAGAAACCCATTGGCCTCTGAGACGTGACGTGGCTAATCCACCCCCCGCCATGTCGATGACGCCCAAAGACCACGACGAGCTGCTGCAGGCCCTGCGCTTCGACGCGAAACACTTCGGGCCCGAGTTGGCCAACACCGCCTACGCGCGCGGCCTCGCGGTCACCAACAAAGACGACGGCTCGACCAAACCCATCCCCATCACGGCGACGCCGGTGATCGTCGACGGGGCCGAGCTGCAGCGGAGGCAAAAAATCTCGGCCCTGCTCTCGTCGGCGACGCTGAAAATGTCTCGCGCCGTGCTCGACGGCCTGCACCGCGACGTGGTCTTCAACGGCCTCTCGCCCCTCGAGCAGTTGATGGCCGAGGCCACCTACCACCAGCTCGGCACCCTCATCACCACCCGGGTCGACTTCTTCGCAGGTGACACGCTCAGTGCGCTCGAGGTCAACGCCACCATCCCCGCGATGCAGGGGTACTCTGACATCGCGGCGAACACCTTCATCGAGGTCGTCGGCCGGTTCTGGCGCGCGCCTGATCACCTGATCGCCGCATGGCAGGCCAAGAACGGCTCGAACGCGCTGGCGTTGTACCGGGCGTTGCTCGGCGGCTACGCGCAGGTGCGCCCGGGCCGCTCGCCCGAGCGAATCGCCCTGCTCTGCCGTCGCAACGACGCGCAGTTGACCGAGCAGAAGTACCTCTGTGAGCGCTTTCGAGACCTCGGCGCCGAGGCTGACGTCGTGCACCCCGACCAGCTCTCGGGTGACGACGCGGTGCGCGCCAACGGCAAGACCTACGATCTCATCTACCGGCACCTCTTCGTTCGGCGCCTCGAAGAGCCCGGCATGGAGGGCGCCGGCTACGTGCGCCAGCTCCTCGCCGAGCCGAACGGCAAGCGCGCGGTGGTGCTCAACCCTCCAGCCTCGCAGGTCGAGGTGAAGGCGGTGTTCGCGCTGCTCTCCGAGGCGACCGAGAACGGCGCCATCGCCCAGGCCGCGCACCTGAGCAGCGCCGAGCTCGAAGCCATCGCCGCCACCGTGCCGTGGACCCGGGTTTTTCGCGGAGACGCGTTGCTCGACCAGGTCTCGAAGAACCCCGACAAGTACGTGCTCAAGCGCTCGTGGGACTATGGCGGCCGCGCGGTCTTCGTGGGCCGAACCCGCGGTGAGCCAGGCTTCAGCGAGCGGGTCAAGACCGCCTACGCCGAGCCGATGGACTGGGCGGGCCTCTGCGCAAAAGCCGTGGTCGACCCGGTCGGCGGAGGCTTCGTGGTGCAGCAGGTCGTCGACATTCGCCCCGAGAACCACCTGTTGTGCAGCGCGAGCACCCAAGAATCGGTCGACCTGTACGTCGACTTCTCGGCGTATGCCTCGGTTGGGCTCCCCAATCAGCCTGCGTGGGGTGGCGTGTGCCGCGGTTCGTTGTCACACATCGTCAACATCGTCGGCGGTGGCGGCGTCTTGCCGCTTCTCACCGATGAGGTTGCGACCCGATTACTCACGGCGTGGCGCGCCTGGGTGAAGTAAAAGTAACGCCTCGAAAGCCGCTTCGCGGCGGAGCTCGCGTACTCCCAAAGGGGCTGCCCCCGCTCCGCCGCCGACCGCGGTGCATGACATCACCGAAACAGCACCGCCAATTGTGACGAGAGCGTCTTGAGCGTGATCGGCTTCGCGAGCACGTCGGTCATGCCTGCGTCGAGGCACGCCTTGCGTTCGTCCTGCATCACGCTCGCTGTCAGCGCGCATATCGGGGTCGGTGCCAGGCCCGCGCGCAGCTCGTCTCTGCGAATGGCCCGAGCCGCGTCGAGACCGTCCATCCCCGGCATTTGCACGTCCATCAAGATGAGATCGTAGCGACTCCCTGCGGCCGCTTCGACCGCCTTGAACCCGTCGGTCGCGAGGTCGCACGAGTGGCCCAAGCGATTCAGCATGCCCATCGCCACGCGTTGGTTGACCGGCTAATCTTCGACCATCAGCACCTTGAGCTATCGTGTGAGGGCCTGCGGCGTGCTCGGTATCACTTTCGGCGCGATAGCGCGCGGCCCAGCGAGCGGGAGCGTGAAC
>JANLPS010000350.1:0-4336 GCA_031367385.1 Archangium sp. | reverse complement strand
GCCGCGGGCGCCCGTTCGCCCCGACTGCGCCCTTTGCGCTGGGAGCCTGCTCCCTGCTAAGCCCTCTGAGCGATGGGTAGAGTCTCTGCTTTCGGGCCAAAGCCACTGTTGAGCCTCGCCGGGTCGCCTGATGACCCGGTGCCAGTCGGTCAACGCGTGGCCGATGCTGCACGACGTTTGGTGAACAGCGACCTGGGCGTCTACGTCGAGTCTGAAGCCTGGCGAAGCCCGAACCCGAGCATCGCGGGCAACGCCATACCGGGTCGAACCCAGCTGGGCGTTCGAAATCAGGCCAAGTGCAACCTGTTCGTGCTCGATGCGCTCTCGATGGCGGGCGTCAACGTACCCCTGACCAACGGTCGTTACCCCTTGGCGCTCGACGTGGCCGAATTTGCGAAGGCAGGGGGCCCACTGGTGCCCGTTGACATCACTCGATTGCGCACGCTTCAAACTGGCAAGACCCAGGCAACCGATGAATTCGATCGCCAGGTTGATGCCGCCCTCGCTTTGGCGAAGCCCGACGCAAAGGGCAAGCGAAGCTTCAATGCGTGGGCGAGTGAAGCCCCGTACTTTCGTGCGAACCGTGAAAAGATCGAGGCGCTGCTGCGTCAGGCCCGACCAGGTGACGTGCTCGTCGAGAAGCACCACGAGAATTATCGAGCGAACGGGGCACACATGTTTCTCGTTCTCTCGAACACGTTTGAGCAAAATGGCAAAGTTGAGTGTGCAGAAGCCAACGACAAGGGCGCGAAGATCATTCACGTCGTGCCGCAGCCGTTTTTGCGGGCCGACGCGCTGTATCTGCTGAGGCCCGCCGAGCGTGTTTAAGCCTGAAGCGCATTTGGCGTCGGTCACTGCGCGAGCGCGGCCTTGATGACCCGCTCGAGTTGCTCGTAGCCGACGACGCCGGTGTAGCCGTCGATGAAGCGCCCATCGCGGCCGAAGATCAGCCTCGTGGGCAGCTCTTTGATGTGACCGAAGGGGGTCTCTCCGGCTCGCAGGCGATCGGTGGCGACGACCAAAGGGCAGCTGAGCGCGTAGCTCTGCGCGAAGGGGTCGAGCACCTTGTGGCCCTCGAGATCCATACCCACCAGCACGTTCTGGTAGCCGCGCTCGCCGTAGTCGTGCTGCAGCTTTTCGAGCGTGACGAAGTCGGCCAAGCAGGGGAAACACCAGCTCGCGACGAAGGTCACCACCACGACCTTGCCCCGCAGCCGCTCGGGCGCGAAGGGCACCGCGCTCGCAGAGTCACGCGGCAAATACGCAGCGAATTCATCGAAGTGCGGCACTGTCGCGGCCGGCGCATGTGCGCACGCAGCCAGCACCAGCAGCGAGATCAGGCGAGCTTCTGGCAATTTCGACACAGCCCGTAGAGCTCCATTTTATGGGAGGTCACCGTGAAGCCATGCTTCTTCGCCACCGCGTCTTGCAGCACCTCGATGCGATCATTTTCGAACTCGATGATCGTGCCGCAGCCGGTGCAGATGAGGTGATCATGGTGCTCGCGACCGATTGACGGCTCGTAGCGCGTCTGGCCGTCTCCGAAGGCGTGCGCCTCGGCCAAGCCGCTCTCGGCGAGCAGCTTCATCGTGCGGTACACGGTCGCCACCGACACCTTCGGGTCTTGCAAGCGCACCTTCGACCACAGCTCTTCGACCGAGTGGTGCCCATCGAGGGTGAAGAAGAGGTCGAGAATCAGGCTGCGCTGCCGGGTCGACTTGAGGCCCTTGTCGGCCATGAAGCGGGCGATCAGCGCCTCGCGATCAGGTGCGGGCATCGCAATCGTCACGGGAAACGCTCCTTCCACCCGGCGAGCGAGGCGGGGTCTTCAGCCGGGCCGAGATCAACGCCTGCGTTCAGCCGAACCAACGCGCCGTGGGCGGCTTCGCGAACCACCGGCGACCCGTCACCCAGCAAGTGCACCAGGGTGCTCGCCGCGCCATCATCGCGCCGCCACCCCGCCACCTCGGCCGCCAAGGCCCGAACCTTCGGGTCGCCATCGGCCAGCATTGAAGGCAACGGCAACCCCTCGGTGCCCAAAGGCCTCGCCACCTGGGGAAAGAGGAGGAGCATGAAGAACAGCGCCGCCAGCACGATTTGAAAGAACGCCTTGAACGCCGAGTACCGGCGGGCCATCACCAACGCCAAGCGGTACGCCGCGAAACCGACCGCAAACGTGAGGAAAATGAACGGGCTGGACCGAGCGAGCAGGGTCGGTGCATTGGGGGTTCGCTGCGCCCACAGCGCGATGCCCGCCGAGCTGAGCAGAAGCACGTACAAGCCCAGCCCGAGCGCTGGGCGCACACGAAGGCCCGCGACGTTTGGCTCGTCTGGGGGCGGCATGGTCGGGGCGGCGTTCATTGACACGGTGCGGAGACTGTTTATACGCACCCCGGCGGGGAAGAGCACCAGGAAGAGCACTGATGATCGATTGGTCGAGACGTAGACATCCTGACGACGTGCCGACTCCGGTGGCGGTGGCGGTCTCTGACTTTTGCCGCCGGGCGCGTTCACCCGCTTCGGCCGCCGCGGTGCGAGAGGCCCTGTCGTTGCTCAGCGAAGCCGATGACTTTCGTGTTCGCGCCCTGACCGATGGAGAGCCCGAGACCAACCCGCTCGGCCCCTTCGCCGTGGTCGATGTGATCGCCGGAGCCACCCAGGCGCTGGCCTCCCAGCGTGAGAGCACCGGGTACTACGAGCTCGTGCAGGCGCTGGCCGAAGAGAAGCTCAAGAAGGCACCGCTGCCGTCGGCTCCGTCGCGGCTGCCCCCGGCGGCTGAGGCGGCGGCCTGGCGCGAGAGTGCCGGGCAACCGGCCGAGACGGTGCGGCCGGTGAAGGCCAAGGCCAAGACCATCGCCGAGAAGATCGCTCCGAAGAAGCGCGCGGCGGGTGATGAGTCGGGCGGCCAGCAGGTCGAAGCGGCCGCCGTGCCCAGCTCGGCGTATCTGCCCAAGCGTGCGTTGCCCGCTCCACGGGGGCGCTTCACGCGGGTCGAGACCGCGCGTGCGCCGTACAATGATTTGCTCGCGCCGGCGATGAAGGGCCAGCTCGATGCGCTGATTGATCAGACCAGCCACCGCATTCAGATGCGTCAGGCCCTCGAGCTCGGGTACGCCGGGCAGCGCGGAGTGCTCTCGGTGCAAGACGTCGAAGAAGCGGTCGCGCACCATAAGCTGCGGCCCAGGCTCGAAAAGAAAGAGAAAGAAGTGCTGCTCTCGGCGCTGCACGAGGCCCGGGGCTCATCGGGGCGCGCCTCGACGATGCTGGGCATGACGCCGCAGGAGTTCGGGCACCTGGTCGATACCCTGTCGCTGCGCCGTGAAGTCGATGAGGTGCGCTCGCACTGGGTGCGCGAGGCGCTCTCGCCGAAGAACCTCACCGTGCGCTTCGACATGCTGGGCCGCTCGCGATACCTGCAAGATCTCGGCATCGAGGCGAAGTTTCAGACCGCGCTGACCCGCGACCTCGAGAAGTTGCTCAAAGCCTCGGCCGACGAGGGCTCGTTTGGCGCCGTGCTCAAGGCGGTGTCGCTGCAGAACGGGCTCAATCTCGAGCTGCTCACCAAGACCGTTGACCGGTTGGGCCTGATGCCCGACGAGGTCGATGAACCCGACGAAGACGAAGTCGTCGAAGACTGACGTAAAGGACCTGTTCGAATGCCGATTTACGAATACAAGTGCACGAAGTGCGGCAACGCGTTGGAGGTCATGGCCAAGGTCAATGACCCCGCCCCCGCCAAGTGTGAAAAGTGCGGCGCCGAGAACACCTTCGAGCGGCTGGTGAGCCGAACCAATTTTCAGCTCAAGGGCGGCGGGTGGTACTCCGATTTGTACGCGTCGACCAAGAAAGAGGGCACCGCCAGCACGACGACTTCGCCTTCGGGTGGAGAAGGCGGGTCGACCACGGCCACCGCGGCTCCGGCCAGTGGTGCCGCCGCGGCGCCCAGCACGTCGAGCGCTCCTGCCGCCGGTGGAGCGTCGGGGTCGTCGGGCTCGGGTTCATCAGGTTCTGGCTCATCGGGTTCTGGTTCGAGCTCGACATGAGGGTGGCCCTGACGCTGGCGCTCGCGCTGACCGGGTGTGTGACGGCGCAGGTCTACCTGCCGACTGAGCAATCGGCGCATGTGCAACAGCGGCTGGGTGGCGAGACTCGGTTCTTGAAGGTGTCGATGAATGTGACTCCGTTCTTCGGTGATTCGACGAAGAAGCTCGTCACGGCGCTCGAGCCGAAGATGGTGCGGGTGCTCAACAACCCCGATGGCACGTCGGTGAACCCAGGCCCCGTGCAGGGCATTTTGCAGGCCGGTACCGTGGTGCGGGTGGTGAAGGTCGAATTT
>JANLPS010000339.1:0-12965 GCA_031367385.1 Archangium sp. | reverse complement strand
GCGACCAGCCCCAGCGGGCGTGCCTCGGTCGCCACGTTAGGCCTGCCGTTGCTCAAGACGTAGCGGCCGCCGAGCACGAATTGCCCGAAGCAGAGGGTCAGCGTGCCGGTCAGACGAGCGAGGTTCCAGTCGTTGCCTTGGGGCGGCGTGTAGAGGCCGGTGGCGGTGACCCCGAAGCCGCCAACGCGCAGCAACATCTGAGCTCCAATATCGATGGTGCCCACTTGATTCCACGCTTCGGTCGCCAGCCAGTCGAAGGCCAGCCCCGCCAGCAGCGACAGCCGAAGACCCGAGTCATCAGAGAAGCGAAACCAGATGGGTGAGACGTTCAGGTGCCCGTTGGCTCTCACAGAGAGCCCGAAGGTCGGGTTGTCAGCGGCGTCTGGCTTCGGCCAGTTGTAGCGTGTGACGCCGTCAGCGTGAAAGTTACCGCTCGCCGCGCCCAGCTCGAGCTCCGCTTCGAAGCCCGCGAGCGCGCCGAAGCTGGTCAGCAGCCACTGCGTGCCGAAGCCGAGCCCCACCGCGCCGGCATAGCGGCGATAGGGCCGCGCTTGCGCATTCACCAGGCTCGCGTCTGAGCCCAACGTGTAGCTCCCGACCCCGTACACGGCGAAGAGCTTGTCGAGATAGCGGTTGCGCAGCAGCGACCCCTCGTCGGCGCGCGCCGCCCCGGCAGCGGTGATCACCAGCAGGCACACGAGCGCTCTCACAAGCGCACGCCCACGTCGAGCCCCACGCCGAGCTTGCCATCGGAGAACCCCAGGCCGCCCAGTACCGCTGAGCCTCGGGCGAAGAAGCGATCGGTCAGGTGCAACTCGAGGTTGGCGCGCAGCGGCATCGAGACGACCCGCCCATCGGCCACCAGTGCGTCGGGCGCGGTGAGGTACCCCAGGGCGAGGAAGTTGAGCGTCCAGTCGATTGAGAAGGTCACGAACTTCGAGAGCGGCACGTGCAGACGAGCCATCAGGCCGAAGCAGTCGTAGAGGTAGGTTTTGTGCTCCGAGCTGTTGGTGCGCGGCGCGCGAATGCTCGCCATCGCGAGGCCCACGTCGAGCACCAACGGGAGCCCAAACAGCGTGGCCACCCTGAAGTCGGTGCCGAAGCTGAGGTCGTACCCGGTCGCGCCTGGAGCGTCTCGATTGAGGAGCGCCAGGTGCGGGTCGAAGAGGGTGAAGTCTGCCCAGAGGCCACTCCCGAAGTCGTTCGTGGCCTCCACTTGCCCGGGGCCGATCGAGTCGACGGTGTTTTCGAGCGCCGCGACGTCTGACTGAAAGGCCGCCGCCTGGGTCGAATTCACCGAGATGGTCTCTTTCTCGACCACGAAGGTACGGCCGCCGTCGGTGTAGTAGCCCTCATAGGTCGTGGTGCTGTTGGCGCTCGCCGCGCCCACCACGCCGACCAACACGAGGGCAAAGCCCAACACCTTGACCAGCGCGGTCGAGACGAAGCCGTGGCGCTCGACGAGGCGCACGCCGCTCATGGTGAAGGGGGCCATGCCGTCGGCCCGCACATACCCACCCAGCCCCTGAACGAGGCCGCCCTGGTAGTACAGCCCCCCGCCCAGCAACCGGGTGCCGTTGAACCACGCGCGGCGTGCGCCGTAGGCAAAGGCGCTGG
This sequence comes from Archangium sp., assembly GCA_031367385.1. Classification (GTDB taxonomy): domain Bacteria; phylum Myxococcota; class Myxococcia; order Myxococcales; family Myxococcaceae; genus JAEUJT01. The sequence continues at coordinate 11,348 of JANLPS010000339.1, read as the reverse complement.
TCACGAAGGGCTTGGCTTGCGGCAGGGGTGCCGCCGGGGTGAGGGTCGGCGGAGGCGAGGCCACCGCTGCCGGCGCCGGCGTCGTCGGCGCATCGGTCGCCTTCGACTCGGGCTCCTGTGACCAAACCACAGTCGAAAACACGAGGAGAAGACAGGTCAGTTGCTTCGAGCAGCGCAAGGTCATGGGGCGGTAAATTCCAGATGGCCGGTGATCTTCACCGACCCGTTGGCCCCGGTGAGCTCGAGGGCCGTGAAGCCGAAGCGAACGGTGCGATTCGACACGCTCTCGAGCGCGACGTCTTGCTTGGTGGTGAAGTCGCGAACCCGGTTCGGCAGGCGCTCACCGAACTCGCGGTACGTGATGTTCGCCAGCGGCGTCTGCCCGAGCTCGAGGTCGGCGCCGATGAATTGCAGCACGAGGGAGCGCTCCACCGCGTCGAGGCCGGTGCCTTGGCGCATCGAGAAGTGGGCCGTGATGTTCGAGTTGCCCATCGGGCCGGTGATCGTGCCCGCTGTCGCCGTCGCGTGCAGCGGCGTGGTGAAGCCGGCGTACGACGTGCCTGGAGTCAGCGAGAGCGTCGCGTCACCACCGACCCAGACCTGTCTGGCTGCGCTGAACGGTACCCCGGCGTCGAGGTCGACCACCACGACACCAGGGTTGACGCCGGTGACCTGACCCCGCTCATCGACGGTCAACACGCTCGCATTCGACGACGAGAAGCCGAAGCGAGGCTGGGGCGCGACCGGCGTCTTGCCGAGCCTCGCCACGGCGGTCATCGGCTCGACGCACCCCACGGGAATGGCGGAGGGGAAGCCCACCAAGCCGATGCTCGTGGCGAGGTCGAGAGTGACCGAATCGAACCTCGGCACCACACCGCCATCACCCAGCGCCCCGACGCTCATCAGCGGGCACGAGGTGTATGACTCGTCAGGCGTTTGCCCGTCGGGCAGCACCGAGCCTCCGTCAGGCCGAGGCGGGAGCTCGATGAAGTGTTGAGGGAACTCGAATTGGTAACAGCTCACCAACAGCAGCACCAAGCCCAGACATCTCCTTCGCATTCAGTCTGAGGCTATCACGCGGCCGGGCCTCGCTTCGCTGATTGATTATCGACCTTGCAACTTGGGGGCGTACTGGGGCACCGATTGGGCGAGACGCTCCCAGACGGCTTTGGCTTCGGCGTCGTTGCCCTGCTTCTTGAGCGCGTCACCGAGCGCGGCGATCGACTCGGGGTTTTGCGTCGCCACGCCCCACACGCGGTCGGCCATCGGCTTGCCAAGCTTGAAGAGGCTCCAGGCCATGCCCGCGCGCACCCGGGGGTTAGCGGGCTGGTAGGGCATCACCGTCTTGTAGCTGTCGAGCGCGGCTTGAAATTGCCCCTTCGCGAGCGAGGCCTCGGCGTCGTCGAGGGCCTTCGAGAATTTCTCTTGCATCTCCGGGGTGCGGGGGGCGTTTTGAAAGGCCTCCATCACTTCTTTACTCAGCACCGGAGGCTGCCCAGCCACCGCCACTGGAGTCGGCGGCGCACGCACCACGGTCGTCGGCGGGCTCAGCTTGCTCACGCCACCCGCCGCAATCGCCGCTGTGGTGCGCTCGAGAAAGAGCTTCGCCTCGCGCGCCTTCGAAGCGCTGGGCGCCTCGGCCAGAACCCGCTCGAGGTCGGCCTTGGCGATGGCCAATGACGCGAGGTCATCACCCCGCCAGTCGAGCAGCAGCGCAGCTCGCGAGTACCGGGCGTCGGTGTTCTTCTCGAAGGTCGCCAATGACTTCGAGTACGCGTCGAGCGCCCCCGCCTGGTCGCCCGAGAGAAACTTCGAGTGCCCCACCTGCACTTCGACATCGAGCAACGGCTGCACCGCGGCGCGCACACAGCCGGCGGCCCCGACGAGGTCTTTCGCGGCCTGCTTCTCGAGGGCCTTCTTGGTGAGCAGCTCCATGTCGTGGGCCGGGTTCACCTCACACCCCGCCGGCACCGCTGCGCTCTCGGGCTGCTTGCGCAACGTCTCATACAACGCCCGGGTCGCCGCGGCCTTGGCGGTGGCCTGCGCGTAGAACGAGATGGCCTCACGGTAGCGCCCCTGGCCGAAGTACAGCCTGGCGAGCGAGACGCTGATCTCAAACGGCTTGTCGCGGCCCTTGAGCTCAGGCTGCGCGTCGAGCTTCTTCAGCAGCTCGTCGGCCGTCGGTGCTGGAGGCGTCTGCGAGAGCACTACAGCGATGAGCAACCAAACCATGGTGCTCGGGGTAGCACAGCTGAAGCCCCGTGAGTACTCGCGGGCATTCGGTTAGGCACTCGCTCATGACCTCGACTCGACTGGCGTTGGCGTGGGTGGCGTGCAGCTTGATGTCATGCGCGAAGAAGCCCGCCCCGGCGCCCGTTGAGACCCCGCGGTTTTCAGAGGCCTCACTCGAGGTCGCCGTGGTGGTCGACGAGCCCGCAGATCGGTCAATCAAAGCGCTCGCCGACGCCTTCGCCACCGCCACCCGGCGAGTGCAGGTCGAGGCACGCCCAGCACGAGACCTGTACATGCTCAGCGAGGGTGTCGACGAGGCGAGCCGAAGACTCGAGAGCGCCGACCGGGAGCGCGTCAAGGCCGCCTCGAAGATCGCCGCTGTCACGTTCCACTGGCCGGCCAGCGAGCTCGAGGGCCTCAGGTCAGCCGAGAAAATCATCGGGCAATTGATTGTGCAGAAGCACGCGCTGGTCGCTGACCCGCAGCAGGTGAGCTTCTTCACCGAGACCACCTGGCAGCGGCGCCTCGATGACGGGTGGGTCGATGGGCTGCCCTCGACTCCGTTGCATTTCATGGTGCACATGGTGCCGCAAGACGACGGGTTGTTCATGCTCGACACCGGAGGCCTCAGCCGCCTCGGGCTCCAAGACCTCGTCGTGATGGACGTTTCTCGGGCCCAGGCCAGCGGAGTGGGCCTCTTCATCAACCTGCTGGTGCAGCGTTTGGTTGAAGGCGCGCCGATCGACACGAATGGGCGGGTGACCGTCGACATCGATGAGGTGAAGGTCGAGGGGCTCCGCGGTCAAATCGCCGGAGGGCTGATGAAGGGCGCGAAGAAAAAAATCACCGTGCGCTTGGTGAAGTCCGACGGTCTCAACGGCAAGCGGCCCGACCCGTATGTGGTCACCTTTCCCGACGTGAAGTGCCACGAGCCCGGCGAGTGCATCGACCAGGCGATGACGGCGGTGTTCGGCAGCTCAGACGCCTCAGTCGATATTCACGCCGATGACCCCAGGGTGATGGCCGCTCAGGAGCGGGCGCGCAAGGCGCTCAGGTCGTATGAAGCGAAGGTCACAAAGGGGCTGCCAGACCGCGATGTCCTGCTCGTGAAGGCCTCGTTTCCGTGCGGTGCTAACTCCACCGAGTGGATGTGGATTGACGTTCGGCGCTTCGTGAAAGACGAGCTCGTTGGGCGGTTGGAGACGCAGCCTGATTGCGCGACAGACTTCACTCCGGGCGCGACCGTCACGGTGAGCTTCGACCGCGTCGGTGACTACATGTACAAGTTCACCGACGGTACGTTTCTCGGCAACGAGATGGGCCGGGTGTTGGTGCCAGAGCGGTTCGTCGACGCGGGCGCAGGCAGGCTCCGGGTCGTCGAGACCGAGGAGTCATTCAAAGCGCGTTGAGCAACTGGCGCATCGAGCGCTGCAGCACCGGGTGCTGAAAGTCAGGCGCCAGCTCGACCATCGGCTCGAGCACGAACCGGCGCTCGTGCAGGCGCGGGTGCGGCACCGTCAGGGCAGGGGTCGACACCACCTGGTCGCCCACGAACAGCAAATCGAGGTCGATGACCCGTGGCGCCCAGCGGGTACTGCTGGTGCGACCCAAGCGGGTCTCGATGGCTTTGAGCTCGGCATGGAGCCCCTCGGCCGACAGCTCGGTCTCGAGCTCGACGACGGAGTTCAAGTAGGCCGGCTGCGGCGTGGGGTCTTCGGCCGGCAGCACCGCGGTGGTCTCGTGAATCGCCGACTGCGCGGTGACCTTGGTGTGGGTCAACCCGTCGAGCGCATGGCTGGCCGCGCGCAAGTTGGCCGGGCGATCGCCCAGGTTCGAGCCCAGCGCGACGAAAGCCCTCACTCGACCGGGTTCCGCAGCACGGCGATGCCTTCGACTTCGACCTCGACGACGTCACCCTTTCGTATCGCGCCCACGCCAGACGGCGTGCCGGTGCTGATGAGGTCGCCCGGCAGCAGCGTCATGATCTGCGAGATGAACGCCACCAGCTTGGCCGGGCCATGCACCATGTCGCTGGTTCGCCCGTCTTGCCGTACCTCGCCGTTGACCCGGCAGATGACCCGCAGGTCGGTCGCCGAGACGCCCCGCACCACCCACGGCCCGCAGCAGGCGAAGGTGTCGTAGCTCTTGGCCCGGGTGTGCTGAATCTCACGCTTCTGAATGTCTCGGGCGGTGACGTCGTTGATGCACGTCAGCCCGAAGATGCCCGCCTCGGCCTCGGCTTCGCTCACCCGTGACAAGCGAGCGCCGATCACCAGCCCGAGCTCGGCCTCGTGGTGCACCTCGCTGCTCGCCGGAGGAATTCGAATCGCCGCGCCCATCGGGTTCAATGCCGTCGACGGCTTGATGAACAGCAACGGCTCGACCGGCACCGCCTTACCCATCTCGGCTGCGTGCTTGGCGTAGTTCTGCCCGATGCACACCACCTTCGAGGCTTCGCTCGGCGTAAGCCAGGTCACGTGGTCGAGCGGCCGGGTCACTCCCGTCGGCGTGGTGCCGGCAGCCCAGGGAGCGCCGCTGAGGAGCTGCACCGTCTGCCCGATGATTTCGACATACGAGCCGCCTTCAATGCGACCGAACCGTTGCATGCATCACCCCTTGAGCACGTGCGACATGTCGTACAACCCGGGCTCGCGGCCGACGACCCACTTGGCGGCCCGCAGTGCGCCCCGGCCGAACTGCTCGCGGTTCGAAGCGCGGTGCGACACCTCGAGCCGCTCGCCGTCGCCGAAGAAGAAGACGGTGTGCTCACCCACCACGTCGCCGCCGCGCAGGCTCTGAATGCCGATTTCTCGCTTGGGCCGCTCGCCGATGACGCCCACCCGCGAGGTGCGCAGGTCGCTGGCGGTGCGGCCGGTGGCCTTGGCCATCTCCTCGGCCAGCCGCAGCGCAGTGCCCGACGGCGCGTCTTTCTTGTGCCGGTGGTGGGCCTCGACCACGTCGATGTCGAAGCCGTCTCCGAGGCGCTTCGCCAGCTCGGCGACCAGGTCGATCATCAAGTTCACGCCCACCGACATGTTCGGAGACATCACCAACGGGATGACCTTGGCCGCCTCGGCCATCTGCGCCTTGGCCTCGGCCGAGAAACCGGTCGAGCCGACCACCAGCGGCACCTTGCGCGCCGCGCACACCCTGGCGTGCTCGAGCGAGGCCTCCGGCGTCGTGAAGTCGATGACCACGTCGGCTCCGGTCAGCGCCTGGTCGAGCGACGAAGTGGTGACGACCTCCATCGGCCCGCCGTGCGCCGCCAACCCCACGTCGAGCCCCACCGCCGCCGTGCCGGCCCGCTCGGTGCCACCCACCATCGCGAACCCCGCCGTGCCACGCACCAGCTTCACCAGCAGCGAGCCCATGCGGCCCGTCACGCCGGTCACCACCACCCGGGTCACCGCCGGTCGGCTCACGAGAGCAACCCCAGCGCCTTGAGCTCGACCTTGAGTCGCTCGGCGTTCGCCTCACCCATGGGGAACAACGGAGGCCGCAGCTCATTGGGAAATTTGCCCATCAGGTGCAGCGCCATCTTCACCGGTATCGGGTTCGACTCGCAGAACAGTGCCCGGTGCAGCGGCTGCAGCTTCAACTGCAGCGCCAGCGCCTTGGCGTGGTCACCCTTCAGCGCCGCCGCGACCAGGTCGGCCATCAGCCGCGGCACCACGTTCGACGAAACCGAGATGACCCCGCGGCCTCCGCTGAAACAAAACGGCGCCACCACGAAGTCGTCGCCCGAGAGCAGGGTCAGCCTGGGCCCGCACTGCTCGAACACGTCGAGGCAGCGCAGCACGCTGCCGGTGGCTTCTTTGAGCGCGATGACCTCGGCGATGTCGCACAGCCGCTTGGCCGTTTCGGGCAACAGGTCGACGCCGGTTCGGCCCGGCACGTTGTACGCGATGATGGGAAACCCGGGGTGCGCCTTGGCGAGCAGCCGATAGTGCTCGACCAGGCCCGACTGCATCGGCTTGTTGTAATACGGCGTCACCACCAGCGTGCCGTCGGCCCCCAGCTCGCGGGCCACCCGCATCGACTCGATGACCTCGACGGTGTTGTTGCTGCCGGTGCCGGCGAAGACCTTGGCGCGGCTCTTGTTGGCCTTGATGCACACCTCGATGGCCCGGGCGCGCTCGGCTGGGCTCATGGTGACCGACTCGCCCGTCGTACCCATCGGCACCAGCACCGAGGTGCCGTTGACCACCTGGTCATTGACCAACCACTCGAAGGCCGCCTCGTCGAGCGCGCCGTTGCGAAACGGGGTCGCCAGCGCCGTCATCGAACCCGACAACGTGATGTTGATGCTCATGGGCTTTCACCTCTCCACAGGTCGCCGACCGTCTCACGTCGGCGAACGATTCGAAACTGGGCCCCGTCGACCAAGACCTCGGCCGCCCGGGGGCGTGAATTGTAGGTGCTTGCCATCGACATGCCGTAGGCCCCAGCCGTCATGATCGCCAGCGGGTCTCCTGCGCGAACCGGCCCCAGGAGGCGCTGAGCGCCCAACACGTCAGCCGACTCGCAGACCGGGCCGACCACATCGACCGTGGCCGACTTGCCGCGCCGCTTAGTGACCGCCTGAATCTCATGGTGCGCCTCATAGAGGGCCGGGCGCAGCAAATCGTTCATGCCCGCGTCGACGATGACGAACCGCCGGGCGGGCGTCTTCTTGCGAAAGAGCACCCGGGTCAGCAACACGCCGGCGTTGGCCACCAGCACCCGGCCCGGCTCGAGCACCAGCGTCGCCTCGAGCGTGCCCAGCGCGTCGTGAATCACCTTCGCGTACGCCTCGAGCGACGGGGGCGCCTCGACCGAATAGGTCACGCCCAACCCGCCGCCCACATCGAGGTGCGTGAGCGGCAACCCCTGGGCCCGCAGCGTGCGGTAGAGGTCAGCCACCTTCGAGATGGCTTGTTTCAACGGCCGGGTGTCGGTCAGCTGCGAGCCGATGTGGCAGTCGAGGCCCCGGGCCAACAGGCCCTTCATCTTGCGGCTGCGGCGGTACAGCGCGGCGGCCTCGTCGAAGGGCACTCCGAATTTCGAGGTCTTCAAGCCGGTGGCGATGTAGCGGTGGGTCTTCGCGTCGACCTCTGGGTTCACCCGCAGCGCGAACGGCGCCTGCACCTTGAGCCTGCGGCCCACTCGGTCGAGCAGCTCGAGCTCTTCGGCGCTCTCGACGTTGAACATCAAGATGCCGGCGGTGAGCGCGGCCTCCATCTCGGCCTCGGTCTTCCCGACTCCTGAGAAGACCACCTTGCGCGGGTCGCCCGCGACGTAGAGCACCCGAGAGAGCTCACCACCCGAGACGATGTCGAAGCCGGCTCCGCGCGAGGCGAACAGCTTGAGCACCGCCAGGTTCGAGCAGGCCTTGACCGAGTAACAGACCAGCGTGGGCCGCGTGCTGAAGGCGGCCTGCACCACCGACAAGTGCCGGGTCAGCGTGGCCGTCGAGTACACGTAGGTCGGCGTGCCCACCTCACGCGCGATGACCTGAAGCGGCACCTCTTCGGCATGCAGCTCACCACCGCGCACGGTGAAGTGGTTCATGGCTTGGGTTGAAGCCCGCCATCGAGCCCACCGACGGGCGAAGGCCTCGGGCTGGGCGCCGCGACCTCGTCGAGCGGGGGCCGGGGAGGCCCTTTGACGCCGCAGCTGCTCAACACCACCACCGCCATCAGCGCACGCATGGCGAGCAAGGTCAGAACTTGATGCCGAAGGTGCCGCGCACGGCCTGGGCGAAGTCGAGGGTCTTGTTCACGCCCGGGTTGAGCGGGTCACGCGCCGCAAACCCCCCGAGTGGAAAGAGAATGCCGTACTGCGCCTGCGCAAAGAACCCGTCTTCGGTCTCGTAGCGGGCGCCGGCGTTCAGCTCGATGCCCAGGTTGGGGTCGAGCGCTCCGGTGACCGTGCCGGGGGTCGACTCGGCGTAGATGGCCCGCGAGTAGATCAGCGCCGCGAAGGCGGTGAACCCGGTGGTGATGCGGTAGCTCGCGCGGGGCTTGATGTAGAGGCTGTCGGTGATGCCACCCAGAATCTCGCGGTAGAGAATCATGTCGACCCGGTAGTCGCGGTTGAAGCGAAACGCACGCAGGGTGTTGTCGAGGCAGCCCGAGGCGGTGCAGTTGTACTGGGGCCCGTCGATGACGCCGGCGGCCTGGGTGCCATCGGGGTTGAGCTTCTGGTTGCGGCGGGGGTAGTTGCCGAAGCCCGGGGCCTTGTCGCCCGAGGCGAAGCCGACTTCGGCGCCAAGCTCGAGGTCTCCATTAAGGAGCTTGTACTCGCCCTGAATCACTGCCGCGAACTGCCAGATGTCGAGACGCTGGTTCTTGCCGGTGTTCGACGCGTCGCCGCCCGAGAGCGCCCGGTTGTTGATGAAGCCCAAGACCGAGGCGAACTCGGCCTCGATGCGCCAGTTCTTCTTTTCGACCTTGGCCCACAGGTCGGGCATGAACAGCTTCGCGTCGCGCTGCACGTAGCCGCCCACGCCAGGAGTCGTGCCGGTCGACAACCCATCGGCCGTCGGGAGGGTCGCCGAGAGGTAGTCGATGGAGTCGTTGCGCTGCACCCGGTACTCGAAGTGCAAGCCGTAGTTGAAGACCGCCTGGTTGCTGTCGAGCTTGGCCAGCCGCTCGGTGTCGGTGTCGCGGCGCGCGACCGCCAGAATGAAGCTGTGCGAGTCGTCGGAGTTCGAGAGGTCGAACTGCTGCCCGCCCGCCGGCTGCTTGGGCGAGAGAATGCCCTCGACGTTGAAGTCGAGCATCGGGGTCACGTAGAAGCCGCTGATCGGCTCGGCGACGAACATCACCCGGTCGACGGTGTCGCCCCAGTCGTTGTCGAGGCCGTTGCCGTCGTTGTGCATCATGCCCAGGCCCCAGTGGCTGCCCATGCGCCCGAACTTCAGATTGCCGATGGGGGTGGCGACCTCGCCCCAAAGGCGGCGCACGTTGATCGACCCGCTCAGGGAGTTGATGCCGGCCTGCGGCGGCGACTGGGAGCTCGACAAGACCGAGAACTCGTTGCGGTCGTACCAGTACCCGGTGACGGCGTTGCGGCTGAAGGCGTAGTCGGGCGTCGAGCCCCAGACCAGGTTGTCGAGCGCGTCGATCTGCGCGCGAATGCGCACTTCTTCAGAGACGTTGATGGTCGGCTCGAAGCGAAAGCGCATGTTGACGCCGGCGTTGGTGCGCTCGGCCTGCGAGAGCGGCGAGCTGGGCCACAGCGAGTAGCCGGCGGGGTCGACCGGGCGGCCCAGGTCGAACTTGTAGAACATCTCCGGGCGCACCCGAAGGTAGCCGTCGAAGGTGACCAGCTCGAGCTTGCGCTTCTCGTCGACCCAGTCGTCTTGCCACCCCTGCGAGACCGACTGCGTGGCCAGCTGAGCGCGCATCTCTTCGCGCATCTCTTTGACCTCGCGACGGGCGGCGTCCAGATCGCGGCGCATCGCCTCGGCGTCGGTCGAGGCCGTCGGAGTCAGCGGTGAAATCGTCGCCATGCCCCCGTCTTGGGCCTGCGCTGGCACTGCAGCCAACGCGAGCACTACCGTGATGAAAATGCGGCGCATGAGAAGGCGTTCTCCAATGAAAAAAACTCGCGCGACGTAAACCACGCATCGAGGGGCCGTCCAAGCAAAACAAACGGCCGACAACACGTTGAGGCGCGGGCCTCATTGCCTTCAACGAGCGATTGCGGAGGGCGCCTTCATGCCTTCGCGAAGCTCGGTCAGCACACCGTGCGCGCCTTTGGGGTGCACGAAGGCGATTTTGGCGCCTCCCGCCCCGATGCGCGGGTGTTGGTCGACCAGCTGCGCGCCCTTGGCCTTCAGGCCTCGCAAGGCCGCTTCGATGTCGGGCACCTCGACGCAGATGTGGTGCAACCCTTCGCCGCGCTTTTCGAGAAACTTGGCGACTGCGGTGTCGGGGCCGGTCGGGCAGATGAGCTCGATGCGGCCGGTCGCGTGACCGAAGATGGCGGTGCGCACCTGTTGGTCGGCGACCTCTTCGAGCTCGGGTTCGGCGAAGCCCAACACGTCAACGTAGTAGCGAATGGCGACCTCGAGATTCTTCACCGCGATCGCCACGTGATCGAGCCCTGGCGCGCTCATCGGCGGCTCCGGCGGGCGGTGCCGGCTTTGGCCTTGGCCACCGGAGCCTTCTGCTTCACCGCGCGCTTGGTCAGCGCAGCCTTGGGTTGTTTGAAGCCCTTGGGCGCCGGTTGGCAGTGTGGGCAGTAGAAGGTCGAGCGCCCGCCCTGATCGAAGTGAGCGATGGCCGTTTTGCATTTGGTGCAGGGCTCGCCCTTGCGGCCGTACACGAAGAACGGGTTGTCGCCTTCGCCCTCTTCGACGTACACGATCTCGTCGTTGCCACTCTCGGTCTTGAGCGCGAAGACGATGCTCGCGTGAATCGCCTTGGCGAGGGCGGCCCACTCGACGTGGCTCAGGGTGCCGGGCTTTCGGGCCGGGTGAAGTTTGGCCCGGTAGAGTGCCTCGGCCGCGTGAATGTTGCCCAGGCCGGCGACGCGACTCTGGTCCATCAAGGCGACCTTGAGGTCTTGCTTCGAGGGGCCAACGCGGCCCTTGAGCTGTGCGCCCGACAGCCCGTCGACCAGCGGGTCGGCGCCCAGGGCCATGATCACCGCGTTGGTGGCCAGCTGGTCATTGCGCATCGGCTCGATGCGGCCGAACAGGCGCGGGTCGCGAAAGTGAATCACCTCGCCAGAGTCTAAAAACAGCTTGGCTCGGCTGTAGGGCTCGGCCACGCCCGCGGCCCGCTTGACGAACTTGCCGGTCATGCCGAGGTGGGCGACCACGCCGTGGCCGTCTGAGAAGGTCAGCATCAGGTATTTGCCGCGCCGCTCGGCCTTCTGCAGCGCCCCGCGAAGCGAGTCGAAGTCGGCGGGCTTGGCGCCCCGAAAGGTGCGGGCCTTCTTGTCAGCCTCGGCGTTGACCAGGGCGCGGCCGTCGAACCAGCGAACGAGCGAGCGGCGGGCGAATTCGACTTCTGGGAGCTCAGGCATGCGCCGCGTTTAGCGTCAAAGCGATGCGGTTGTGAACTCTCCAAAGGGGCTCGGTGGCTTGCAGAAAAACGAGTGCGCGCGGAGAGAGCTTCACTCCG
>JANLPS010000304.1:0-15675 GCA_031367385.1 Archangium sp. | reverse complement strand
GGTCACCTCAACGGCGACGACGCGGTCGGCCGGTTGGACAAAGTGGTGATCGTTGATCAGAAGACCGAGACCCTGGCTTCGGGCAATTCGCGGGTCACCTACACCGTGAAGCTGCCGGTCGCGTGGGGCTCGAAGACGAACCTGCCCACCAGCTACGACTTCACCTTGCCGAAGATGGCCGACTACTCGGGGCTCGACGCGTTCTCGACCAAGTACTCACACAGCTGCGTCGACTTCGCCGCGCATGACGTGACCTCGGGCAGCTACTGGTACTACTACCGCCCCGCGCGCAGCGGCTGCGCCTTCGACGAGGCCGACGTGATTCACGTCACCGCCCAGGTCGCGGTCTCCACCGAGAACACCACCGGCAAATACCCCGAGTACACCAAGGTCTGGGAAGACGGCGTGCTCAACGTGGTGGCCGTGTTCGGCAAGTACGAAGACGGAGCGACCACCAGCTCCGACGCCGGCATCGCCGCCTTCAATGCCTTCGTTCGCGCGGTCAGGGCGCAGCTCGCGGCCTTCAACCCGGTCACCGTGCCTGCCTCGGTGCCCACGAGCCCCGGCGTCGCCAACCCCGACGTGAGCTTCACCGCCACCTTCGCCGACGGCCGCAAAGTGGTCGTCACCGCGCTGCTGGTCGACAACGTTCGCAACACCTCCGCCGAGTTCGACGCCCGCTACGAGGCCTTGTCGACCCGCGCCGATCTCATCGCCTACAACGGGCACGCCGGCTTGGGCTCGAACGTGCGCGCGCTCGCTCGCAAGGGCCACTGGGTCGCAGGGCAATACGCGATGTTCTTGATGAACGGCTGCGACACCTTCGCCTACGTCGACGGCTCGATGGCCCAGACCCGCGCGGTGCTCAACACCGACGACCCGACCGGCACCAAGTACATGGAGATCATCACCAACGCGATGCCCGCCTACTTCTCGGAGATGCCTGACACCACGATGGCGCTGGTTCGCGGCTTGCTCAGCTACGACAAGCCGATGACCTATGAGCAGATGTTCGAGTCGGTTGATTCGAGCCAGGTCGTCGTCGTCACCGGCGAAGAAGACAACGTGTTTCACCCGGGCGGCGACCCGGGCAGCTGGTCGGGCATGAACGAGAGCGCCACCGTGAGCCAGGGGCAGGTGGTTCGCTTCACCACCGCGACGCTCAAGGCCGGCAAGTACACCTTCAGCATGACCGGCACCGGCGACGCGGGCTTGTTCGTTCGGGCCGGCCTCGAGCCGACCACCCGCAGCTATGACTGCCGCGGCAACGTGAAGGGCTCATCGAACGAGACCTGCGCGCTGACCCTGTCGACCGACGCGCCGGTGTACGTGATGGTGCGTGGGTATGCGGGCCCCACCGCGACCGTGAAGCTGGTCGGTTCGCAGGTTCAGTAAGAACGTCGAACGACTACGGCGCTTCGCCCGCTGGGGGAGGCGCCGTCGTCAGCTGTTCGAGCATTGAGAAGAGCTTCTCGACCTCGGCATCGCTGAGCCGGCCCTTAAACTGCAAGAGGGGCTGTGCTTGCGGGCTCATCACCACCACCGTTGAGGTCTTGCCCGGCAGGTTCCACGGGGGCAGGGTCATGCCTCCGGTGAAGTCGAGGTAGATGGGAATGTGCACCTTGGCCTCGATGTCGCGAACGGCTTTCAGCACGAAATTCCGCGCGGGAAACCAGTTCCAGTCTTTGACGTTGGCGATGGCGACGACCGAAACGGCGTCGAGCATGCCCTTGGCCTTGCCGCGCTCGATCAATGCATCTTTCACGTGCTGGTTGAGCGTCGTCGAGTCACGATCCTCGTAAAAGACCACCGTATTCTTGGTGATCAGCGAGGTCAGCGTGGCGCGGTCGCCGCTCGAAGTCTCGAGTGTGGCGTTCATGCGTGTGAGTGCGGAGTCTGAAGAGGGCGCTGGAGCGGTGCCCAGGGTGAGCGCAGCGAAGGTTGTGAGGACGAAAAGAGGCACGATTTCTCCCGAAACACTTTCAAGGAAAGGCCGTACCACCACCCGTGAACGCAGAACAACCCCTCGATATCGCTGGTGCGCTTCCGTTCCACGCTGAGCTCGAGCGCACTTTGGAGCAGCTGCTCGAGCTGCCCGATGAGCAGTCGGTCGACCCGCGGTGGTCGAAGGCGCTGGTGACGCTCAAGGCGTATTCGCTGCGGCCGGCGAAGCGGGTGCGACCCACGTTGTTGGTCACCGGGTGGGCCATGGCGGCGCGGGCCCCGGCCCACGAGGTGCCGCGAGGGGTGCAGGCCTTTGCCGCCGCCCTCGAGCTGTTGCACACGTTCATGTTGATTCACGATGACGTGGCCGACCGGGCGATGACCCGGCGCGGCGGCTTGGCGCTGCACCGAATGCTCGGTGATGACAGCGCCTCGGGCGGCGACCTGGCGGTCGTGCTCGGAGACCACCTCTACTCTCGCGCCGTCGAGGTGATGCTCTCTTCAGGGGCGCCCCGTGCCGCCGCCGCGACCCGCTACATGATGGCGATCTGCCGCCACACCGCCATCGGCCAGTACCTCGACCTCGACCTGAGCCGGGCCCCGCTCGGTGAAGTGACGCTGTTTCAAACCCTGAAGGTCGCGCACTTGAAGACGGCGAAGTATGGCTTCGTCGCTCCGCTCGTCGTGGGCGCGATGCTCGGGGGCGGCAGCGATGAGCTGTTGGCCGGGCTCGAGCGGGTCGGCCGCGCGGCGGGCATGGCTTTTCAGCTGCGAGATGATCTGCTCGGCCTGTTCGGCAGCGACACAATCGCGGGCAAAGATGGAGGCGCTGACTACTCCGAGGGCAAGCGCACCTTTCCCGTCATCGCCGCGTGGACACGGGCCTCTTCATCGGGTCGCGAGCGGCTCGAAGCGTTGTGGAAACCCCAAGTACGCGGGCCGAGCGCCCTAGGCCTCGCCCGTGATGAAATCGAAGCCCACGGCGGCCGCGCTGCCACCGAGCGAGTCATCGAACGCATGACTCGAACCGCGCGAAAAAACCTCGAGACGCTGCCGAATGATCACGGCGCGCGCGATGGGCTTGATTCGATGCTGACCCGCATGGTGCGGAGATCGTCGTGAGCCGCTCGGCCGTCGTCATCGGCGCCGGCATCGGCGGCCTCACCGCGGCGATGAAGCTTGCCCACCAGGGGTGGCGAGTCGACGTGCACGAGAAGACCGGTGAGCCTGGTGGGCGCTGCGGTCGCGTGCAGTTGGGCGATTTTCAATTCGATTTGGGCCCGACGATTTTGTTGATGCCCTTCGTCTTCGAGCAGACCTTCGCTTCGGTGGGTCGAAAGCTCAGCGATTACGTCGAGCTTCGACGCTGCGACCCGAACTACCAGATCACCTTCGCCGATGACTCGACCCTCACCTTGACCAGCGAGCTCACCGCGATGCGCGCCGAGCTCGAGCGGTTGGAGCCCGGGTGCTTCGAGCGATACCTGCAATTTTTGGCCAAGGGGCGCGATCGCCACGACACCTCGATGTCGCTGTTCGTCACCAAGCACTTCGACTCGCTGTTGCAGTTCATCAAGCCGTCGAACCTGCCGCACTTCTTTCGCATCGGGGCGCACCGCACGCTCTTTGATCAAGTCGCCAAGACCTTTCATGACCCGCGGCTGCAGCAGGCGATGAGCTTTCAGACCATGTACCTGGGCGTCTCGCCGTACGAGGCGCCAGCGGTGTTTTCGCTGCTCCCCTACACCGAGCTCGCCCATGGCATCTGGTTTCCCATGGGCGGTATGTCGGCGATTGCTCGCGCGCTCGAAGCGGTGTGCCGCGAGCTCGGAGTCACCTTTCATTTCAACTCTTCGGTTCGGCAGGTTCGCACCGAGGCGGGCCGCGCGACGGGCGTCGAGCTGAGCAACGGCAGCGTTCAATCGGCCGACGTGGTGGTGTGCAACGCCGACCTGGCCTGGGCCTACGCGAACCTCATCGACCCCAAGGTCAGCGCGAAGCCCAAGCTTGAGAAGATGCGGTTCACTTCATCTGGCTACATGCTCTACCTGGGCCTCAAGCGGCGGGTCGAGGGCCTGCAACACCACAACATGTTCTTCGGGCGCGACTTCGAGGGCTCGTTCAGCGACATCTTCGAAAAGCTGCAGGTGCCTGACGACCCGAGCTTTTACATCAACGCTCCGACTCGAACCGACCCGTCGATGGCGCCCGAGGGTAAAGATGCGCTCTACGTGCTGGTGCCGGTGCCGCATCAAACGCCGACGATCGATTGGCGAATCGAGGGGCCGAAGGTTCGGGCCAAGGTGCTCGCGAGAATCAAAGCGCTCGGGTTCGGAGATCTCGAGAACGACATCGAGCTCGAGCGGGTCATCACCCCCGACGACTGGGAGCGCCAGCTCAACCTCGCTCGCGGCTCGAACTTCGGGCTGGCGCAGAACATTTTTCAGATCGGCCCGTTTCGCCCCAAGGTGTACGACGAGAAGATTCAGAACCTGTTCTTTTGCGGCGCCTCGGTGCAGCCGGGCACTGGAGTACCCACGGTGATGATCTCTGCTGAGCTGGCGGTGCAGGCCATCGCGCGGCGTGCGGTGCTCGCGACCCAGGCCACGCCGAACGCCCTCGAGACCGAGCGGGTGCTGGCGTGACCTCGGCGCTCGCGCAGCAGGGGTACGCGCGGGCGAAGGCGCTCACCGCCAGGCACTCGAAATCGTTCTTCTTTTCGTCGCTGGCACTGTTCGGGGCGCGACGCCGATCGGCCTTCGCCTTGTATGCGTTTTGTCGCCGGCTCGATGATCTCGTCGACGGCGACAACGCGGGTGATGGGTCGGTCACTGCGCCTGCTGGTGACCTGCGAAAGCGGCTCGATCGAGCGCGTGCCTCGGTGGCCTCGATGTATGGTTCGCAGGCGCCGGGCGCGGTGCGCGAGCTGCCGTGGCGCGACGACGAGCTCGCGGCGTTTCAAGACACGGTCGAGCGGTTCCGAATTCCACAGGCTCCGTTTCAGGAGCTGATCAACGGCATGGAGATGGACCTCACCCAGTCACGCTACGCGAGCTTCGATGCGCTTCGGCTGTACTGCTATCGCGCGGCGGGTGTGGTGGGGCTGATGATGACCCACGTTCTCGGGTTCGACGACGAGCGGTGCTTGCCCTTCGCGGCCGACCTGGGCATCGCGATGCAGCTGACCAACGTGCTGCGCGACGTGAACGAAGATTGGCTGCGGGGCAGAGTGTACCTGCCGACCGACGAGCTCTCGGGGTTTGGGCTCAGTGAAGCAGACCTCACGCGCTTCGTAGCCGGTGAACGCGAGGCCAATGCCTGGGCCCGGTGGCGGCGCTTCATGGCCTTTCAAATCGCCCGTGCGCGGGCCTTCGATGCTCGCGCGCAGGTCGGTATCAGTCACTTGACTGGTTTTGGGTCGCAGCGGGTCGTGCGTCTGATGTCGAGCGTGTACGGAGGCATTCTCGGGGCCATCGAACGTCAGGCAGACGATGTCTTCGTCGCTCGAGCACGGGTGCCGATGGGCCGAAAGCTGGCCATCGCCGCGAAGGTGATGCTGACTTCGGGGCCGAGCGTCATTCAGGTCGCCGACATTCCCCAGCTCCCGGCGGGGGCTGCCAACGAACGGCTCGGGTCGGCCTGATGAAGTCGGTCGCGGTCATCGGCGCTGGCATCGGAGGCCTCACCGCCGCCGGCACCCTCGCGGCGCTGGGCCACCGGGTGACGCTCTTCGAGGCGGGCTCGACCGCTGGCGGTAAGGCGCAGGTCCTGGAGGTCGACGGCCTCCGCTTCGACACAGGGCCCACCGTGATGACCATGCCGGGCACGGTGCGAGCCACCTTCGAATCACTCAACGCGCTCGACCTGATGCCCGAGCTCAAACGCCTCGAGTTGCAAACGCATTACCGGTTCGCAGACGGGCGCGAATTTTCGTGCTTCGACGACCTCGAGCGCACCCTCGAGTCTGCGAACGCGCTCGGAGACGCCGATGGGCTGCGTCGCTTCTACCGTACCGCCGAGCGCATCTACGAAGCCGCCGGGTCGCCGTACCTCGAGGCGCCGTATGAGTCGATGATCGGCTTCATTGCTCGGGCAGCACGTCGCGGTGCGTCTGCGCTCGCCCAGGGCATGACGCTCTCGACGCTCGACAGCCTCGCGGCGTCTCACTTTCGCACTCCTTATTTGCGCCAATTCGCAGGGCGGTTCGCCACGTATGCCGGCGCCTCACCCTTCGAGGCCAATGCCGCCTTCGCGATGATCGCGCACCTCGAGCGAGCGCACGGCGTTCACCACGTCGTCGGCGGCATCGGCAAGCTGATCTCTGGCTTGCTGGCCGCGGTCAAACGGCTCGGGGTCGAGGTTCGCTTCAACGCAAAGACCTGGTGGCAGACGAGCGGTTCGAAGTTCGCCGTCGGTGATGAGCTCTTCGACACCGTGGTGATCAACGCCGACCCGTTGGCTTCGCTCGGGCGAGACCACGAGCCGCTCGCGATGTCGGGCTGCGTCTTCTTCTTCGAGGCGCAGCAGCGCCTCTCGCTGCCACATCACACGATTCTTTTTTCGGGCGACAGCAGGGCAGAATTCGATGCGCTGGCGGCGGGTCGAGTACCCAGTGAGCGCACCATTCATGTGTGCCACCCCGCGGCGACCGACCCGACGATGGCCCCAGCGAACACCAGTGGTTTGTACGTGATGGTCAATGTGCCGGCGCTCAACCCGAACGCTCCCGCCGAAGGCTGGGAGCACTTCAGTGAGGAGCTTCAAGCCTGGTGCGCCGAACGCATTCCGAACGTCGGGGGTGCGCCGCTTCGCTGCGTCGGGCGTCGAACGCCGGTCGACTTGGCTGCACAGGGCGCTCCGGGTGGCTCGATTTACGGGTATCTGCCTCGAGGTCGGTTTGGGCCGTTTCGCCGACCAGCGATGCGCTCGAAGACCCCTGGCGTTTTCTTCGCGGGCGGCGGCACTCACCCCGGAGGAGGCGTACCCCTGGTGATGCTCTCAGGCCGTTTTGCAGCGGGCCTGGCCGATCAACACCTCGGAGGCCGCCCATGAATCGAATCGAGCTTCCGCGGCAGTCAGGTGCGTACAGGTGGTACTACTTCGATGTCACCGCCGGAGACTTCACCGCCGTCTTCATCTTCATGGTCGGCAGTATTTTCTCGGCGCGGTACTCGGCGGGGCTCAAGCGTGGCGCCTTGCCGACGGCCCACTCCGCGGTGAACTTCGCGTTGTACGAGCGAGGTGTACGGCGACAGTGGGTGCTCAGTGAGTACGCTGGCGCGCGAGTCGAGAATGACGGCCGCACCTTGAGAATCGGCGGCTCGGTCTTGAGCTACGTGAATGAGAATCAGGTCACCGCGCAGGTGAATGAGCGTTCGGCGCTGTGGGGCACGCCGGTCGAGGCCAAGCTCGACTTCGATTCGGCTGGCCAAGGCACGGGGCCGCTCGAGCTCATCGAAGGGCGATCGCACTCCTGGCACCCGATTGCTCCAAGGGGTCACGCGCGGGTGACGCTGCCGCAATACACGCTCGACGGAGCTGCGTACCACGATGGCAACGGTGGCGATGTACCGCTGGGCACTGACTGTCGCGGGTGGGATTGGGTGCGCATTCACACGCCGCTGATGACCGAGGTGCGGTACCAGCCGTGGGGCGAGCAGAATGGGCTTCGGGTGGTCGCGCATGATGCCGGCGTCGATGTCTCGCGCCAGCCGCTCGAGCGTGCGGCCACGTCGAGAACGCGCTGGGGGCTTCGCGTGCCGACGACGTTGGGTGGGCTGCAGGCGCCGCGCATGCTCGAGTCATCGCCATTCTATGCACGGCTCGAGAGCACGTCAGCGACCACATCGGCGGTGGGTGAAGTGGCCGACTTCGAGCGATTTCATCGCCCTACGATTCGGTGGATGGCGCGAATGCGAACCCGCCTCGGGGAGGTCGCGTGACCTCCTCCGTTCATTCTGAGGGACTCGAAGACCCCGACCTGCCCGGGAGTTTGCCGGTTTCTCAACCGAGCTCGCGTCACCACTGCACGTCTCTTTGGGCGGGGGGCGCATGATTTCAGCGTTGATCACCTGGGCGCTCGTCGCAGCCGGTTTCAGCGCGATGGCTCTGCTGCGTGTCACGCGCCGTGCTGCGCCCTTGCGTGTTGAGAGCGCTGCGAGGGCTGCGAGGGCTGCGATCGAGGCGAGCGCGACGAGTGCGGCTGCGAATTCGAGCGCGAATGCGGCTGCTGCTGCGAATGCGATCGACTCGGTGCTCGTCATTCGCCCGCTCGACGCGCCTGCAGAGCACGAGCTTCGAGCGCTCTGCGAGTCACTGCACCTCGGCGCTGGGGTGCGACAATTCGTGACCTCACCGGTTCGACCAACAGGCCTGCCCCCAGAACTCGGCTGGCTTCGCTCAGACCCGACGACCAGCAATCGCAAAGTGGGCCACGTGCTCAACGCGCTCGCCGCACTTGGAGAATTGCCAGCCGATGCCGTGGTGCTCTGCATCGACGCTGATGTCGTTGCTGACGAGTCACTCGTGCGAGCCCTCACCGCCGCGATTCACGACGGGGCGTGCGCTGCCTCCGCCGCGCCGATTCCTCCCCCGGGTCAGAGCCTCGCGAGCCTGTGTACGCGTGGTCTGTTGGTGCAATCGCACCACTCCTTCGTCGCGCTCGATGCGATGCAGCTCGGAGCGAAGGCCATCTGCGGCAAGGCCCTCGCCCTCTCGAGTGATGCGATTCACGAATGGCGAAAGCTCGAAGCCGTCGTCGGCGAAGACCTCGAGTTGTCAAAGGCGTTGCATGCGCGAGGTCGCTCGGTCACCGTCGTCGCCGTGCAGGCGCGCGTGACGCAGAGCCCGCTGCTGACCATGGGTGCCGTGGTCGACCGCTTCACCCGGTGGATGCAGGTGTTGCGAGCCCACCGCGCGCCGCTCTTCCCCACGGTGCCGTTGCTGTTCGCGCCGACGCCGGTGCTCGTCATTCTCTGCGCGATCTGCGGTTCACCCGCGCTCGCCGCCGCGACCACCTTGCTGGTGCTCAGTCGCTTCGCGCTCGCAAACCGGCTTGAAGATCGACCCTTCGGTCTTCGCTTCGAGTGGTTCCTCGCCGAGCTGCTGCTGGTGTTGTGCTGGGGCCGCTCGCTGTTTCTTGGCCGTCAGGTGACCTGGCGCGGTCGTCAGTATCGCCTCGGCTCCGGCGGCCACCTCACACCGCTCACTCCCGAGCAGCTCACGTGATTCGCGATGCCAAAGGCGGCCCTTGGGGGGCGTTGATTGAATGGTACGTCGCGCGAAAGGTGCGGAGCTCGTTTCGCGGGGTCTGGCTTCGCGGCGCAGCGCCCTCGAGCGAGCGTGGGTTGGTCGCCTACTTCAATCACTCCAGCTTCTGGGACGGCTTCATCGCGCACCAGCTCGGTATGCAATTCGGCTGGGACGGCTACGCCATGATGGAGGAGCAGAACCTCGCCAAGTACCCGTTTCACGCTCGCATCGGGGCCTTCAGCGTGCGCCGCGGTGACCCGCGCTCGGCGCTCGAGACGATGCGGTACGCGAAGGGCCTGATGCAGCGGCCCAAGGCCGCGGTGGTCATTTTCCCCCAGGGTGAGATTCGGGCGGGTGCGGCGCTGGGCCCCTTGTCGCGCGGCCTCGAGCTGCTCGCGCGCTCCACCGGAGCACCGAGCGTGGCGATCGCCGTGCGCTATGCCTTCTTCGAGCACGAATTTCCCGATGTCTTGGTCGAGGTCGGTACACCCCACGGGCCCGCGCCACTCGCTCGATTCGAGGCCGAGCTCGACGCGGTTCATACGCGTGTCAACGAAGCCACCTCGCTCGAGGGGTTTTCACTCTTGATTCAAGGCCGTGCCGGCGTTCAAGCCCGGTGGGACGCTGCCCGCGGCCTCAGCGACAGGTCAGCCCCGCATCTTCGATGAACTGACACACCGTGGTCTGCGGGCACACGAACTCGAGATTCAAGACGCCTTTCTTGCACCGCAAGATGTTCACGCCCCCATCGGGGTCGCACCGTACTTTGCCTTCGCTTTGAGCGGGGCACAGATCGCCCAACGAGTTCCCGCGCAGGTCGCACTCGTACGCGTCTGCGACCAGCCGGCAGCCATCGGGGCCTTTGCAGTCGGTACTCGCGACCCAGATTTTGCCCTGACACACCAACAACCGCGTCGAGCTCTCACAGACGCCGGCGTTGTCCATCGTGCAGGCCACTCCCGCCTCGGGCACGACCTCGACCGAGACCGGGCAGGCCGTCAACCCCAGCACGGCCGCGAAGATCAGCTGACGCATCGTTACACCGCCGAGGGCACGAAGGTCTCGACCAGCTCGGTCTTGCCCTTGACCGATGCCGACTTTGCCGCCGACCAGGTGAACCCCGCCTCGCAGCGATCTTTGGTGGCCTTCGAGACCAGCACCGGCGTGCCGTGCGTCTTGGTGAGACCCTCGATGCGCGAGGCCAGGTTCACGGTGTCGCCAATCGCAGTGTACTCGAGCCGGCGCGAGCGGCTGCCGATGTCGCCCACCACCACGTCGCCCGAGTGTAGACCGATGCCGATCTTCAGGGCCGGCGCACCGCGGGCCCGACGCACGATGTTCAGCTCCTCGAGCGCGAGCATCATGTCGAGCGCGCACTGAACGCCGTGCCGCGCGTGCTCGGGGTCGTCGATCGGCGCGCCGAAGTACGCCATCAACCCATCGCCGATGAACTTGTCGAGCGTGCCGTGGTGCCGAAAGAGCACCTCGACCATGTGCGAATGGTACTCGTTGAGCATCGCGACCACTTCGTCGGGGGTCAGTTTTTCGCTCAGCGCGGTGAAGTCGCGAATGTCAGAGAACAACACCGTCACCTCCCGCGTCTCGGTGCTCTTTCGCTCGCCCAGGTCGGCCAGACGGCTGGCGACCTCGGGTGAAAAATAGCGGCCCAGCTTTTCGCGTCGCAGTCCTTCGCGAGACACCGACTCGACCAGGGCGGTGATGCGTGAGACCAGGTAGGTGCCGCTCGCCGCCGCCACCGCGATGACGATGCCGGTGGCGAACTGCGCGCCGATGCCGATGTTCGCTTGTTGTTGCAGCGCAACACTGAACCCCACCGCCAACACGCCAGCCACTGCGACGAGCGTCTTGTCGAGCACCAGCGTCGCGGCGATGACGAGCGAGCAGAAGACCGCCGCAGTGAAACCGGCGACACCGCCGGGCGAGGCCGAGACGGGCATCGAGGTATGCTGCATCGCAAAAACAATGGGAAAATCGATCAGCGCGCAGGCCCAGCCGATCGGCCTCGCTGACTGCTTGAAGTAGAAACCGGCACCTCCCAGCGCTGCCGCCAAACCCCACCACACCGCCAGCGGCGGCACCAAGACCGCCCACCCATCAGCATGAGTCGCGTCGGTCTGGGCTCCGAGCCACAGCGAGAGCACCAAGGCCAGGGTGATCGCAGCGAGCCGCACCGCGTGCATGCGAAGCACGTTGCTCGAACGCTCGGTGCTCAGCTGTCGCTCGATGGCGGCGGTCAAAACGTCGTGCGAATTCATGCGCGGTGCGTTGGCGTACCACGAAAAAGTACCCTTCGCGGCTTTACACCGCGGCGGCGGCCCGGCGACCCGGGCGCTCGAGCAACCACTCGACGAACGCTTCGGGCTTCTCGATCATCGGAGAGTGGCCCACCTCTGGCCACACCTCGAGCTCGATCTTCAGCTGGGCCGCCAGCAGCTCGAGCGTCGCGCGGGGCACCATGGCATCACGCTCGCCAGCCAAGATGCGGGTCGGCATCTTCACGTGCTGCGCGACCTCACGGGCGTCCCATCGGTGCAGCGCGCCGTACAACCTCGCCACCACCGCCGGGTCCATTCGCTGGGCGTCGTCGACCATCGCGTCGAACTCGGCGCTCGACATCTGTGCGGTCGGCATCATGTTCGCCAACCCTCGTCGAAGCTCGGAGCGCACCGTGCCCAACGCATGGCCCAGGTGCAGCAACCCCACCAGCGCCAGCCGGCTGCCCGGCAGGTCGGGGTTGAACAGCCGCATCGCCCGGCCCAGGTTGGAGCCTCGGCCGTGAAATGACTCGAGGCGGTCTCCGGGGGCGGGGGCGATCAGCTCGAGCTTGCTCACCAGGTCGGGCCGCAACACGGCGAGCTCCATCGCGGTGGCGCCCCCCAGCGAGTGACCCACGATGGTGCACTGCGACAGACCGAGCGCGTCGAGAAACGAAATCACATCGTCGGCCAGGTCTTTGACCCTGCTGATCGGTCGCGTGGCCTGGCTTTCACCACACCCGCGCATCGAGGGAGCCAAGAACCGAACCCCCTTCGTGGGCGCTGCGTCGAGCGTGCGCTGCCACCAGCGCGCCGAGGCAAAATTGCCGTGCAACAGCACGACCGTTCGCGGGCCCGCCCCCCGCTCCAAATAGCCAACCCGGAGTCGCGAGGTTTCGAGCACGTGCATGTGACCCCATGAATGCGTAGTTTCGAGCCGCAGGGCAAGCCAAAATGCTGCACTGCAGCAAAGAATAGCCCTGGCTCCCCAAGGTCGGGCAATGTGAGATGACCCGGTGCATCTGATCGACGAGCTCGACCCTCGGCTCCAGAGCGAGCTTCGCGACACCTGGGCGCGTCGGGCCACCGAAGCGGTCGACGGGTTGCCGCGCGGGGCCACGGTGGTGTTGGCCGGTCACCGAGCGGCGGGCAAGACTCGCTTGCTGCCGTTGATTGCAAAGGCGCTGAATCGGTCGGCGGTCGACCTCGACGAGGTGCTCTCGCGGCAGCGGCCGCTCCACGACTGGGTCACCGACGACGTGCTCTCATTTCGGGCCGCCGAGCGGTCGGCGTTTCGGCAGCTGCCTCGAGGGTCGGTGGTGTCGGTGGGAGGCGGGTTCTTGGCCGCGCACGCCCCGGTGTTGGCGGGCTGCGTGGTGGTGCTGGTGCCGGTCTCGTACCAAACCTACGTCGAGCGCCTTCGCGCCGATTCGAGCCGACCGCGACTTCGCCCCGATTTGTCAATGGAGGCTGAGCTGCGCGAGGTCTTCGCCGAGCGTGAAGACCTCCACCGCGCCGCGCACCCGACTGGCTTCGTCGACTTCGTGTTGAAGCTCCAGCGGGGCTTTCGGGCCAGGCGGGTGGTGACGGCTCCGCCGGGCGCCGACGTGCTCGCGCTGGCGTGGCGGGCACGGCATCTGGGGGCTGACATGCTCGAGCTTCGCACCGACCTGACCTCACCGACGCTCGAGCTGCGCCAGATCATTCGCGCGTTGCCGGTGCTGGCCGCGGAGCGGGGGGCCCCAGTGCCTTCATCGTGGGCGCACGACGCCGAGCTGGTCGACGTCGAGATCTCCGACGCCCAGGGGTCGGCCCCTGCGAGCTTGTTCTCGTTTCATTCACCGCGTGCGATGACCACCAAGCAGGCGCTCAAGCACTGGGTGCGGGTGCCGATTGGCTCGCGTATCAAGCACGTCGAGCCGCTCGAATCGCTCTCACGCACGCCGCAGCTGCTCGAGACGCAAGCCGCGTTGATCGACCGGTTCGGCGACGAGCAAGTGACGGTGTTGGCGACCGGCCCATTGGCCTTGCCGGCGCGCGCCCTGCTCGCCGCGCGCAATGCGCTCGATTACCTCGCGGTCGACTCACAGTGGTCAGCCGCCCCGGGGCAGCGGTTGTTGGTCGACGCGGCGCGCGAGGCTCGCTTTTCGAAAGCCACCCCCGGGGCGCGGCTCGGCATTCTTGGCGGGTCGATCGCCCACTCGCGCTCGCCGCGAATTCACACCCAACCGTTCGATCGCCTCGAGCTGCCCGAAGACGCCGAGCTGGGCCCGGTGCTGGCCGCCCTGCATGCCTCTCACCGCGGGTTGGCCGTGACCAACCCGTTCAAGAAGCGGGTCGCCCTCGCGGTGGGCGCGAGCGAAGCGGCGGTGAACACCCTGGTGCGAACGCCCAGTGGGTGGGCGGCCGCCAATACCGATTTCGACGGCGCCGCTGCGGTGTTGACCCGGCTCGGGGCCTCGACGGTGACCGTGCTCGGAGACGGCGGTGCCACCGAAGCGCTCCGTGTTGCAGCGCAGCAATTCGGCATTGAGTTGATGCTGCACCCGCACAATTCAAGCTTCACCGCGCCCCTGACCGGCGCCGTGGTGTGGACCTGGCCCGCGCCGATCGAGCCCCCCGCGGGGCTTCGCTTCGTCGACGCGCAGGTGGCGGTGATCGCGTACGGGCCGCCGGGTCGGCAGATTGGGCAGCGAATTCGAGCGCTTGGAGGTAAGCCTCGGTTTCTGGGCCCGCGGTGGTTCGTTGCGCAGGCGCGACGGCAGAGGGCCCTCTGGGAGCAAGCGAAGTGAACACCTTCGGCAACCTGTTTCGCATCACCACCTTTGGCGAGAGCCACGGGGTCGCGCTGGGCACCGTCATCGATGGGTGCCCCGCGGGTGTACCGCTGACCCGAGAGCTGCTGCAGGTCGCGCTCAACCGTCGCAGACCAGGTCAATCGGCGGTGACCACGGCGCGCGCCGAGCCCGACCAGGTCGAGATTCTCTCTGGGGTCTATGAAGAGGCGACCCTCGGCACGCCGATTTCGTGCGTGGTGCGCAACGAGAATCAGCGCAGCCAAGACTACGCGCAGCTGGCGAAAGAAGACCGGCCGGGCCACGCCGACGCGGTGTGGAGGGAGCGCTTCAAGCATCGCGACCCGCGCGGCGGAGGTCGAACCAGTGGCCGGGAGACGTTGAGCCGGGTCATCGGCGGGTCGGTTGCCGAGGCGATGCTCGCCAGGGAGTTGCCAGCCGTGAAGACGGTGGGGTGGGTCGCGCAGGTCGGGCCGCTGGTCGCTCCAGCGCCAGCACGGGGGCTGACCCGCGCGCTGGTCGACGTGAGCTCGACGCGCTGCCCCGACCCCGAGATCGCCAAGCAGATGGAGGCGATGATTCTCAAAGCCAAGGCCGAAGGCGACTCGTACGGCGGCGTCATCGAAGTGCGCACGGAGGGGTTGCCGGTGGGGCTGGGCGAACCGGTGTTCGGCAAGTTGAAGGCGTTGCTGGCGGGGGCGGTGACCGGAGTAGGCGCGGTGACCGGCGTCGTCTGGGGCCCGAGCGACCTCGAGGCGCAGCTGCGGCTGCCGGGCTCGGTGTTTCACGCGCGAAGGCCAGACGGGGTGCCATCGGAGGTGTACGGGGGCATTCAGGGCGGCTTGTCGAACGGCGAGCCGTTGACGGTGAGGGTGCTGTTCAAACCTCCGGCGACGCTGGCTGATCATGCCAAGGCCGGGCGGCATGACCCGTGTATCTTGCCGCGCGCGGTGCCGGTCATCGAAGCGATGGTCTCTCTGGTGCTCGCCGACTGCGTGCTGTTGATGCAGGCGAGGCCGCATCGGGCGAAATGAGCGAGGCCCGCGTGAACGCCCCAGGTGCCTGGCAACCCGTGGTCGACCACTGGGGCCCGTTCGCTTCGCGGTCGATACCCGATGACAGCGTGATCATCGCCGACGCCCGTGTGCTGCGCCTGCACAAAAAAATGCTGCGCTCGCTCAGTGGTCACCGCCTCATCTCTATGACCGCAGGTGAGACGGCCAAGTCGCTCACCACCTTGAGCCAGCTCGCGGCCAAGACCCTGACCGTCTCGCGGCAGGTCACTCTGATCGCCCTCGGCGGGGGCACCATCGGCGACCTCACGACCGTCTTCGCCCACCTGCTCAAGCGCGGTGTTCGCCTCATTCAGGTGCCCAGCACACTGCTCGCCGCCGTCGACAGCAGCGTCG
>JANLPS010000076.1:0-7752 GCA_031367385.1 Archangium sp. | reverse complement strand
GTCGCAATCGTTGGCCGAACGGGGGCAACGTATGATTTCGAGTGAGCTTCGGCACCGCCCCACTTCGTCATCGAAGCGGCGCGGAATGACGCTGATCGAGGCGATGATCACCATCTCGGTGCTGCTCGTCGGCTTGCTCGCGCTCTCGTCGCTGCAGGTGACCGCGGTCTCGACGTCGCACCTGGGCAACAAGATCGCCCAAGCCACTGCCATCGCCAATGACTTCGCCGGCAATATCAGCACCTGGGACTACGCCGACGGGCGGCTGAATTCTCGGGCGACGTACACCAACTTCACGAACTCCTCCTTGGTCGCCGGCTGGGACATGGGCCAGAGCTCGACCGCAACAAATCAGGCTCAGTACTCAGACGCTTCGCCCGACACCAACGCGCAAAATACCGGCGCGCTCGATGGCGGCTTTCAGGGCATGACCACCGACCTCAATGGCGACAACGTGCCCGACTTCACCCGGTACTGGAACGTGTACTCCATCGACCTGAGCAACAGCGGCACGCCGAACGGCAAGCTCGTTCAAATCATTGTGCGGTGGCACGAGGGCACGTCTGGCTACCACCAGATTTCGACCAGCGCGTTCAAAGTCAACCCTGCCTCGGTGATTCGATGAGCCGCGCGCCTCGCCCCCGCGGGCTGACATTGATTGAGCTCATGATCGCGACATTGATCATGGTGACCGCGATCGCCTCGGCGATGGTTGCGTTCATCTCGTTGAGCCGCTCACTGTGGAGCGCTGATCAGTCGCGCGCGGCGAACTCCGCTGCCCGCGATGCGATGGTGCCGATCGAGAGTGCCCTTCGCGACCTGGGCTGGGGCCTCGATTCGCGTTTCGCCATCGACATGACCAGCGCAGTGAGAAGCCGTGACAGTTTCAGCGATTCAGACGAACTGACATTTCTGGCCCGCAACCCCTATTATAACTGGCTCGATCGCGGAGAAGGCAGCTGCACGACTGCCGGCGGTTGCTACACAGGCAACGCCTGGGCGGTTGCCAGCATCGACCTGGCCGCCACTCCGCGTACGGTGAGCATTGCTCTGCCTGCCGGTGAAAAAATCAACAAGGGCCAAACCTTGCTGGTCACCTGCGCGAGCGGAGCCAACCCCGTGATGCTGACCCTTGGGGCCGCACGAACTGGCACCGGGGGCACCATCTCGCTCAATCCGGTGGCCACCAACGCGGCGCCGTATAACGACTTCAACAGTCTTCTGGCCTGCCACGGGACGTCGGGTGCGGGCGTCTTCTTGGTCGACCGGTCGCACTTCTTCATCAGCATGCTCAACGGCGTGCCCTGGTTGATGCTCGACTCGGGCCTCGATCTCGATGGAGACGGGGCGCTGCCTCCTACTGACGTCGATGACCTGGTGCCTCTGGCCAAGAACGTCGAGAACCTTCAAGTCGCGTACGCCCTGCAACCCTCGCCGACCATTACCGCGCCAGACAGCAACAGAGACTGGGTCGTTGGCAACAACCCCAATGGAGCGATTGAAGAGCTCAATCCCCTGGCCGCTGCTCCGCAGTACAACACCAGCACGACCGATGCGTCGCGCTTCACCCTTCACCCGGCGAACGTGCGCAGCATTCGGGCGACCCTCACGCTGCGGTCTGAGCGAACTGATGCCAATCGCCCCGCAAGTTGGGCCGGCGATTCAGTCTCGGGAGGCGAGAATCGAACCACGGCGGTGAGCGGAGGTCGCTTTCATCGCTACACCTCATCGACCCAGGTTGGGTTGCACAACATGGGTACCAGCAGCTCATTTCTTTTTTGAGTCAGGAGTCAGCGTTTGACCTTTTCGATTCACGCAGTAGCGCAGCGAGCCCGACGAGCGCGGGGGCTCTCCATGCTCGTTGTGCTTATCTTGATCGTCGTGCTGACGCTGATGGCCTTCGCCGTCATCACCATGGCCTCGCGTGAGGTCGACGCGGTCAGCGCCAAGCGCCGCTTCGACAAAGGCGTCTCGTGCGCTGAGTCGGCCCGCAACTTACTGCTGAGCCAGTTTCAGCTGTACGGCCAGGCCCCAACCTCACTGGTGCTCAACACGGTGCTCGACGACAGGTTGCTTGCGACCGGCCACTTCGACAACGTCTCCGTGACCGGCGTGACGAGCGTTTCGAGCAGCAGCGCTACGACCCCCATCGGCGCTACCGACATGTCGAACCGCATTACCCGTCGCGGTCTGGGCGGGCAGCTCTTTCGCATCAACGTGGTGTGTTCGAAAGCCGACGGCAGCGGCGCGCCGATCGGTGAGCAAAACGAAGTCGAGTACTTGGTTCGGTTTGGCTTGTGAGGCCTCCTATGAAGCGATTCTTCGATGCATTGACAATTCTCTTCACGGTGTGCGCAGCTGCCCCGGCCTTCGGAGCCACCGACAGCGCCTGCTGGAACCGCGACCTCGAGCGAACTGAGTATTACGTGAACCCGCCTGAGAACGGCGACAACAACTTCTTCACCTCGGTCTCGAGCCAGAACCAGAACACCAACGTGGTCTTGCTCTACCCAGACCATGCGTCGATGAAAGAACTCCCCCAAAAGCTGTATCGACTTCGTGTCGACCTGGGCGGCGCGTCGCCCACTGGCTGCTCGAACGCCTATCTCAATGCCGCCGAGTATTTCATGCCTTCGACGGTGACCGCGCCCGCGGGCAGCGCGCTCCTTCAGGGCACCTACTCTGCAGCCAAGGTTTACCCTGACCCCGGCCCGACCTATTCCGGTGGGGGTGGTCAATCAGACGGCCTTGCGGTGGGTTCTGCGTACCGCTACCTGAATTGGCCAGCCAATGGGGGTGGCACGGCCGAGACCGTAGCGGCGGCGTGTACGAACGCGGCCAGTGCGGTTCGGGTTGCAGCGTGCACCGCCTGCGTGCAAACCCGAGGGTACTGGTTGAACCCCGACGTCTCGAACAACAACGTCTCGCCAAGCGCGGCCGTCTTTTCGACCAATTTCTTGAGGTTTCAGCCCGCCAAGTGGACGCTGATGAGCCTCGCGTATAAGCGCCTCGTCAATGGGCCGTTGCTCTCGGTATTGCGAGAAGCGGTGGTGGCAACGAACGGCACTCAAGGCGGCAAGGTGATTCAGAAGATGCTGCCTCAGTCGTGCAACGGCCAGGGTCGGCCGCAAAATCAGAAAGTGGGTGCGATCGACACACTGACGTACACGAGCGCAGCGAACCCTCTTTCGGAGATGTTATTCAATACCGGCTGGTACATGGGTGGCCAACAATCGCCTTGGCTGTTCGCGAATACAGCGACTCAGGGCGGTGTGGCGATGCAGTCGGGGAGCAGCGGCCCCTGCAACAACTGCAGCGGCGACTTCATCGTGCTGTTCTCAGATGGGCGAGGTGATTCGGCCAATCCGAACTGTACGGCCCTCGACGGAGGAATTCCTCCGCAGTGTACGATCGCAGCCAACTGTTCGACCCTCGGTATGGGGGCCGAAGCCGATGGCGACGACTTTCTTGACCCGGGGGTGGCAGGAGGAGCCCGCGTAGCCATCACGGGCCCAGGGAAACGCAGTCAGCCTGGGGGCACCTGCGATATGGATTTTGCCGACGACGTCGCCGGCTGGATGCACACCAACAACATGTCGAGTACGACGCCGAGTCGAATAGCGACCTTCGTCGTGGCAGTTGGTGACCCCAACAACACGTACGGCGAGATGACGACTCTGCAAGAGGTGGCCGCGGCCGGTGGCGGTGAATTTGTCGCCGCCGACGACTTCGGGAGTCTCGAGTCGAAGATTCAGTACGTCTTCACCACCATCATCAACCGAGCCACCTCGTTCTCTGCCGCGGCCATCACCGCCGTGCAGACACGCGGCTCGACGTCAGCCTATGTGCCAAGGTTTCGCCCGAGTAACCTTTCGAACTGGGAGGGCTCGCTGAGCCGATACAACCTGTACAACGAGTTTTCGGCGGGCTGCGTGAGCTCCGACTACGGCACCAAAAACGCCAACAACCCCAACGGAGACAGCTCCTGCACCGACATTTATCTGCGGGACAGCAACGACGACTTCGTGGGCGAGAACTCCGATGGCACCTTCGTTCAGCTCGACACCACGCAGCCGTACGACGCCGGCTGGCCGCTCCGGGTCTCGGGAACAGGTACCAACTACCCGGCCGTGCCCTTTTGGGAGGCCTCGGCAAGGCTGACTGCTCGCGAGCAGGCGATCTTGAGCGGAGCCGCAGGCGCCACACCGCGACGGATTTACACGGTCGCAGCAAACAGCAGCGGCACCTACCAGCCCTCGCTGGTGGCCTTCTCGGTCGCGAACGCGGCGGCCATCACGCCTCTGTTGAAGCTGGGTGGGCTCAGCGGTGATTTTTGCAAGAGCCTCGCAAGCCGCACCCGCCATACGTACGCCACCGAAGCCGACTGCGCTGTCGACGTCATCAAATTCATGCACGGCGAAGACGTGCTGCTTGACAACCCGTACAACCGCACCAACCCGGCGCCGACGATTGCGGCGCCAAGGCCCAACATCTTGGGCGACGTCTTTCACTCCACGCCGGTTGTCGTTACGCCTCCAGTGCCTGCGTCGCTGTGCGATCTCGGCCTCTCCAACCAATGCGTACCATCGCTGTACGCGACCAACCTCACTCCGGGAGGCACTGCCTACAGTGCGTTTCAGCAGAGCAATCAGTACCGAACGCAGGTGGTGTTGGTTGGAGCCAATGACGGCATGCTGCATGCCTTCAACGCAGGGAATGACCAGGTCAACGCTGGCGTGCACAGCTACGACCTGGGCACGGGAGACGAGACATGGGCCTTCATTCCTCCTGACATGATGCCCAAGCTCATTCGCTACGTGCTCGGTGAACGCCACGAGATGCTGGTCGACGGTACACCGATGGTGCGCGACGTCTGGGTCGATGGCAGCGGAGCGACCGCGGCCGATCAGGTGAAACAAGCCGATGAGTATCACACGATGGTGGTGGTCGGAGAACGCGAAGGTGGCAGGCACTACTTCGCGCTCGACGTCACGTCGATTGCGTCACCGGCCTTCAAGTGGGTATGGCCCACGCCAGGCACGAACACCGCGCTGTTCGCCGGCGAGAGTTGGAATGATCTCGGCCCCGCCGCGGCAGCCATCGGGCCCATCGCCGAATACGACTCGGCTGGCCCGGTAACGGTGCAAGGCCAACGCGCCCGAGAGCGCTACGTCTTAAGCATGGGCGGCGGGTACGACCCCGCGTACGTGCGAGGCCGGAGCATACACTTCATCGATGTTTGGTCGGGCGGAGAAGTATATCGGTTCTCTCGTCAAGACGCGGCCGGCGGCACCGATGTTCGCAACAAGCTCTTCCCCGTGGTGGCGCCGGTATCGATGCTCGACATCGACAATGACGGCCTGTTCGACACCGCGGTCGTGGGAGACACCGGAGGTCAAGTGTGGACGGTGAGCATGGGCATGCCGGGTCGCGACGTCGACGGTGACGGGCGGTACGACACCTGGTTCGCCGCACGGTCGTTCATCGAGTTCAAGGGGGCCCCGTTCTATAAGCGCAGCCCGTTCTTTCAACGCGCGAGCGTTGCGTCACTGCCCGGCAACGTCTTGCGCGTTTTGCTGGGGTCGGGTGACCGCGATGGTCTCAAAGAAGCGCTGGGCGGCAACTGTGGAATCGCCAATCTTCAAGCCTGCATTCGAAAAAACTGCAGCGTGACCGCCCAGTCGAGTCGCTACACAATTGGAGACAGCTCGACGGGGCACTCAGTCATTGCCTCGTGGACGGCCAGCCCCGGTGCTACGGAACCGACGAACTCATTCACCATCGACACCAACCCGCAGGGCGTCACGTGTGCCGACCCAGCCGAAGCGAGGCTCGACTTCTCATTCGATTGCAACGGCGCCTCTGCGTCGTACCTCAGCCGATCGTACTGCGACTGGGGCGCCTCGACCGGCGCGGAGTGCCCGATCGACACCGGCCGCCCCCTTCGCACCTCGGTACCGTATACTCCGCTCATCACGATGGAGAACTCACGTTTCTACTCGTTTCGGCTTTTCGACACGGGCAACCGGGCGCAATTCATGACCGCGGCGGCGGCGGCGATCTACGATGCCGCGGCTCTGACCGAGACCGACCTTATCGACGCAAGCGTAGCCACGAGCTCTTCAACCGCGAACGGCTGGTGGCTCAAGCACGCCTACTCGAGCGATGAAAGGACAGCCAGCGCGGGCATGCTCCTCTCTGGCTGCATCATTTGGAATACCCTTCTGCCCAACCCGGCCGTGGCTTCGACCTGCGGGAGCACCATTCCCCTCGATACGGCGTATTCGTATCAAGCTGACGTGACCTCGGGCACCATCGCGTGCGGCACCCCGGGCAGCGCTTCGAGTCAAGCCACCGTTCGCACCACAGCACGGTCGACGTACGTGGCCCCACAGCAACCCAGCACCGTCATCTCGATCAGCCCCAAGACGGGTGAAATCAATTACAGCGGCGCCTCCATCGAGCCCGGGTCGGTGCCGCTGGGCCTGCAGGTCGGGTCGAGCCAGGTTTGGGGCGCGGTTCATTGGCTCGAGGTACCGCGCAAGTTGCACGAATGTCGGCACACCGGGTTGAATTGCAAATGAGCGGCAGGGTTCGCGCTCGAGACCTCAAAGGCACACCATGACCGCGCCGTCACCGTCACACAGGCCGACGCTGCTCAGAACGACGTTTCTGATCGACCGACCGCTTCAGCTCAAGTACTTCGGCCTGTTCGCCATCGTTGGCGGGGGCATCACAGCGATGTGGTGCACCGTGCTGTATCTGGTTCGGAGTCAAGTCGAGGTCACCGAAGGTGCTGTTTCTCGCAGCGCCCTGCTCTGGTGGTACGTCGTGGCAGTGGTCGGCATCGGGTGGTTCGTGGGTGTCTTGGGGTTGCTCGTCACGCATCGAATCGCCGGCCCTGTTTTCGTCATGACGAGGCATCTCAACCAGCTGAGTGAGGGCTGGTACCCTCGCCTGCGCTCGCTGCGAAAGAGTGACGACCTTCAGGCGATGTTCCAGGCATTGACCAAGGCCATTGAACGCATGCGCAGAGACGATGCCGAGCTTGTCTTGGTCTGCGAGAAATTGTCGGAGGCGGTCGAGGCCGGGAACCTCTCGTCATCTGCAGAGGCAGCGCTCGCCAGCTTGAGCAAAATTGCCGCCAAGCGTCGCGAGCGACTCGCGGGCGAATGATGAGTTCGCGCTTCGTCTTGGTGATGCGCACGCGCAGGCGCGTCAGAAAGTTCTCGAGGCTGCGACCAGGTCTTGCCCGCTTGTTGGTAAGCGGCGAGCACGCCCTTCATCTGCTTCACCGTCGGCATCTCGAAGTCATGCGGGGGCGGGGGGTTGCTGATGCTCATGATTTTGTTCGGGTTTGCGGGAGTGGCCATGATTCGAACCTCGGGTTGTGACTGCGTGAGTGGAACAGCATTGCGACACTCGGATGAGCCTCGTGTAAGGGTCAGACCCACCGGGCTCCAAAAGCGGCAAAAAAATTGGCAGGCGGTGCCCATGTGCCGCTTCAGTCGCGCTGGCCGCGGTGCCGCACCTTGGGTCTGATGGTGGTTGCTTTCTTCATATGGGTTGCTCGGGGGGCGGCGACACTTTGACCCGGAGCACCTCATGCCGTCGCTCACCGCCGTTGCTGCGCGCGCGCGCGCGCGCGCTCGCGCGCGCTCTCTCTAGCGCTATCTCACTCAATCTATTTATCGGCGTACGTTGGAGATGGGCGCCCAGGTCTTTTGCGGGGCTCCGAGCGCGTGGCGCGCC
>JANLPS010000230.1:0-10492 GCA_031367385.1 Archangium sp. | reverse complement strand
TCGACCATCACCGCCTCGGCATCGCCCCACCCCTCGAGCCGCTTCAAGGTGTGCCCCATCGCCTCGAGCGCGGCGGCGGTGGCCGGCTCGAGGCCGTTCTTGTCGATCAGCACCTCATCGGGCAGCCACTGGTGGTGAATGCGACCTGCTCCGACCGCGCGCACGATGTCGAGGTGCCCATCGATGACGTTCGAGATCACCTGCAGCACGGTGGTCGGTATCGTCGAGCCACCTGGCGAGCCCACCGCCAACATCACTTCGTTCGGTTTCTCTTTCTGAAACACCAGCGTCGGCGTCATCGACGAGAGCGGTATTTTGCCCGGCGCGATCGAGTTCGCCTCTCCCTGAACCAGGCCGTACGTGTTCGGCACACCAGGCTGCGAGGCGAAGTCGTCCATCTGGTTGTTGAGCATCACGCCGGTGCCCTTCGCGACCAGGCAACTGCCGAACGAGGTGTTCACGGTCGTCGTCAAGGCCACCGCGTTGCCTTCGCGATCGATGACCGAGATGTGCGACGTATTTTTCGGCGCGGCCGGAGCGCCCGCATCGGCCGCGGGCTTCTTCAACGCCTCGGGCATCAACGTCACCGATTTGGTCGCGCGCTTCGGGTCGATGCTCGCCAGCAGCTCGTTGAGCGAGCTCTGCGAAGTCATTTTCTCGAGAGGAATTTGGTTGAACGCGGGGTCGCCCAGATACTTGGCGCGGTCGACATAGGCCCGTCGCAAGGCCTCGACCGTGTAGTGCAGGGCATCGACCTCGCGGCTGGCGGGGCCCTTGGGGCCGTGTGCTTCGATCATGCCGAGCACCTGCAGCAGCGCGATGCCTCCCGCGCTCGGAGGCGGCATCGTCACCACCCGCTGACCTCGATAGCTGCCGGTGAGCGGCGTGCGCCAACGCGTCTTGAAGGCCTTGAGGTCACTCAGCTCGAGCACGCCGCCGCCCTTCTGCACGGAGTCGACGAGCTGCTTGGCCATCGCGCCTGAATAAAACGACGCGTCGCCCGACTTCGCCAAGGTCTCGAGCGTCTTGGCCAGGTCGCTCTGCACCAACTTCACGCCGACGTCGGGGGCAGAGGGCACTCCGTCGAGCCCCGGTCGCAGAAAAATGCGTGCGGCTTCGGGGTCTTTGCGCAGGCAGTCGACTCGCCCCGCGGCCATGTCGCGGTACTTCGGGGTGACGAAGAAGCCCTCTTTCGCGGCGCGAATTGCCGGAGCGAGCACCTTGGCCCGCGGCAACTTGCCGTACTTCGCGTGGAGCTCGAGGTAGCCCTTCACGGCGCCCGGCACGGCGACGGCGGTGGCTCCATCGGTGGCGAGCTCGGTCGCGACGACGCCATCGCGCACGTACATGTCGCGGGAGGCCTTGGCCGGGGCGACCTCGCGAAAATCGAAGGCGAGATCTTGGTTGTCTTTGACGAGGTGAATGACGGCGAACCCGCCGCCTCCCAGACCGGAGTGGTACGGGCCGACCACGGCCAGGGTGAACGCGGTGGCGACGACGGCGTCGATGGCGTTGCCTCCGGCATCGAGCATTTCTTTGCCGGCGGCGCTGGCCAGGGCGTGTTGGGCGGCGACGGCGCCTCCGCGGTAGGGCCTGGCGGCGAAGGCGGCTCCGGCGATCAGCAGAGAGAGCAGTGCGCGTCGAATCATGCGGCGTCGTCTAGCAAGGTTTTCGAGGGCCAAGCGACGAAGCGCTTTGATGAGGGCGGAGCCGCTGGTGTTCGAGCGCCTGTGCAGAAAGCAGCCAGCTCCAGGGTGCGAGCGCGCGGGAATGCCCTGATGGGGTGTGTTCCTGGCGCGATGATTTTGAAATGACAACTGCGTTTCGTGAATCGGCGCTCAGCGAAATAGGCAACGCAGTTGTCCATCTAAAAACACCCCGCGCCCAGGCGACACCTCGTCACCTTGGTGACTGGCGTTCGCGCCCAAGGAGCTCGTCTTCGTCGGCAACGCGAAGTCGACCAAGCCCCGACGCCCACCTCAAAGCAACGAGCCGCGACCCGAGCTATACGCCGTCGCGAGATGGGCGCCCCCCGAAAGCCATGGCTGTTGCTGATCGCCGTGGCCCTCGTGCCCTCCATCGACGCCGTCGCACGCCTCGGCCGCTTGCACCCCGACGAAGTCTTTCAATCGCTCGAGCCCGCGCTCCGCCAAGCCTTCGGCTACGGCACCCAAGCCTGGGAGTGGCGGGTCGGCCTGCGCAACTGGTTCATACCAGACGTGTTTTCGCTCTTCCTCCGCCTGGGGCACCTGGTCGGCCTCGACGACCCGTGGGCGCGAAGGGCCCTGCTCGAGCTGCCGCAGTTCGCCTTGAACCTGGCGATGCTCGCGGCCGCCCATCGCTTCGCAGCGCGACGCATCGGCGCAACGACCGCGAAGTGGGCCATCGTGCTCCTGCTCGCCTGGGGCCCCTGGGTCTGGTTCGCCGGTCGTACGATGAGCGAATCAATCTCAACCGCGCTGCTCGTCTGCGCGCTCGAGCGACTCGACGACGATACAGTCGACGCCTGGGGAGCCCTCGGAGCAGGCACGCTCCTGGGCTTCGCCGAGGTCACCCGCTACGGCTCAGCCGCCGTCATCTTGCCCGTGCTCATCTTTCTCGCTGCACGCGGGCGCTTCGTCGCCCTGCGAGCCACGATTCTCGGTGGTGGAATCGTCGCACTCGAACTCGGCCTGCTCGACCGCCTCACCTGGGGCCACTGGTTTCATTCACTGCGCGAGTACGTGCACTTCAACCTGCTCACCGGAGGCGCCTCATCATTCGGTCGCCTGCCCCCGCACTGGTACCTCACGCACGCCTGGGTCGGGCCGCTCGGCATTCTCGCGGTGGGACTCTGGGCGTGGCGGAGAGACCGCTCGCTGCGCTCCTGGCTCTTCGCGAGCGCGTCGCTCACCTACCTGCTGGCGATCAGCGTGACCGAGCATAAAGAGCTGCGCTTTCTCTACCCGGCCTTGACGCTGATGCTGGTGGCGGTCGCTCCGGCCTTCGTACGGTTCGCCATGACGCATCGACTGATCGCCGCAGGCGCACTGGCCTCGAGCCTGCTGCTGTATCTGGTCAAGACGCCATACGACGTCGAGCGCTCAGACCTCTTTCGCGCCACCATCGCCGCCGGTCGAACCGGGTCGGGTCTGCTGCTGATCAACGAAGGACCCTGGGGCTCGGGCGGCTCATTCTACCTGGGCAAAGACCTGCCCTGGGTCGCCTGCCCCGAGCCGGAGAGCCCCTGCGTCGACGATTCGATTCACCGCCCGGGCATGGACCGCACCTTGTACGTGGTCGACGTCGACGACCCGGCGCGTGAAAACCGAATCAGAACAGCCCTGCAAGGTGCGGGGTTCGAAGAGCGTCAACGCGTCGGCGACATTGCGGTCTTCGAGCGAGCTTCGGGTTTCGAGACGACGATCAAGCCCTTCAAACAGCGCTGATCTGGCGCCTCTTGAGCCGCACAATCGGCTCGAAGACTCGCCTTGGGCACGCTCATCGCTTTGCCGGTGCCGGGCTCACTGAGAATGTAGCCCCGCGGGTCACGTTGATCGACGCCGTGAATCACGCTCCAGTGGTAGCGCTCGGGGTCATTGCCCCAGGCCAGCCGCACCATCACGCTCTTGCCCGCCGCCAACGCTGTGTCGGCGTGGTCCACCAGCGCCCGGAGCACCTGCACCTGCAGCTCGGGCGTGGTGCGCTTGATCTGCTCCGAGCGGCGCGAAATGTACGCCGCACCGCCGGGTACGGTCTCGGCATTCGCCACGACGCCGCGAAGATCGAAATCGGCGTCGTGCCAGACGGCATCGAGCCCCCGCGCCTCCAAGATCGTCATCATCCCCGTGGGGTGAACACCGAGCGTGTCATCGGGCGTGACCCGCGACCCACGGGCCTTGACCAGCGCCGGCGTGTTGTACGCGCTGTCATACAAAGCGTGTTGAAGCCTCGCCGCCCCCGCCGCGTCACTGGGCGAGACCCGCGTCACCCCGAGCTGCCTGAGCACCGTCGCGATCGAGCTTGGGCCGCACAGGTTCTTGAGCTGGCGAAACACGCCGACCTGCTCGACCTTCGCCACCGTCGTGCGCTGAGCCGACACCCCATCGGCGCCGGGCTGCCATTTCGTCGTCGGCGTCTCGCCCTGTGTCGAGGCAGGCGTGCCCGCCACGGCCACCGGTGGGCGATGCGGCTTTGGCCGCGCACGCGGCGCTTCGCTGCTCTCCTTGACGGCCACGCGTCACCCTACACCACGACCGACATCACGGTCGCAAGGGCACCGGCGAGCGCCCTCTTCTCGGGCTTCGAGAATTGCGTGGCTTCGACGGCGACGCCCGGCGAGCACCAGGCCCACCGCGAGCGTCGCGAGCGCCTTGCCACCGCACCCCGAGAACGTCGCCTGCCGGTACTGCTGCCACGTGCACTTGTTGTGGTCGCACTTGAGCCCGCGATCGCAGTCTTTGTCGCTGGTGCACACCGTGGCGGTGTCGCTCTCTTCGTTGCCTTGTTGCGCTCCGCCCTGGCCCACCGAGGCGTCGGGCACCATCAACGGGTCGGGCACGTCGGGGTCGGCGAACGCCCAGGCCGAGCACAACATCAACATGACGAGCCCACACTGCCGCATGAGACCCTCTCTTAGCGCAAGGCGTCAGCCCATGTGTCGAGTTCACTTGCCCCGCACCCTGACTCGTTGTCATGACACGCCTCGATGCCTAGCCGCGCGCTGCCCCCTCACCTTGCCCGCTTCGTCGTCGACCAAGATTGGGCGTCGTACACGCCCCGTGACCACGCGGTCTGGCGCCACATCGTCGGGCGGTTGAAACGACACCTCGAGCACCGCGCCCACCCGGTCTACTTGAAGGGCCTCGACGCCACCGGCATCGAGCTCGAGCAGATACCGAGGCTCGAGGCGATGAACGCCCGGCTCGAGCGCATGGGCTGGCAGGCCGTCGCGGTACGCGGGTTTCTGCCTCCGGCGGTCTTCACCGAGCTGCAGGCCCGCAAGGTGCTGGCCATCGCCGCCGACATTCGCGACCACACCCACCTGGGCTACACCCCCGCTCCCGACATCGTGCACGAGAGCGCCGGGCACTCACCGATTCTCGCTGACCCCGCCTACGCGGCCTACGTGCAGGCAGCAGGTGAAGTCGGGTTCAAGGCCATTTCCTCGGCCGAAGACCGCACCGTCTTCGAAGCGATTCGGCACTTGTCGGTCGTCAAAGAAGACCCTCACGCGACGCCTGACGACGTGGCGCACGCCGAAGCCCGGCTCGACGCGGCGGCTGCGTCGATTCGTTACGTCTCGGAGTCGACCCGCGCGAGCCGCCTCTATTGGTGGACGGCGGAGTACGGCCTGGTCGGCACCTTGACCGCTCCAAAGCTCTACGGCGCGGGCCTGCTCTCGAGCATGGGAGAAGCCGAGCACTGCCTGACCGACGCGGTGAAAAAGGTGCCGTTGACGGTCGCCTGCGCCGACCAGACGTACGACATCACCCGCATGCAGCCGCAGCTGTTCGTGGCCCGCGACTTCGCCCAGCTCAATGAGGTGCTCGAAGAGTTCAAGCGCGGCATGGCCTGGCAACGCGGCGGCGACTACGGCCTCGACGAGGCGCTCAAATCGCAGTCGGTCAATCACCTGGTGCTCGATGAGGCCGGCACGCGCATCGAGCTGACCGGCACCGTGCAGCGCGTTCACCGCTTCGGGCCACCCACCGGGCCGAACCTCACCACCGCCATCGTCGAAATCGCCGGGCCGGTGATGTTCACCGGCAACAGGCCCAAGCGCGGCTGCGCCGTCGTGCTCATCGGAGAAGCCACCCTGCCCACCCAGGGCCGCTTCAGCGTGAAGCTCGCCTCCGGTGTCGAGGCCACCGGCTTCGTCGTCGAAGGCCACGAGGTCATCTCGCTCGAGGTGAAGCACGCAGGGCAGCGCATCGCCGTGCCGACCTGGGGCCACCTCGTCATCGCGCGCGGCGTTCCCTCCATCGCGGGTGGGCCCGCCGACCCCCAGCGGTGGGACGACGCGTTCGGCTCACTCGATTCATTCGCGACCGGCGAGGCCGAAGCCATGGCCCGCAAGCGCAAGGCCGAGGCGCTGCCCAAAGAATTGGCCGACGCCTACACCGAGGTGAACGTGATGCACCGCATCGGCCGGGTCGACGCGGCGCGAATCGTCGAGCTCAAGAAACGCTGGCCCGATGAGCCGTTGCTTCTCGAAGAAATCGACCTGCTTCGGGTCTGAAGCTCAAGTCTCGAGTGACGCCGGCGCCGCTCGCTTCACCCGCGAGTTCGCCAGCACCAACACCACCAGCATCGCCGCCCCGGCGTAGAACCTGAGCGTCAGCTGCTCGGAGTCGGGAAAGAGAAAATACGCCAGCACCATGCTGTAGACCGGCTCGAGCGACACCGCGAGCGCGAGCGTGTACGGGCTCAAAGTCTCGAGCACGCGCAGGCTCCACTGCCAGGGCAGCACCGTACAGACCACCGACAGCACCAACAGCAGCCCCAGGTCTTTGAGCGAGAGCGCCAGCGGCGAGACGAACTCGCCCGGCCACACCGCGAAGAACAGGCTCGTCACCACCAGCGCCGAGCTCAGCTCGTACAGCGTCACCCGCTGCGATTGCTGCCCCTTCGCGTACCGCCCATTGAGCGTGCCGAACGCCGCCGAGAACAGCGCCGAGCCGACGCCGAGGCCGAGGCCGGTGAGGTTGGTGTGGGTCTCGAAGCGCACCAGCAGCGCGACGCCGAGCACTACTGCCGCTCCGATCAGCAGCTCGACCACCATCACCCGCCGCCGAAACACCAACGGCTCGAACAGCGCGGTGAAGAAGGTCGAGCTCGACAAGCACAACACCGCGACCGCTACGCCCGCATACTTGATGCAGCCGTAGAACATCAGCCAGTGCAGCGCGACCAGCACGCCGATGCTGAGCCAGGCCCGAATCAAGCGCGCCTCGGCTCGAAACGAGAGCCGG
Organism: Archangium sp.; assembly: GCA_031367385.1. GTDB lineage: Bacteria > Myxococcota > Myxococcia > Myxococcales > Myxococcaceae > JAEUJT01. The sequence continues at coordinate 3,539 of JANLPS010000230.1, read as the reverse complement.
TTGGCCGCCAAAAGCCCCGCCATGATCGGCAACACGAACAACACCCGGTACCAGACCAACGGCACCGCTGAGATCGAGATGCTCCGACCCAGAATCGCGGTGAAACCCCAAATGAAAACGGTGAAGTGCAGCAGCGCGTGGGCAGGGAGCGGCTTGAGCGGCGCGGCGGCAGACATCGGCGCAAAGGCGTGTACCCGAACCACGCTCAAATCGGTTCTCGAAAAGTGAGAGACATCGATGCTCCACTCTCTAAACGCGAGGGAGAACGGGTGGTTCGGTGCCCTTTTTTGGCGCGTTTGCAGATCTCCCATCGGGTATGAGACGAATTGCCCATGGAGCCGGAGTCGACTGACTCGAAGGAGGTCTTGATACGCGCTGAGTCCGCCGCGCCGATCACGCCTGCTCGACGAGATCTCCAGGGCACCACGCTGCTGCATTACGAGGTTCACGACATCGTCGGCGTCGGCGGCATGGGCACCGTGTACCGCGCGGTCGATCTGCGCGCGCACCGAGAGGTCGCGGTCAAGGTGCTCGACCCGCTGCATGACCCCGCCAAGAGCCCCATCTCGCGCGAGCGCTTTCAACGCGAGGCCCGGCTGTCGATGCGGCTCTCGCACCCGAACATCGTCGAGGTGCTCGACGCCGGTGAGCACGACGGCGTCAGCTTCATCGTGATGGAGCTGCTCAAGGGCCAAACGCTCTTTCAAATTCTCGATCGCGACCGGCAGCTGCCGATGCCGCGCGCGTTGTCGCTCTTTCGCAAGATGTGCGCGGGCCTCTCGTTCGCCCACGAGCTCGGGCTGGTGCACCGCGACCTGAAGCCCGCCAACGTGATGGTGATGCGCACGCCGAGCGGCGAAGAAGAAGTGAAGCTGCTCGACTTCGGGTTGGCCAAGCCGTTTCTCGCGTCGCCGTCGAGCGACGATGAGGTGACGCGCAACAACCTGGTGATGGGTTCGCCGACCTACATGGCGCCCGAGCAGGCGCGCGGCGAAGCAGGCGTCGAGGGCGACATCTACTCGCTGGGCGTGGTGCTCTTTCGCATTCTGAGCGGGCGGGTGCCGTTCAGCGGCCGCTCGGGCATCGACGTCATCGTGCAGCACGTGCAGGCGCCGGTGCCCCACTTCGCCGACGTCGCGCCCGAGGCCCGGGTCTCCGAGGCGCTCGAGCTGGTGGTGCGGCGCTGCCTCGAGAAGCTGCCTCAAAATCGCTACCCGTCGGTGAAGGCGCTGCTGGCCGCGCTGGTCGAGGCCGAACATTCGCCGTCGACGCCGATGCCGCCCAAGACCAAGTCGAGGCCGCAGCTGCTGGTGGTTGACGAGCCGGTTTCGCCGTTGCCCAATGACCCCGCGGCGGCAATCGGTACCCGCGAGCTGCCGGCCGTCTCGGTGCCAATCCCTCCGGTCTCCGAGCCCATCGCGCTCTTCTCGTCATCGCAGCCCGAGCCCCGCAGCTACGGGTGGCTGTGGGTGCTGCTGGGCATCGCGGCAATCGGTGGTGCGTGGTTTTTGGGGCGCAGCTCGGCCTCCGCTCCCGAGAGCACCGAGGTGGTTGCGTCGGCTTCGAGCGCGGGCGGCAAACCCGTGGCTGCCGCCGAGGCGCACCCGGCGCCCACCGTGGCCGCCACGCCCGCAGCTGACCTGGTCAAGGGCCCGGTGACCTTTCGCATCAACAGCATCCCCATTGGGGCGACGGTGAAGTTGTCGGGCAAGTCGATGGGCCTGACGCCGGTCGCCTTCGAAGTACCGGCCGACGAAAATGGCGAGGCCACCGCTGAGCTCACGCTTGAGATGCGCGGCTATCAGTCGCTGACCTTCATCGCCACCAGCAGCGGCCCTCGCTTCGACCTGGTGCAGCGCCTGCGCAAAGGCACCGGCCGGGTGACGCTCGCGCCGGTTCGGCCCGACCCGATCATCTCGAAGGTCGAGCCGTCGATGGCTGCTCCGGTGGTGCCCTCGCCGTTGTCGGCGGTGGTCGTGGCCGAGGCCCAGCCACTGCCCGTCGCGGCGCCCGTGCCCTCGCCGGCGGTGGTCGAGGCCCCGGTCGTCGCGGTCGCGCCCTCACCGGCAGCCGCGGCTGGTTCAACGGGGTCTGGCCTGGTGCCCCTCGAGCAGGTCTCGACCCGGCCACGCATGATCAACCCCGGTCAGCCCCCGCGCTACACCCGCGACGCGATGACTGCGCGCATCGAAGGCACCTCGGTCGCTCGCTGCCGCGTCACGGTAAAGGGCTCGCTGAGCGACTGCCACATCACCAAGTCGGTGCCGATGCTCGACGAAGCGGTGATGACCTCGTTGGCCACCCGGCAGTACGAGCCCGCGAAGCTCGGCTCCAATGCGGTCGAGACCGAGATCAGCATCGTCACCCGCCTCACGGCCCGCTAAAAACCACGGCATGGTGAAGACGCTCCGGCTGCCAGACCCGACGCAAGGCATCGAGCGCATCGCGGCGACGCTCAATGGGCGCATGAAGGGCGAGTTCGAGCTGCCGAGCTTAAAGCAGCTCCCCCGCGCCACCCGTGAAGCCGCTCGACGCTTCTGGAGCTACCGCGCGTGGACGGAGTACGCCGCGCTCCCGGTGGTGAGCCAGATCGCCTTGAAGCTGGCCGCGCAGCAGGCGCCGCTCGAAGAGCTGACCGCGGCGACCGCGATCTTGCACGATGAGGCGTTGCACACCGCGCTCTCGGTGCAGGTGGCCGAAGCCTTCGGCGGCTACGTAGAAGACATCCCCGACTACTTGCAGCTCGACCTCGATGGGCTGTCGGCCCCGTCGACGGTGCCGCTGCCGGTGTGGTTGGTGGTGGGGTGCTGCATTGGAGAGACGGTCTCGCGGGCCCTGATTCAGGCGCGCCTGCAGGTGACCACCGAGCCGATGCTCAAGGCGCTGATTGCTCGAACCCTCAAAGACGAGAACGTGCACGTCGCCTTTGGCTGGGCGGCGGCGAAACGGGCCGTCGGGGGGCTTTCAAAAGACGAACGCGCCTCGCTGGTGCCCTGGTGCGACCAGGCCCTGCGCGGCGCATTCATTGGGCCCAGCACTCGGGCACTGAGCCGCACAGGCCGCCGTGTCGAACGGCGACAACGCAGCCTGGTCGCTGAGGCGGGCTTGGGAGCCTGCGCGCCCGACGCTGAAGACCGGGCGGTACAGCAGTGCATCGAGACCTTCATCGTGCCCGGCTTGAAGAAGCTGGGCCTCGACGTGGGCTCTGATTTTTAGCCCATCATGATTCGGCCGATGCCGACTTCGAGCGCGAAGGGGAACTTGGTCGCCTTCGGCACGGGGAGAACGACCGCTCCGCCGTGATTCAGGTTGACCGCGTCGCGGGTGCCGATCTTCGCAGTGGGCTTGGCGGTGATGACCAGGTAGCCGCTCTTGGTGTGCTTGGTGACGAACGGCGAGTTCTTGTTCTGGCCTTCGATGAAGGGCGAGCGGGCGCCGAAGCCGGACACGCCGACCTTGATCTTGACCGACTGGCCGGGGGGCAGCACCGCGGTGCCGTTGCGCGAGATGGCCTTTTCGAAAGCGGCCATCGAGCCGAA
>JANLPS010000182.1:0-1824 GCA_031367385.1 Archangium sp. | reverse complement strand
GAGCTGGTGCAGCGCTTCATTCAAGAAGCCCAGGCGGTGAACGCGATTCGCAACGAGCACATCGTCGAGGTCTACGACTTCGGTGAGCAGCTGCTCGAAGACGGCAGCACCTGCGTATTCTGCGTGATGGAGCTGCTCGATGGCCGCCCGCTCGACGCGGCGATGAAGCTGGGGCCGTTCTCGATTCAGCGGGCGACCCGAATCGCGCTGAACATGGCCTCGGCGCTCCATGCGGCCCACCAGGTTGGCGTGGTGCACCGCGACGTGAAGCCAGAGAACATCTATCTGCAGAAGCGCGCGGGCGATGACGAGTTCGTCAAGGTGCTCGACTTCGGAGTCGCCAAGTTGCTCAAGCCGATCGGCGATTTGCCGCGGTCTGGCACCCAGGCTGGCATCGTCATCGGCACGCCGGAGTACATGGCGCCCGAGCAAGCGCTGGGCAACCCCACCGATCGCCGCGTCGACCTCTACGCAGTCGGGCTGGTGCTCTACGAGATGCTCTGTGGTGAGCAGCCGTTTCGGGCCGACACCTTCGGCAAGCTGGTGGTCGAGATCACCTCCAAGCCGCCTCCGCCGCTGCCGGCCACCACGCCGCTGGGAGAGCCCATTTCAGCCGCCTTGGTGAGCGCGGTGATGCGATGCCTGGCCAAAGACCCTGATGCCCGGTTTCAAACCGGCGAAGAGCTCGCGCACACGTTGGCCCCCTTCGCGTCGGGTCAGATGTCGAATGATGATCAGCTGGCCGGTCGCACCACGATGGTGCCCAAGGTGCTGCTCGGCATCGGGGTGAGCATCGCGCTGGTGGTGGCCGCGGTGATGGTGTTGCGAATCGGGCCGCCGGTGGTGCGGGTGGCTGACCCGGCGAGCGAGCCCACCGTGGTCGTCGAGGCGGCGGTGCCCCCGCCGGTGCCTGCCCCCATCGACGTCAAGCCCGAGGCGATCGCCCTGGTGAAGCTCGAGGTCGATACCGTGCCGACCGGAGCCAAGGTGATTCGGGTCGACAGCAATGAGCTCTTGGGCACGACGCCGTTGGCGGCGCAGCTGGCCCCGGTGGCCGCGCTGTCGTTGCGCTTCGAGCGCGAGGGCTCGCAAAGCGTTCAACGCGAGGTGGCGCTGTCGTCGAATGTGGTGCTGACGGTAGATTTGCCACCGCTGCCGAAGCAGGATGCACCGGTGTCTGTGCCGAAGAAGAAGGCCGAGAAGAAAAAGGTGACGCACGATGGGGTGGTCGATCCCTTTGAATAAGAGCGTGGTGGTGGTGCTGGTCGGGTTGCTGGTCGCTCCCTCGGGTGCGTTCGCGCAGCAGAAGGGCAAGAAGGCCGACCCCGAAGAGACCAAGGCCCGCGCGCTGTTTGGCGAGGCGCAAAAGGCCTACGACCTCGGGCAGTTCGATCAGGCGCTCACGCAGTACACCGAGGCCTACAAGCTGCGCCCATTGCCGGGGTTCTTGTTCAACATCGCGCAGTGCCAGCGCCAGCTCGGCAATTTCAAAGAGGCGGCGTTCTTCTACGGGCGCTTCATCGACAACTCCAAGCCTGACGCGGCCAACGTCGACCTGGCCAGACAGCTCTTCGAAGACTCGAAACAGAAAGACGCCGAGAAGACCGCCGAGGCCGCGCGCAGAGAAGAAGAGGCACGGCTCGCGGCGCAAGCACAAGCCAAGAACGATGCACCGGTGGCGACGAGCCTGGTGCCGGCTGACCTGCCGCCCTCCGCGCCGCCGTTGGTCGTTCAAGAAGAGACGCCGGTGTACAAGAAGGGCTGGTTCTGGGGCGTGGTTGGAGGCGTCGCCGCAGTCGCCATCGCCGGGGGCATCTACGCGGG
>JANLPS010000152.1:0-4994 GCA_031367385.1 Archangium sp. | reverse complement strand
GTTCAGAATGCGATTCAGGCGATCGGCGCCGGCAAGGGTGACATCGTCATTCGAACCTTGAAGCCCGAACGCTTCGGCGACTTTCGAGCGCCTGACGCGGTTGAAATTCAGGTCAGTGACACCGGGCCTGGCATACCCGTCGATCAGCAGCTCAACATCTTCGTGCCGTTCTTCACGACGAAAGAAAAAGGCACCGGGTTGGGCTTGGCCATCTGCCAGCGCATCGTCAAAAACCACGGCGGCAACATCGCGGTGCAGAGCCGCGTCGGCGAGGGCACCACGTTCAGCATTCGCTTGCCGTCACTGCCCTCTGAGCAACCCGTCACCGATACGCCGGTCATCGAGGGCGGTACGCCGATGCCTGGCACCGCGACCGTGCCCGACGTCGTGCGCACACAAGACAAGGGCACGCGGCGTGAACGAAAGAAGCGGCGAGCCTCCTAATGCGTTCAAGACTCTGCGTCCTGTTGATTTTTCTCGCGCTGAGCGGGAGCCCCCAACCTCACCACTCCCGTGCAACCGAGGCGTTGACCCTCGCACGATCGCTCGCAACGCATGACGCAGCCTGGGCCGAGCGCCTCTCAGCCTCACCGGTCAACCACTCCGACCTCGCCGTCACCCTCGAAGGCACCTCGGCCACCAGCATCGAGCTCCTCGACGGCATCGAAGTGCGCCCTGATGCGTACCCGTCAACCGACGTCTTGATCTCTCGATCTCCGACGAGCGTCGAGGTCTTCTATCTGCTCCGAACCGCCTCGGCGCCGACGCACTGGGCCCTGCGAATCGATGCGCTCCAGCAGCTCCGCGTCGACCCGCCGACCGCGAGAGACGCGACCGGTGCACCTGTGGCCGTATCGATGAGCCGCATCGGTCAGCGCCTCGAGTTGTCACTGGCCGACCCAGCGCGAAAGCCCACGTACCCCGTGCTCGTCGACCCCGTCGTGCAAGGCCTCGATTGGGTGCCCGGGCCGTGGGGCGGCAGATCAGCCCACGCGCTTGCTTACGACGCACCGCACGGCAAGACGGTGCTCTTCGGCGGCACGACCGGCCAGACCTTCTTGAACGACACCTGGGAGTGGGACGGCACCCGCTGGGCTCAACGCGCACCGAACACCTCCCCCTCCGCTCGCCACCACCACGCGATGGTCTTCGAGACGGCCCGCGGGCAAGCCCTGCTCTTCGGGGGCCTCGCGCAGACCGGCCTGCTCAACGACACCTGGTCATGGGACGGCGTCGAATGGACCCGGAGATTGCCGCTCGCTTCTCCAACGCCCCGCGAGCGGCACGTTCTCGCGTACGACTCCGCGCGAAACAAGACCGTGCTCTTTGGCGGCTCGAGTGGCTCGACCTTTTTCAATGACACCTGGGAGTGGGACGGCGTGATTTGGGCACAGCGCTCGCCTGCACTGTCGCCTCCAGCGATGAACGACCACGTGCTCGCGTACGACCCGGTGCGCGGCAAGGTCGTACTGTTCGGGGGGCTCACCATCGGCAACGACGGTGGCACCGATTCAGGCGCCACCTGGGAGTGGGATGGCACGAACTGGTCTCAGCGAGCGCCAACGGTCTCGCCAAGCCCGCGTCACGGCGCCTCGATGGCGTTCGATGCCGCGAGCAACGGGGTCGTTCTGTTCGGCGGCAACAACGGCGGCCTGCTCGGCGAGACCTGGGAGTGGGATGGCACGAATTGGTCTCCTCGCGCGCCCCTCACCAGCCCTCCGGCGCTCGCGTACGCGGGCACTACCTACGACAGCACCCGCAATCGGGTCGTTCTCTTCGGCGGCTACAGCGCCAACGGCCACGTGCCCGCGACCTGGGAGTGGGACGGCACCACCTGGGCTTCGAAGACGCCGCCAGCGCAGCCTCCGCGGCGAAAGGCCGTGCTCGTCGAAGACACCGTACGCAGCCGCATCGTGTCGTTCGGCGGCAACACCGGCGCGGTGCTGCTCAACGACACCTGGGAGTGGGACGGCACCGCGTGGATCGCACGTACCCCCGCGCTCTCGCCACCAGCGCGGTCGAACCACGCGATGGCCTTCGATTCGATTCGGCGACGGGTCGTGCTGTTCGGCGGCAGCGACACGACGGGCAGCTACTTGAACGACACCTGGGAGTGGGACGGGACCACTTGGGTGGGCTTGTCACCGGCGAATCCACCGGGCGCCCGCGTGCTTCACGCGATGGCCTTCGATGCGGCACGCGGCAAGGTGGTGCTGTTCGGCGGGGGCAACGGCATGGCGAACCTCAACGACACCTGGGAGTGGGACGGGACCAACTGGGTCAACATCGTGCCCACGCTCTCGCCGATTCGGCACTGGGGCCATGTGCTGGTCTATGACCCCGTCAGACAGAAGGTGGTGCTCTTCGGCGGCGGCATCGACGCCACGTATGACAACGAAACCTGGGAGTGGGATGGCGTTGCGTGGCGAGACACGATGCCGGCGGCGGCCCCCAGCGCTCGGTTTTTTCCAGGCAGCGCCTTCGATGCGATGCGCGGGCGGTTGGTGCTCTTCGGCGGCTCGAGCGGAGGCCCCAAATTGCCCGATACCTGGGAGTGGGACGGGACCGTCTGGACGCAGCCCGCGATTCAGACGCTCCCTGAGCCGAGGTTTTTGCAAGGCATGGCAGCCGATTCGGCGCGCGCGGGTGTGGTCATGTTCGGCGGCAGCAGTCAGACCGATGTTCTGGGCGACACGTGGGTGCTGAAGGTGACCCGGTTGGTGGGCTCTGACTGCACGATGGCGAGCCAGTGCGGCTCGGGTCTGTGCGTTGATGGCGTGTGCTGCCGAAGCGAGTGCGCTGGCGGTGCGAGCGATTGCCAGGCCTGCAACATTCCAGGCTTCGTGGGGTCGTGCATTCCAGTCGCGGCGTTGACCCTGTGTCGGCCTGCGAGCGGCGTGTGCGACGTTGAAGAGAAGTGCACCGGCACCTCGGGAGCGTGCCCGGTCGATGCATTCGCGCCCGTGTCGACTCCGTGCGCTGATGCTGACGTGTGCAATGGCGTCGAGCAGTGTGACGGGCTTGGCGTCTGCAAGGGCGGGTCACCCGACCCCTCATGCATCGACGCCGGCACCCCCGACGCTGGTGCGCCCGACGCCGGTACACTCGACGCTGGAATTGGCGTGAGACGAGACCTTGTCGTGGCTTGCGCTTGCCAAAGCACCAGCGGGCAGGCGCTCGCTGCGTTGGCCTGGTGGCTGAGACGTCGGTCGAGAAGAAGCCCCCGGTTTTCGTGAGCGATGGCCAGAAGGGCCGCAGTAAGACGACGTCAGATTTCGAAATCGACGAAGGTGCGATTCACCCGGCAACGACGATTTTCTGCGCTCGAGGCCGCCGCTCGAGACGCTTTTCTGCAGTTTGACGCCGCGTCGCGAGGCGGCTCGGGCGGTGAATGAACCGGGCGACCGCCGATTACCGCCCCCGAACACCGTCAAAGACCAGAAACACGCCGTACATCGCGAGCGCAGCGAACGAAGCGGGAAACAACCTGCCCTCACCGGTCCAGAGCAGCCGAAGCAGGAAGGCAGCCTCGAACGCGGCGGCCGCCCCAACCAGCACAAGCCCGAATACGACCTTCGAGAGCACCATCGTCCGTCGGGCAACGCTCGCCACGATGATCTCAGCCAGCTCACGGTCCACTCCGCCATCAATGAGCTGACTGTGAATCTGCGCCTTGGCGACCCCGTCGCCCGCGAGCTGCTTCGCCCAGCGATACGGGTCTGCCGCGCGATCGTCGATCACGCGATGACCTTAAACTACATCGGCGAAATCTGACGACGCCGAATCACCAACTCGAAGGGCCGCCCGCCACGCTCGAACACGATCTGCACCGGCGTACCAGCCGGCCCACGAATGCGCCCAACCAGCGCATTCATGTCTGCCCCCGCTGGAACGCCGTCAACCGACACGATCACATCTCCGCGAAGCACCCCGGCGCGCTCGGCCGGGCTGGCCTCGACCAGCGATGCTGCCGTCGGCCGGCCCGATGACATGTCGATCGTCATTCCAATGCCTTCGAACGGCGGTTGCGGCTGTGGCGGCACGTCATTCGCCGGCGCCGGCGTCAGCTCGAACACGGCGTTGCCCATATTCAAGTTACTCACCGCATCACCCCGCTCGCGAAACCCGGCCGCCGACGCCGTGATGCCGTGAGTCTTGGGTATCGGCGGAGTCACATACTCTCCGCGCGTATTCGTCAGCACCGATGCGGTCTCGCTCTGCAGATCAGGCGCGCGAACCCGAATCATTGCTCCAGAAATCGGCAACTTGGTCACCGCGTCGCGCACCACCCCACGCACCACGACCCCCGCTTCGAGTGACAGCCGCACATCGACCCCAGCGGTCGTCACTTCAACCTTGGCTGCGCCGCTCTTGCCTCGGCCCGCCACCTCGAGCTGAAGCTCCCACCGCCCCGTCGGCAGCTCGAACCGGTACGTGCCGTCGGGAGCGAGCACCAGAAATCGCCGAACCACGCCCGTCTCGAGGCTCTTGGCGAACAGCATGCCGTCAGTCAGCACCGCGCCCGAATCGTCTTGAAGGTGGGCGATCACGAACCCGTGCGTGAGCTGCAAAACGACCTCATCGCCAGCGTGCGCCGTCGTCGTCGCCGCGCCGCCCGCCCCTTCGGCATCGACCGAGAGCAACCCCGCCGAAACCCCCTCGAACGCAAAGGCCCCCGCGGCATCGGTGACGGTCTCGGCGGCCGGGCCGGCCCAATCGCCACTGCGCCACCGCACGCGAATGCCGGCGGCCGCGGGCTCGACGCGCCCACTCAGCTTCGCGCCACCCGAAACCGCGATCGTCCACGGAGCGCCACCAAGCCGATGTTCGAAGGGCCCCGCAACCCCAACGAAGGCCCCGGAGCGCACTTGAACGACATAGTTGCCAGTGACCACCGGCTGCGTTCGAAATTGCCCGCCCGGCACCGTGATGGCTGCGGCCACCACGTCGTTGCTGCGTGCGTTGATCACTGTCACCGACGCGTTGCCCAGCGG
>JANLPS010000112.1:0-7770 GCA_031367385.1 Archangium sp. | reverse complement strand
TTTGCCGCCGGTGATCGCCGCCATGGTGTCGTCAGCGACGATCTTCCCGCGGTGAATGATGAGCACCTTCTGACAGATGGCCTTCACCTCCGAGAGAATGTGCGTCGAGAGCACCACGGTGTGCCGACCCGCGAGCGACTTGATCAGCTCGAGCACTTCTTTGCGCTGCCGCGGATCGAGGCCTTCGGTCGGCTCGTCGAGAATGAGCAGCGCCGGGTTGCCGAGCAGGGCCTGCGCGATGCCCACGCGCTGGCGGTAGCCCTTCGAGAGGCTCGAGCAGAGGCGGTCGAGCTCGCTTGCGACTCCGGTGTGTTGCGCGACGCGCTCGATTTCGGCTTTCACGGCTGACGAGGGCACGGCCTTGAGCTGTGCGACGAACTTCAAGAACCCGCGCACGGTCAGCTCGGGGTAGAGCGGCGGTGTCTCGGGCAGGTAGCCGATCTTCTTCTTCGCCTCGAGTGGCGACTCGAAGACATCGAAGCCTCCGACGGTGGCTTTGCCCGAGGTCGGAGGCATGAAGCCGGTCAAGATCTTCATCGTGGTCGACTTGCCAGCGCCGTTGGGCCCCAGAAAGCCAACGATTTTCCCCTCGGGGATGGTGAAGGAGATCGCGTCGATGGCCACGCGGTCGCGGTAGCGCTTGGTGAGGTTGCTGACTTCGATCATCGCCATGGGCGGCTCAATAAGAGCGGGTCGTCTGAGGTGTCAATGTGGCTTTTTCGGAGGCGGGTGACCGAGCGGGCATGGGTATTTGCCCACGGCCAGGCGCACTCCATCGTCGTCGGTGAGCAAACGGTCGGCGTCGAGGTGCGCTTGAATCACGCAGCCGCACATCAATTCGAGCGTTGCGTCGGTATGGCCGTCACTCGCGGGCTGCTCTTCGATGATTCTTCGAACCGCTTGCGACGTCACCCGACCAAACCTACAACGGCGCGTGCGATTTTCTTGGCTCTTGGTGTTGGCGGCGTGTGCTGGTCTTGGCGAGCATGTGGTGACGAACGTGCCGGCGCCCCCGGTGAAGGCCCCTCGTTCATGGGACGAGGTGCTCTCGCACCCGACCGCGCTGGTGCTCGAGAAGCGTTTGACCGGGTGGGTTCAGGCAGGCCCTTCAATCTTGATCGATGTCTCGAACCCGCGAACGCCCGAGGCGCTCAAGCACGACCTCTGGGTGCCCGCGCCGTCGTATCTGGTGCGCCACCCGAGACACGGCACCCTGATGCTCGACACCGGAGTCGCCGCCGATGCCTGTTCGTACGGTGCCCGGCCCTTCTTCTGGGTGCCGTGCAAATCAGGCCCCGAGGGCACCGCCGCGAAGCAGCTGGGTGACGAGAAGCTCTCAGCGGTCGTCTTGTCGCACGGTCACGGAGACCATGCCCAAGGCCTCGCGGCCGTCGAAGCGCGGGCCGAGACGCCGGTCATCATGGCTGAAGCCGAGTGGGCGGCGGTGAACAAGGGCACGCGGTTGTTCAGCGGGTATCTGACCGAGCAGGTGACGGGCCACTACCCGGTGCAGCTGCTCCGAACGGCCGATTTCACCGAGATGCCCATTCTCGGGCGCGTCTTCGACCTTTACGGCGACGGGTCGATCTGGCTCATCGAAGCGACCGGCCACACGCTGGGTGAGCTCTCGGCGCTGCTGAACACCGAGCAGGGCCCGATTCTGCTCACCTTCGATGCCAGTCACCTGGCGGCGAGCTTGGAGCTGGCCATTGCGCCCGGGTTCACGGCTGACAAAGAGGCTGCCATCTCGACGCTGGCTCGGCTCGCAGCGTTCAAGGCCGCCTACCCCCAGGTTCAGGTGCTGTACGGCCACGAGCCGTCGCAATGGCCGCCGTATTCACCCTGACCTTCAGGGCATCGCGCGAATCCACAAGTCGGTGCCGTCGTAGGCGTAGAGCCGCTTCTTCTGGGCGTCGTACGTCATCGCCGAGGCACTGTACGGGGCGGTCGGTATCGGCTGGGTGAGCTCCGTCCATACCGTGCCGTCCCACGACCAGGTCTTTCGGGCGCTGAGCACCACCATCGCACCCGACGCGGTCGGGGTTGCCCCCAAATTCGTGGCCCCTGTTGGCCCGGTGCTCGATTTCTTGGCCCAGAGCGTGCCGTTCCACTCCCAGGTGTCGCCGAGGGTGACGAAGGCAGAGTTGCGGCCCCCGAAGACGATCACCCGGTTTCGAATCGAGTCGTGAGCGATGGCCCCATCGATGACCTGTGGCCCGGTGGAGTCGAGCGACTGCCACACCGTTTGATTGAGTCGCCACGACGTCGGCTGCGCGTACACCAGGGGTTTGAGCGCGACCCGGTCGAAGGTCATCATTCTCGACGAGGTCACCGTCGACGCGCTTTGCAACGACCAGCTCACGCCGTTGAAGGCATAGGTATTGAGCGCGGTGTCAGTGATCTTGGTCTTGCCGAGCACCACCACCGCTTCTCGCACGGAGTCGTATGCGAGCTGGCTGGTCTGAAAGAGCGACACCGGGGCGGCGCTCGACTTGGCCCACCGGGCGCCGTCGAACTCCCAGGTGTCTGGCGACGGGTCGAATGCGATCGTGTCTTGGCCTCCGAAGAGCACCACCTTGTCGCGCTTCGCGTCGTAGGCCAGCCCGCCGAGGTAGTGCGATGCGGGAGCGCCCAGCGGGAGCGGCGCCCATTGTTTGAGCACCGAATCGAAGGCCCAGGTGCGGCTCTGGCCGTTGGTCGTCAGGAGCAGCGCTCGTTGGTGGGGCACGTCATACGCCAGCGAGGGGTGGCCCAGCTCGGGCGACGAGTCGGCGATGTGCACCCAACTGGTGCCATCGAGCTCCCACGTATCTTTGAGGGTTTTGATGGTTTGTGGCTCCGTTCCTCCGTGGAGCAGAATCGTGCGTCTCGACGCGTCGTAGGTCATCGTGGCGTCTTCGCGGCGGGTGGGGCCGGTGATCGCCAGCTTCTTCCACGCGGTGCCGTCGTACTCGTAGGTCGAGACCGGGCCGGGGGTGCCGAGGTACACGGTGTCGAAGATCACCATCACCGAGACGCTTCGCTTTTCATCGAAGGCGATGACCCGGTTGTGAATCGACATGTCACTCAGCGGTTTGGGGCCTTCGACCCAGCCGGTTGAGGCATCCCACTCCCACGTCGAGAGCCACGCTGCAACGACGAGCCGGTGTCGCGCGGTGTCGTACGTGCCGAGGCCACCCGACAGCAGCGTCGATGGGGCCGAAGCGAGCTGCTTCCAGGCGAGGCCGTCCCACTCCCAGAGGTCGTGCAGGTATTCACCCGTTTGGTCCATGCCTCCGAAGACGAGAATTTTCTTTCTGGCCGAGTCGTAGACGACCGTCGCGTCGACCCGGGCGCTTGGGCCGCGCTCGAGCCGGCGTACCCACGAGGTGCCGTCGAGCTCCCACAGTTCGCTCGAGACGCGGCCTCCGTTGCCGCCGCTGGCGAACAGCACGGTGCGCTGCCGGTTGGCGTCGTAGGCCATCGCTCCGCCGGCTGCGATCGGCGAGACGCTCGTCCACCCTGGAGTGCAGGCCCCAAGCGCCTCGACGAACCCGGCGTTGCACGGGCACTGCGCGGTGCCCGGCAGGTTCAGGCAAGTCGAGCCGGCACCGCAGCCTCCATTGTTGGTCGCGCACTCATCGACGTCGACGCACCCGGCGGTGGTGGCGGCGTACCCGCTTACGCAGTCGCACGAAAAGGTGCCGGCGGCGTTGACGCAGTGGGTGTTGGCAGCGGTGCACCCTCCGTCGTTGACCGCGCACTCGTCGATGTCGACGCAGGCGCCCTTGGGCCCGTCGAACCCCTTCTTACAGGCGCACGCGTGATCGCCCGGTTGGTTGGTGCAGTCGGCGTTGAGCCCACACCCTCCATTGTCGGTCGTGCACTCATCGATGTCGGTGCAGGTGTGACCATCGCCTGAGAACCCCTTGCGGCAGGTGCATGAGAACGACCCCGCATTGTTGTTGCAGTTTGCGTTGCCGTCGCAGGCGCCCGCGGTGGCACACTCATCGATGTCAACGCACGTGCCAGTGCTCGCCGACTTGGTGAACCCCTGGTTGCAAGCGCACTGGCTCTGCGCGCAGGTCTGATTGGGGTCTGGGGTGCCACAGGCGACGAAAACGATGAACAGCCCTGCCGGGAGGGTACGCATGGGACGGGGCATACCAGTCGCGCGGCGCAACCTCGATTCTTGCTTCACCGGGCGGGGTATTCGAAGCTCTGCCTGTCGTTCATCGGGCGGAGAGTGAAACTCATGCGGCTGTGGCTGCTCGTCGGTCTGTGCGTCAGCCGAGCGGCGTTCGCCGAGCCCGACACGTTTCTCTTCGGAGACGGCGGGTCGGGGTCTTTGACCGTCTCGACGCCTGGCGTCGTGGTGAACTCGTACGCCGCGCTCACCGTTGATGCGCCTGCCGGCACCGCCCAACTCGTGACCGCCGCCACCGCGGGGTTCTCCCCGGGCCAGCTGGTGCTCGTGCTCCAGGCGAAAGATGACTTCGGCGACGCCGGTTTTCCCGCGGTCGTCGACCTGACGAGCAATCGAGCGGGCACCTTCGAGCTCGCGCGCCTCGCTGCCGTCTCAGCCACGATCACACTGACCGCGCCGCTGACTCGTGGCTTTGCGGCCGGTCGAACCCAGGTCATTCGCGTACCGGAGTTCGCTGCGCTGACGGTGACTGCAGCCGGCAGCATCACCGCGCCGCCCTTTGACGGGTACGTCGGTGGCGTGGTCGTTCTCCTCGCAGACTCGGTGATCAATGACGGCCTGGTCTCGGCGACTGGTGCCGGGTTTCTCGGGGGAGCAACGCTCTCGCAGCCGGTCGGCCCCATGGGGTGCACCGGGCTCGAGGAGCCTCCTCCGGCGGGTTCACCCCGGGGTGATGGCCCCGATGTGTCGGCGGTCACCCGCACCGGGCGCGGCGGTACCCCCGGCGGGGGCGGCGGCGGGGCGTGTGAGAACGGCGGGGCTGGCGGAGGTGGGCATTTGAAGGCCGGCGGCCGCGGAGGCGACGAGATGTTCGGCGCGGGCAACGGAGGCGAGGGGGGCCGTGGGCTGCAATACACCCCTCTGACCCGGCTCGTCTTCGGCGGCGGCGGAGGCACCGGGTGGACCGCCGTGCAGGTGGCTCCGTCGGGTGGCACCGCAGGCGGTGGGGTCGTCTGGGTGCGCGCGCGCAGCATCACCGGCAGCGGCACCTTTGCAGCAGATGGCGCGAACGCCTCGGCTCCCTATTCATATAACGTCGGCGCGGCTGGGTGCGGCGCGGGTGGCACCGTCATTCTCCAAAACCAGGCAGACCTGCGCTGTGGGCTCGCTTCGGCGACGGGCGGCACCAGCTCCCTCACGACGTACGGAGTCGGAGGTGGTGGCGCTGGCGGTCTCGTCGTCATGCAGGGCTCGACGATCAGCTGCTCCGTCAGCACGCTCGCGGGAGTCGCCGTGCTGAACACGTACGGCCAGCGCAACGGTGCGATGCCCGTGGTCGCCTCAGACCCGGCGTATGGAGGCTCGGTCGTTCAGATCTTGAACGGGTTGGCCGCGCCTGCGGTGCCGACGTTGGTGACGCCCCCGAACGGAGCGGTGCTGTCGACGCGAACGCCGACCGTGACCGGCACGGCTTCGCCCAACATCGGCGTGGTGATGTTCGCACAAGGCGTCGAGCTGACCCGAGCGGCGGCCGATTCGCTGGGCGCCTACTCGATGACGGCGCCGAGCCCGCTGTCGACCGGCTTCGTTCGCCTCGAGGTCGCGGCGTTCGATACCTCGGGTGTGATGAGCGGCCGGGCAGCCTCGGTCGTCGAAATCGTCGTCACCGGGGTTGATGCGGGGTCGCCGCTCGATGCCGGGGCATTGCCACTCGACGCCGGAGTCTCGCCGGTCGACGCGGGCGCCATGCCGATGGATGCTGGAGCCACCCCGATCGACGCGGGGGCCGCCCCGGTTGATGCTGGCCCAGGGCAGGGGAGCCCCCCAAGCTTCATCTCAACCGCTTCGACCACGGCCACCTGCGGCATCGCGTATCGCTACGCAGCCGACCCGGCCCCTGCGGTGAGCGGCACCGGCCCCTTTCACTTCTCGCTCGAGCCGCTCTTCGGCGTGCCAGTGCCCTCTGGCGCGACCGTCGATGACGCGACCGGTGCCTTCTCGTGGAAACCGACCAAAGAGCAGCGTGGGTTTCACCTGCTGAGCTTGCGAGTGACCGGGCCTGTTGGCCACGCCGATCAAACCTTCACGGTCGCGGTCGATTGTGCCGACGTGACTCCCATGAAGGTGGGGTGCAGCTGCGATTCGGGGCTCGGGCTGCTGTGGGCGGCGCTGATCGCCGTGCTTGCCGCCAGCAAGCGGTCTTCGTGAATCAATCAAGCGCCTCCTCTGGCGGCTGATACTGTCGGCCCGGCTATGGAAGGTCGTCTCCTTCTCAAAGACTGCAGCTTGTTTCGCGCCGATGGCCGGCTGCGCTCAGGCATGGCGGTGCTGATCGAAGGCCGCACTGTGACGCAGATCTCCGACGACGCGTCATTGCCGGCCCGCCCCGGTGATTGGGAGGTTCGCTGCAGTGGACGCCTGGTCACTCCGGGCCTCGTTGACTGCCACACACGCCTGGTGTCGGGGCAGCTGTTTCCCTGGTCGGGTGATTCGCTGCTGCGCAGTGCCCAGGTGCAGGCGGCGAATGAGCTGGCCGTCGAACAACGGCTCACCGTCGGCGAGGTCGAGGCGCTGACGGCGTTTGCGCTCGCGCGGGCGCTCCGGTGCGGAGTGACCGCCCATTTCGAGCACCTGCACGCCCCGAACGTCGTTGAGGCGGCGCTCGAGGCTCAAGCCAGAACCGCGCGTCGCCTCGGCGCTCGGCTCGTCACCAGTCACGCGAGCAGCAGCCTGACCGCGTCGGCTCCCGGGCCGGGTCAGGTCGAAGGCAACGCTGCGTTTGCTCAGTCTGTTCGCGGTGACGAGCTCGTGCGTGGGCTGATCGGCATCTCGAGCAGCTCGACCGCCAACGATGAGCTGTTGCGCGCTGCGGGGCGTGCCAAAGAAGAGCTCGCGATCGGTGCGCACTTTCGCCTGGCGACGAGCGACGAAGATCTCGCGCTGACCTGGGCTCGGCACAACGCGCGAATCGTCAATCGGTTCGAGACCTTTGGGCTGCTCGGAGGCTCATCGATCGGCGCGCATGCACGCTCGATCGACCGCGGTGAAGCCGGGAAGCTGGCCAAGACCAGAACATTGATCGCGCTTTCTCCCCGGGCCGCACAGACCAATGAGGGCAGCTCGGCAATGGGCATGGAGGCCGTGCTGCTGAACCAGAACCTGGTGGGGCTCGCGACCAGCGGGTCGACCTCGATGTGGGAGGAGCTCGCCGCCAGCTTCACCGGAGTGATGGCCCTGGCACGCAACGGGCGGATGATCGACCCGGACAACATCATGTCTTCGTTCTTGATCAGCGGCCCGGCCGAGCTGTGCACGATGGTGTTCGGCGTGCCCAGCGGCGCGATCGACGTGGGCGCGCTGGCAGACCTGGTCGTGTACGACACCTTGCCGCAGCGGGAGACCGCGAATTTCAGCCCGCACTTGCTGATGCAGCTGAGCCAAGTGTCAGTGTCGTGGGCGATCGTGAATGGGCGCGTGGTCGTGCGTGAGGGGCAGCTGATCGGAGCCGATTACATGGAGCTGGCAAGGGACGCGCGGGCTGTTTTGGAGGCGCTGGCGCGTGGTCGTGGTTCGACGGGCTCACCATGAGAGCTCGTGATGCGTGGACCAGGTGATGGACAAGCCCCAAAACTCTCATGGTGAGC
>JANLPS010000103.1:0-1628 GCA_031367385.1 Archangium sp. | reverse complement strand
CTCTTCGCCGAGCAGATGGTCTCCGACTCGATGTATTTGATTGGGCTTGGCAAGGTCACGCTCTCGTCGAAGCAGCCCAACGGGCCCGACCTGGGGCTCGCCGAGCTCACCACTGGCGACTGGCTGGGCGAGCTGGCGTTGATCTCGACCAGCCAACGCATGTGCACCGCCACCGCGACCACCGACGTGACCGCGTTCGAGATTCGGCAGGGTGATTTTCAGCGGCTGATGGGCACCAAGCCGCAGGCCTGCATCAAGTTGATGATGACGATTTGCACCCACTTCGCGCAGAAGGTCGGAGCGAACCGCGAAGCACTGAAGTCACTGCTCGGCCGGGTCTAACAGGTTGCCCAGTAGGCCCAGGTGGGCTACCCAGGCGGCTATGGCGTACTTCTCCAGGCCGGTGGGGTTCGCAGCCGTCTTGTTGTTCTCGGCGCCAGTCGTCGCCGCGGGCACGCAGGGAGACTGGTTCGCGAGCCTGTATACCGGCGAAGGCATCGAGCTGCGCAACGACGAGCGCGTGTTCGCCCTGTTCTCGGTGCTGAACGCGACCGGCTTCGACCAGGGGCCAGTGACGCGCAAAGAGCCGGTGCCGAAGGTCAGCTACCACCCGGTGCGCCAGGCCGTTCGTGCGCGCGTGCTGGGTGGAGACCCCGAGGTTCGCAAAGCCGCCGACGCCTTCTTCGACGCCCACCCCGTGAGCTTGCAGCGCTACCTGGCCTACGCCGTCGGCTCGGGGCAGCCTCCGTTCAAAGAAGGGTCGAAAAACAAAGACTTGGCCGAGGTCAAAGGCCTCGAAGCGGTGCTCTCGAAAGCCTGGGTCGGGTGGAAGCTCGACGAGCTGATGGGGCAGGTTCAGCAGGAATACCGCAAGAGCCTCAAGGCGTATCTGACGGTGGTCGATCAACCGCTCATCAAGGCGCGCGTGGCGCTGAAGCTGCCCGAGGCCAGCCAGACGCTGCTCGTGGTCAACCTGCTCGACGCGCAGAACGCGGTTCGTGGCGCGCAAGGTGATGGCGGCGACGTGTACCTGGTGGTCGGCCCGTCAGACAAACCGAACGTCGAAGGGGTGCTGCGCGAGTTCGCGCGATTGTCGATTGAGCCGGTGGTCGCGAAGAAGGTTTCTCCCTCGGCATGGCCGGGTGGCGCGACGGTGCTTCGCGAGGCCCAGCTGGCGGGCGCGAATGAGCAATCGGTTCAAGAGTACGCCACCGCGGTCTTCACCACCGCGCTGGCCCTCAAGGCGATGGACGCGAACGACGCTGCCTACGACGCCGCGGCAGCCCGGGGCTATTTCGGAATCAAAGACGTGGCGAAGCTGTTCGACGACGGCAAACCATTCGAGAGCTGGGTCATCGACGGCCTCCAACGGGTGGAAACGCGCCGCCCAGCGAAGAAATAAACGGTGGAAGCCTTTCTTCTCAGCCTCGTCAATGGCGTCACCGGGGGCGTGTTCTCCTACATCCTCGTGTTCGCCATTCTGTTGGCGTGTGGGTTGGGCATTCCGCTCCCTGAAGACGTGTCGCTGATTCTGGGCGGGTTTTTGGTCTATTCGGGCAAGGCGTATTTGCCGTTGATGATGGCCACCGGGTACCTGGGCATCATCATCGCAGCCCGGCAGGCCGCCG
>JANLPS010000100.1:0-36711 GCA_031367385.1 Archangium sp. | reverse complement strand
CGAATTTTGGCGCACCCGATGGCGGCCGCGCAGTGCCAGCGGTTTTTGAAGCGCGTCGGGTGGCAGGTGATCGAGGCGCATGACACCGCCGGAGCAGCCCGTCTGGTACGCGAAGGTGACGACCTCGCGACGGCAGCGCTGTGCCCCGCCGCAGCGGCTGAGGCTTACGGGTTGCGCGTGGTCGAGCCGAGCTGTGGTGACGACCCGGCGGCGGTGACTCGCTTTTTCGCCGTGCAGAAATCGCCCCCGAAAGCCGAGGCCGGCCACGACCGTGCGCTGGTGATCAGCACCGACACGAGCCGCGATGAGACGCTTTACATGCATCGCGGTTCGCTCCTCGAGTTGGGCATCGGTGGCCAGGCGGTGCGCCTCGCTGCGGGCGAGCGCCTCCTGGGCAGTTACCGGCATTCTCAACCCAAGTGACGGCGTGCATGGTGCCAGCAGCGCTAGAATCACTCGATGGATTTTGAGGCCCACTTCAAAGAGCTCGTGCCTGCCTTCATCGATCGATCGTGGTCGCCAGCCGATGGCCTCGCACCGGCGCTGGTTTCGGCAGCAGATTGGCGCCTCGGCGTGCCGCTGCCCGCGGCGCTTCGTGCCTTCTATTCAACCCTCGGCTCCATCGACGTCATCGTTCGGGGGCACCACCAGGTACTTTCTGATGAGCAGCTTCAGCTCGATGCGCGGCACCTGATCTTCATGGAGGAGCATCAGGGCGTGGTCAGCTGGGGCATCGCGCGAGAAGATCTGCGTGACGAAGACCCCGTGGTCTGGCAGCGCAACAACACGCCGCCCATCGAGTGGTTTTCGGAGGAGAAGCGCGTGACCGCTTTCATAGAGAGCCTGCTCGAGTGGTACGCGGCCATGGGGCTCGTGGCCGGAGCCCGGTGACCCTCGCGCTGCTGTGCGCCCAACGCCTACCCGGCAATGACGTCGGTCAGCGCAAACCCTGCTCGCTCTGACGCCACGCGTCGTACAGTGCCGCCGGTGAAAGCCATCGTCCACCGCGTAGCGAACCTCGCGAGCTCGCCAACGATGGCGATCTCCGAGCGAGCTCGAGCCCTCCGAGCCGCGGGGCACGATGTGCTCGACCTGGCCACCGGTGACCCCGACTTCGCAACCCCAGAACCCATACGAGCGGCGGCCAAGGCAGCGCTCGACGCGGGTGACACACATTACGTCAGCCCCTCCGGAGTGCCTGCCCTGCGCGACGCCATCGCCGCCAAGCTCATGGCTGACAACGGCATCGAAGTGGCCGCGTCACAGGTGCTCGTGACTCCAGGCGGCAAGGCCGCGCTCTTCGTCGCGATTCAGGCGTTGGTCGAGCCAGGGGTCGAAGTGCTGTTACCCGAGCCCGCTTGGGTTTCATTTCGCCCGATGGTCGAGCTCGCCGGAGGCACCGTTCGCTCGGTGCCCTTGGGCCCGAACTTTCGTCTGACTCGCGTGGCACTCGAGGCGGCAGTGACGCCGAAGGCCAGGCTGCTCATCGTCAACTCACCCTGCAACCCCACCGGCCGCGTGCTCGATGACGACGAGCGTGCCGCGATCGTCGACACCGCCATCGCGCATGATCTGATCGTGCTCTCTGATGAGATCTACGAGCGGGTGATCTACCCCCCGCATCGCCACGTCAGCCTCGCCTCACTGCCCGGTATGGCCGAGCGAACACTCACCGTGAACGGGTTCTCGAAGGCCTACGCGATGACCGGGTGGCGCATCGGGTATCTGGCGGGCCCCGCCGACATGGTGGCCGCCGCCGCAAAGGTGCACGGGCACTCGGCGACCTGCTTGAGCGGCTTTGGCCAGGCAGGCGCACTCGCAGCGCTGAACAGCCCGCGAAGTCTGGTCGACGACATGGTCGGGGCGTGGGCCCGCCGCCGGCAACTCATATGCATGGCGATAAACGCCATGAATGGTTTTCGCTGCCCGCTGCCCGACGGCGCCTTTTACGCTTTCGTCGATGTGCGCGGCACTGGCCTCCGCGCGCAGGCCGTCGCGGCCGCGCTGCTCGAGCGACACCAGGTCGCGGTGGTACCCGGCACCGCGTTCGGCGAGGCCGGAGAAGGGTTCATTCGGCTCTCGTTCGCGACGTCAGACGAAACCCTCGAGCGCGCGTTACGTTCGTTCGAACGATTTTCACAGCAGTTGCCCAAAGAAAGCACCCGATGATCATCGTCATGAAACCCGCCATCAGGCTCGATGGCGCTGAGGTCAAGACCGTCGTCGAGCTGGCCAGTCGCCAGACCGGCATCAAAGTCGATGTGCAGCACACCGAAGGCGCCACCCGCTCGTTGATCGAGCTGCACCTGCTCGGCGAGACCGCGGCCGTCGGCACCGAGCTGTTCGAAGCACTGCCGGGCGTCGAGCGGGTGATTCGGGTTCGCGAGCGCTACCGGGCCGTCGGGCGCCACGAGGGCAAGGCCGAGTCGGTAGGCTTCGACTACAACGGCCTGCAGTTCACCCAAGACACCTTTCACATCTTCGCCGGCCTCTGCGCCGTCGACACCAAAGAGAACGTCGAAGCCACCTTCAAGGCGCTGCAGGCGAATGGCATTCAGACCACCCGCGCCGGTGCCTTCAAGCCACGCACGAGCCCCTATGAGTTTCAGGGCCAGGGCGCGAAGTGCCTGCCCTACGTCTTCGAGCTCGCGGGCAAGTACGGCATCAAGGTCATCGCGATGGAGGTGCTCAAAGAACAGCACGTCGACGACATTCGCACCGCGCTCGCGGCCACTGGCAACCCGACCGGCGTGATGTTGCAAATCGGCACGCGCAACGCTCAGAACTTCGAGCTGCTCAAAGAAGTCGGGCAACAGAATGACTACCCCGTGCTGTTCAAGCGCGGCATGGGCATTACCCTCGAAGAATCGCTCAACGCCGTCGAGTACGTGGCGGCCAGCGGCAACCACCGAATCATCTTCGGCTTGCGCGGCATGAAGACCAACCTGGGCGACCCGCACCGCAACTTCGTCGACTTCTCGCACGTGCCCGTCGTCAAGCGCATGACCCGCTTACCCGTCTGCGTCGACCCGTCGCACTCGGTCGGCAAGAAAGCCATCGGCCCCGATGGGCTGTCAGACATTCACCACGTCAGCGCCCAGGGAGTCGTCGCCGGCGCGAACATGGTGCTGGTCGACGTGCACCCTCACCCGACGCAGGCCCTCTGCGATGGGCCGCAAGCGCTCACCCTCGATGAGCTCGAGCACTTCGCTGAAGACCTTCGCCTGGTCAGAGAGACCTACGTGCGGCGCGTCGAGCTCGCGACGCGCGCGAGATCTCGCCAGCCAATCGTACCCACCGAGCCCGCCGAAATGCTCACCCAGGCCCGGGCGTCGATTGATGGGCTCGACCGCAGGCTGATCATGCTGCTGCAGCACCGCGCGCAGTTGATGAAGACCGTGGCAACAGCCAAGGCGCAAGCGGGCAAGCCGGTGCGTGACCCTGCCCGTGAAGAGGCGCTCTTCGAGAGCCGACGGCTGTGGGCCAACGAGCTCGGCCTCGAGCGCGCTTTCGTCGACGGCATCTTCGAAGCCATCGTCGAGTACTCACGCGGCCTGCAGGCGCCGAAGCCCTGATCTTCAGCTCTGCTGCTGAGGGCCAACCAGCGTGTGCTTCAGCGCACTGAGCAGCTTGTGGCTCTCGAACTGCTTCGGCAGCAGGTTGTTGACCAGAAACTCGTGGCTCGGCCCGGTCAGCCGGGTCAAGTCTTCGCGGTAGCACTTGAGGCCATGATCCTCGCCCTGCTCGAGCACCGTGACGGCGGCCCTCTCGCCGATCAATGACGCTCCGGCTTCAACCGACTTGGCAATGCCACCCCAGGCCCCGCCGCTCTGCGCGGGTATGCCGCCCAGGTCGCGAATTCGGGTCTGCAGCTTGCGCACGCGCTGAATGTGCGAAGCCCGAGCGGCCTCGAGCTGCGAGCGCGCTTTGCTTCCCCGCTCCAACTTGTCGAGCGCGATGCGGTACGTCTCTGATGCGGTGATCTCTCCTCGAAGAAACTCATTGAGCGCTTCAATGGAGTCAGGCGATGGTTTTTCAAAGGCCATGGTGCCCCCGTTGCGAGTGATGTGTACACAAGGGGTGTGCATAGCGTGAGCCGCGTGACCCGACCCAAGGGCTCGAAATCGCGGCACAATTTTACGTCACACCGTGCCAGGGGCGCTCACCATGGCGGTGCGCCTCAGCATCGACCCGGCTCAGGCGTTCGCTCGCGCCCTGAACTCGACCCACTCGGCGATGGCCAATTGGGCCTCGACGTCGATGTCGGTGAACACCAACCCCAGCTTCGCGCCCTCGACCTGCCCCACCCGCGAGACGATTGTACCTATGGCGATAATAGGCACGGTGAATGTAGGTATAGAGACCTTCAGCACGACGACATTGCCCGCGGGGGGTGCGGTGGTGATGAAGGCGGCCCCCTCGACCGAGAGATCACCCAGGGTCGAGCGCCAGGTGCCCCCGGGCTCTTTGAAGTCGTACGCGATGACGGTTCTCGGAGAATCGCGGCGCTCTTCGTTTCTGCGATCAGAGACCTTGGGGCGGCTGCGGCGTTCGGTGGGCGCTCGTCGTTCGTGCATGTGCTGCAAGGTGCCACAGGCCTGAAGCCGCGCTACTTTTCGGCCGGCCGGTTTCAGCGCCGCTACCAGCACGCATGCGCCCGCCTAAACACCCAATCTCACGAGAGAAATCACGTTGACCCGAGGGGTCGCTGCCGATAAACCGCAGCGGCACCCCTACTTGGTTTTTGAGGTCACCCACGTGAGCATCTTCGCGCTGGACCAGATTCAAGCGCAGCTCCCCGATGCGCTCGCTGAGCGTTACACCGATCGCGCCGGCGAGGTGTGGGGCGTCATCAAACCCGAGCACATCAAGACCGTCGCGACCCTGCTCAAAGAGCGTCTGGGCTTTCGACTCTTCATCTCGATGGACGCGGTCGATTGCCTGCATCTGCCGCCCGAGCAGCAAGAGCCGCGGTTCGAGGTCGTCTACTTCTTCAAGAACGTCGAGCGAAACGAGCACGCCCGCCTCAAGGTGCGCGTCGCCGAGGGCGCTGACGTGCCCTCGATTCGCGCGGTCTTTCAAGGCGCCAACTGGGCCGAGCGCCTGGTGTGGGACTTTTACGGCATCGGCTTCGCGGGCCACGGCGACCTGCGTCGCATGCTGACCTACGAAGAATTCAAGGGCCACCCGCTGCGCAAAGACTACCCGCTGCGCGGCCGACAGCCGCTGATACCCGAGCGCCCCATTCGCGACATCTTTCGCGGCCCCGGCACCAACGGCGTGCAGGACTAATTCTTTCTTTCGCTTCACCCTTCGAGCGACTCAGGGTGAACGAGGACCAACCGCTTCTTCAAAACGACACGAGGGAACAACCGATGGCATCCGGCGACGAATACGACCCGACACCGAGCGAAGACGAGCTCGAGGCGCACCTGCAGACGCGCAACATGGTCGTCAACTTGGGCCCCTCGCACCCCGCGACACACGGCACGGTACGCCTTCGCATCGAGCTCGACGGAGAAACCATCGTCTCGATGGACCCTGAGATCGGCTTTCTGCACCGGGGCTTTCAGAAGTCGTGCGAGAACGTGACCTGGACGCAGGTGCTGCCCTACACCGACCGCCTCGATTACGTGGCCGCGCTCGCGAACAACTTCGGGTACCTGACCGCGGTCGAGACCTTGATGGGCGTCGAGATACCCGAGCGCGCGCAGTACATTCGCGTGATCGGCGCTGAAATGCACCGGCTCGCCAGCCACCTGACCACCGCCGGCGCCCTCGGCCTCGAGCTCGGAGGCTTCACCGCCTTCTTGTACGCCCTCGAAGCCCGCGAGCTGCTCACCGACCGCGTGACCGAATTGACCGGCGCCCGCCTCACCACCAGCTTCGGCCGCATCGGCGGCGTGAACCGCGACTTGCCCCCAGGGTGGGTCGAGAAGGTCACCAAGACCCTGATCAAGGTCGAAGAGCTGGCCTCAGAAGTCGACGCGCTGCTCACCCGCAACCGCATCTTCACCGACCGCACCCGCGGCACCGGCGTCGTCACCACCGAAGACGCGCTCGACTTCGGCTTCACCGGCCCCTGCCTGCGCGCGTGCGGCGTCGACTACGACATTCGCAAAGCCAAACCGTACTGGGTCTACAGCAAGCTCGAGTTCAAGACCGCGGTCGGCCACAACGGCGACAACTTCGATCGCTACTACCTGCGCATCATGGAGATCAAAGAGTCGATCTCGATGATTCGCCAGTGCTTCGCCAAGATGCAGCCGGGCCCGGTGATGATCGAAGACTGGCGCATCGCCTTGCCTCCGAAAGAAGACGTGTACTCCTCAATTGAAGGCGTGATCGCGCACTTCAAGCTCGTGATGGAGGGCGTACCGGTGCCCCCCGGCGAGGTCTACCACTCGACCGAATCTCCCAATGGCGAGCTCGGCTGGTACCTGCGCAGCGACGGCAGCGGGCGCCCGTACAAGTGCCACGTTCGCGCACCTGGTTTTCAAATTCTCTCGGGGCTCAAGCGCATGTGTGAAGGCAAGATGCTGGCCGATCTCATACCCACTTTCGACACCATCAACATGATCGGTGGAGAGGTCGAACAATGAGCGATGACAAGAAGGTCGAAGCCGCGCCGCCCAAGCCGCCGCCTCCCGCGGGGCCACCGGCACCGCCTCCGCCGAAGAACCCGGGCATGGTGACCTTCACGGTCGACGGCAAAGAGGTCATCGCCAAGCCGGGCACCAACATGGTCGAGGCGGTCAAGCAGGTCGGCGTCGAGATACCGTACTACTGCTACCACCCTCGCCTGACCATCGCGGCCAACTGCCGCATGTGCCTGGTCGAGTCATCGGGCGCGCCTCCGGGCAAGCTCGTACCCGCCTGCCAGACCGCAATCGGCGAAGGCGTGGCGATCAAGACGACGACCGACAAGGTCAGAGATTCTCAGCGCAGCGTGATGGAGTTCTTGCTGCTCAACCACCCGGTCGACTGCTCGATCTGCGATCAAGCTGGTGAGTGCAAGCTGCAAGACTATTACATGCGGTACGACTTCAAGCCGACCAAGCTCGAGGGCGGCAAGATTCTGCGCAACAAGCGCAAGGTGTTGGGCGATCTGGTGGTGCTCGACCAAGAGCGCTGCGTGCTCTGCACCCGCTGCGTCAGGTTCATGGACGAGGTGGCCAAGGCCCCGCAGCTCGGCGTGTTCGGCCGCGGCTCGCACGAGGTCATCGATGTCGCTCCGCACTTCGGCAAGCTCGACTCGAACTACAGCGGCAACATCGTCGACATCTGCCCGGTCGGCGCCCTGCTCAACCGTGACTTTCGCTTTCGCGCCCGCGCCTGGTTTCTCTCGGCCGCTCCGAGCGTCTGCACCGGTTGCTCGCGAGGCTGCTCGACCTTCACCGACTTCATGGGCCAAGACGTCTACCGCTACCGCCCGCGTGAAAACGAAGCGATCAACAAGAGCTGGATGTGTGACGAAGGCCGGCTCTCGTACAAGCAAATCAACCAGAACCGCGTGCTCAGCTCGGTGCTCGGTCGCGGCGCCGACTCGCGAGAGGCCAGCAACGCCGAAGCCGTGAAATACGCGGCGATGAAGCTGCAGCCGTTGGCGGGTGGCGTCGCGGTGATGGCTTCTCCGGTCGCCTCGAACGAAGACCTGCTCGCGGGCCTCGCCTTCGCGCGCGACGTGCTCAAGGCCAAGCAGATCTACGTCTCGGGTCGCCCTGCCGGAGCCGCCGACTTCTTCTTGATGCAGGCCGACAAGAACCCCAACCGCAAAGGCCTGGAGTGGATCGCCGCGGCCTATGGCTTGGCGGTCAAGCCCTTCACCGATCTCACCGCGGCGCTCGATGCCGGCACGATCAAGGCGCTCTACGCCATCGGGGCCGACGTACCTGAGGCCGACGAGGTGTTCGCCAAGCGCACCGAGAAGCTCGAGCTGTTCATCGTCAACGCCACCAACACCAGCAAGGTCACCGCCGCGGCCCACGTGCTGCTCGCGACGACCTCGCATGTCGAAGACGAAGGCACCTTCACGCAAGAAGCCGGCATCACCCAGCGTTTCCGCCGTGCATTCCCTCCCAAGGGCGCAGCGCAGCCGAGCTGGAAGTGGGCGGTCGACCTCGCGCTCGAGTTGGGCAACGAGATCAAAGCGATGAGCTCGCGCGACGTGTTTCGCTCGATGGCCTCGGCGGTGCCCGAGCTCAAAGACTTCGCGTGGGACAAGCTGGCACCGATGAGCAAAATTCGCCCTGGCATCACCACGATGGCCTCTGGCGCCGACGGTCGGCCGCCGGGCTGGCGCGAAGACGGCATTCCGAACATGCGCGGCCTCTCCACGCCGCAGGGGACGACCTGACATGGGACGCGTAGCAATGGTTCTGACGGGCATCGCCATCATCATCGGTGCCTTTTTCGGCATCATGTTGGCGGCCTACGTGCTCGCTGGCTTCGCCGAAGTGTACTTGCTCAAGTTCGTCGGCTGGCATGGCGGGTCGAACATCGTCGCGATGGTGATCTTGATGGTCACGGTCGTGATGGTGATCGCCACGCTGCTCACGCTCGCCGAGCGAAAATGGTCGGCCTTCATGCAAGATCGCATGGGCCCGAACCGCGCGCGCATCAACCTGCCGGGCATTCGAAACATGTCGCTCGCCGGCTTGCCGCACATCGCGACCGACGTGGTGAAGATGCTCACCAAAGAAGCCTTTCGACCGGCCAAGGCGAACAAATTCTTGTTCAACCTGGCGCCGATGTTGGCCTTCGCTCCGGTTTTCGCGTTGTTCGCGATCGTGCCGGCGGGGCCCAGCGTCGACTTCTCGACCGTGATCGACGGCGTGCCGAAAAACGCGCACATCGTGATGGCCGCGGCGAACCCCGACTTCGGGCTGCTCTACATGTTCGCGATCGCCTCGCTGGCCGTGTACGGCACCTCGCTCGCCGGGTGGTCATCGAACAACAAGTTCGCCCTGCTCGGCGGAGTTCGCGCCTCGTCGCAGATGATCAGCTACGAAGTGGCGCTCGGGCTCTCGCTGGTCGGCATGATGATGGCGTTCGACACCGTGCAGCTCGCGGGCGACACCGGCATGTCGATCAAGCAGTCTGAATACCTCTGGCAGGTCAACCTCGGGGGCTTCGACCTCGGCATCCCCAAGTGGGGGTTTCTGTTGCAACCGGTGGGCTTCGTCTTGTTCTTCGCGGCGGCCTTCGCCGAGACCAAGCGCGCGCCCTTCGACTCACCAGAAGGTGAATCAGAGATCGTCGGTTACTTCCTCGAGTACTCGGGCATGCAGTTCGGCATGTTCATGATCTCCGAGTTCGTCGAAGTGGTCGTGCTCTCGGGCGTGCTGGCCGCGGTCTTCTTCGGAGGCTGGTCATTGCCCTTCGGCCAAGAATGGATGGGCCGTCAGACCTTCTTGCAGGAGCACCAGTACCTGCTCGGTGCGATCTACGGCACGGTCTTCTGGGTCAAAGTCGTGCTGCTCTGTTACCTGCAGCTCGTGATGCGGTGGACTTTTCCCCGCTTTCGCTACGATCAGATTCAGAGCCTCGGGTGGAAGATTTTGTTGCCCGCGGGCCTCATCAACCTCTTCGTCACCGGCGCCTTGATCTTGTGGGACCCCTCGCTTCGATACCTGGCCCTGTTCGGCATGCTCGAGATCTTGGCGGTGGCGGCGCTCACGCTGACCTCTCCCAAGCAGGTTCGCGACGAAGAAGATCACCACGGCCACCACGACGCCCACGGTACGGCGGCGCATGAGCACGTCGCGCTGCCCGACATGGCCACCAGCGCCGTGCTCCCCTCACTGCCGGCGAGAACGCACTAATGTCAAACGCGACACACGGCCACGACGTGGCGGCGAAAAAAGAGTTGGTCGAGAAAGATCTGCGCGAACGAACGTTCGTGCCAGAGCTGCTCAAGGGCATTGCGCTGACCACGAAGCACTTTTTGCGCAACCTCTTCGGCACCCGCGACCCGAACCCCGAGGTCATCGACCGCAAGGGCATGTCACTCGTCTCGACGGTGCAATACCCCGAAGAGAAGGTCGACTACCCGCCGGGGTACCGCGGGCTGCACCGCCTGGTGCCCCGCGACGATGGCAAGCCGCGTTGCGTGGCCTGTTACATGTGCGCGACCATCTGCCCGGCGCAGTGCATTTACATCGAGGCCGGTGAGTACGACACCTCGGCCGAGAACGCCGAGTCGCGCACGATCGAGAAGTACCCGAAGGCCTTCGTCATCGACGAGCTTCGCTGCATCGTCTGCGGTCTGTGCGTCGACGCGTGCCCCAAAGACGCCATTCGAATGGACACGTACATGCACACGCCCAGCGAGTACACGCGCCAGGGCTTCGTCTACGACATACCCAAGTTGCTCAAGGGGCCGCCGGTGTCACACCCGTCAGACCCGTGGTTCAAGCGCGGCAGCTCGCAAGAGCCTGATCACCAACCAATGGAGAAGCACACCCGCATCGGTGACGGCGTGCCCGGGTACAAGATCGCTGGCGGCATCAGCATCGAGATCGATCACTCGAAGCCCGTCGCGGTGACCAAGTTTCTGAAGTGAAACAATCGGCGGGCGCGTTTTCGAGTTGGCGCGTCGCCTCGGTTTCGCTGTTGTCGATTTCTTCCGGGCTCCCGCTCGGCTTGGTGATCTTCGCCATACCGGTGTGGATGACGACGGTCGGGGTCGACATCAAAACGGTGGGCGTGATCACGCTCGCGCAGGTGCCGTACGCGTTCAAGTTTCTCTGGTCACCCCTGATGGACCGGTTCTGGCCGCCATTTCTGGGTCGCAAGCGGGGCTGGGTGTTGGTGACGCAAGCGGTGCTGGTGCTGTGCCTCTCGGCGTTGGCCTGGGTCGCCACCGCGCCCTCGGTCGGGGTGGTCGCTGGGCTGATGGTGCTCATCTCCTTCGCCTCGGCCTCGCAAGACATCGCCTACGACGCCTACGCGGTCGAGGTGCTCGAGCCCTCTGAGTATGGGGCCGCCACCAGCGGCCGCACCGCCCTCTACCGCGCCGCGATGTGGGTCTCGGGCAACGTGGCCATCTCGCTCGGGCCGGTGTGGGGGTGGCGAACGACGATTCTTGCCTTGGCGGGCATCGTGGTGGCGCTGATGCCGGTGACGGTGTTGGCGGCCGAGGTGCGCACGCCGCCGGCGCCGGTGACGAGTCTGCGAGACGCGCTGTGGCAACCCTTCGTCGGGTTCTTGTCGCGCAGCCGGGCGCTCGAGCTCACCGCGTTCGTCTTCGTGTACAAGCTGGCCGACAACCTCGCCGGCGCGTTGGTGCGGCCGTTTCTACTCAAGCACGGCTACAGCGAATGGGACGTCGGGGTCGGCAGCGGCCTGGCGTTGATGATCTCGGTCTCGGCGGGCACGGTAGTCGGCGGCATCGTCACCCAGCGCATCGGCGTCACCCGCGCACTGTGGATTTTCGGCGTCATTCAAGGCCTCGGCAACCTGGGCTACGCGTGGATCGCTGGCGCGCCGGTCGATCGAGCGCTGTTGTACTCGGGCGTGGCGATCGAAAATTTCACCAGCGGCCTGGGCAACGCGGCGTTCGCGATCTTGTTGCTCAAGCTGACCCAGAAGCGGTTTTCCGCGACGCAGTTCGCCTTGTTGACCAGCTTGGCCGCGCTGGGTCGCACCATCTCCGGGCCTCCCGCGGGCGCCCTCGCGTTCTCGTTGGGTTGGCGCGATTTTTTTCTGCTGTCGATACCGGCAGCGATACCAGGCTTGGTCTTGCTGCACCAGTTCGCGCCGTGGTCGAAGCCTGACTTGACGGTGCTCGAGGCCGACTCGGCGAAGATCGTGCCTCCCGGGCCGCCGTGGTCGACGCCGCAGCTGTGGAGCGCGGGGCTGGCCTCGGCGGTGCTCGCCTTCATCACGGGAGTCTGTGGCGCGGGGCTGCTCAACGCGCTTCGGGCGGTGAAAGATCACGACCCCTTCAACCTGGGCGCGGCGGTGCTGCAGGTGCTCCAGCCGGGCTCGGTAACCGACGCGATCGACCTCGTCGGCGCCGCGCTGTTCGGGCTTTTATGCGGGCTGGCGGTCGCTGCATACCGGGCAGCACGCGGGCAACCCAATGTAATCGTTGATTAATTCTGGCGCCGAGAAAATTTTCACGCCGTTCGGGCCCCTCGGGTCTACGCGGCATGGGATTTCGAGGAGCACAGCAGCTGAAGACGGTGGGCCAGTGCCGAGCGCGCTGCGGCTCCTGCGATCAGGTGCTCCCGCACCACGTCGTTCGCGTGATTCTCAGCTACCGGTTGGCGCGGTTTGCACTCTTCACCCGCCAGGTTCGGCACGCCTTGATGTGCGCGCGCTGCCACACCCGCTCGGCGTTCAGCCGCCCGGGGCGCTCGCTGGCGCTGCTGATACCCGTCGTGTTGCTGTTGGCGGGGCTCTAGCGCTGAGCGGCGAGCCCATCGCATCACGGGCGCGTTGCTGGCCAGACCCGACACGCTTGCCCTGCGGGCCACACATCAATCGCCGGGGCGCTTGCTCGCGCTGCAGATACCCGTCGTGCTGCCGTTGGCGCCGCGCGAGCTCCGAACGCCGAGTTATCCGCGCGCGCCTCGAGGGTTCATTTCGGTCACGTCAGTGCTCAAAGCCTTGAACCGACGCCGACCCCAAACGTGGCCCCAGCTTTGTCAATGCCCGAGCCGGGTCGCGGGCGCACCGATGATTTCACGGCGTCAAGCCTCGAGTCGCTCGGCGAACCCGGGGGGGCGAATGACCGCGCGAGCGCCGCCGCGCTCTTGGCCATCGGCGAGGCCTGAAGCTCGGAGCACCCGAAACCCTCGACCCCCACCGCACCTCAGGGCTCGAAAAGCCCCCGGCACTCTTGCCGGCCTGGCATCGCGAGGCCGCCACTCGGTGAAGAAGCATTGCGGCAGGCGCGAAACGGGAGCCGGGGGCCGCGCCGAGCGTTAGCATCGCCGCCATGACGTTGTTTCGCGTGCTGGCCGCGCTGATTTCTCTGAGCATTCTCGGGCTGATCTGCACCTACGTGTACCGCCGCCTAGTGCGAGACACGACCACACACCGCGGTGCCCGAATCGCGGCGACCGTCGCACTGATGACGCCGGTGATTGCCCTGCCCTTCGCGCGCCTCGGCTTCGCGACCGAGGCAGTGCCCTACTGGCTCAACCGAATCGTGCTCAGCCTGATGGGCTTTGTCTTGTTCACGATGTTGTGCCTGCTGGTGCTCGACCTCGTGCGTTGGGTCTCGACACGGCGCCTGAAGGCCGCTCCCGTTGTTCCTGATGCGCAGCTGAATGCAGATGAAAACGGCGGTCGACTCCAGGGGCTTTCGACGGCCTCAGAACGAACGGAGGTTGAAAACCCCGAGCGTCGCCTGTTTCTCTCGCGCGCAGTCGCCGCCACCGCGCTCACCGTCGGCGGAGCCACCTCGGTGTACGGCGCCTACCGCGCGCTCACGCCTCCGCAGATCACCGAGGTGCCGATCAAGCTGCCCTTCTTGCCCAAGGCGCTCGACGGGTTCACCATCGTGCAGCTCTCCGACATTCACGTCGGCGCGATGATTCAAGAAAAATTTCTCGATGTGCTGGTCGAAGGCACCAACGGCTGCAAGCCCGACCTGATCGCCATCACCGGAGACCTGGTCGACGGCAGCCCCGGCCAGCTGGGCCGCTACGTTGCCCGATTTCAAAACCTTCGCGCCCCACATGGCGTGTATTTCTGCAGTGGTAATCATGATTACTATTCAGGCTGGGAAGAGTGGGCCGCGGTGCTGCCCGGCATCGGGTTCAACCTGCTGCGCAACCGCCGCGTCGAGATTGGAGACGCGGGCGCATCATTCGACCTGATGGGCGTCGAAGATCTGGGCGCTCGCTGGGGCGCGGGCGAGTACGACCTCGAAAAAGCCGTCAAAGGCCGAGACCCGCAGCGCGCCTCGGTGTTGATGGCGCACCAGCCCTCGAACCTCGACGCGGTCGCCGCGAAGCGCATCGGCCTTCAGCTCAGCGGCCACACGCACGGAGGTCAGGTCTTCCCCGCGACGGTGATTGGTTCTCTCATCTGGGGCAACCGCAACGCCGGGCTCTCGAAGTACGACGGTACCTGGCAGTTCACCAGCCGGGGCTGTGGGTTCGTCGGCGTGCCGATGCGGGTCGGCTCGCCCCCCGAGATCGTCAAGATCGTGCTGACTACTTGAGCGTGCCTTCGAGCTTTCTCGTCAGCACACACCCGCCGACACCCAGGCCGTTGGGCGAGTCAGCCTTCACGTTGGCCTCGAGCTTCGGGCAGTCGGTGTCGCTGCCGACCAGCGAGAGCACGGTGTCGATTTCCAGCGTGATGGTGGTGATCTTGTCGGCCAACGTCCACGTCTCGTTTTGCTGCACTTTGCAGGCGCTGCCTTGCACCGGGTCTTTGCGCTCAGAGGTGTAGGTGAGCTCGGTGCCCACGATGTCGAATACGATGTTGGTGGCGGAGTCGGTGCAGGTGCCCACATCGAGCCGCGGGCAGCTCTGCGAGACCCCTTTTTTCCCAGTCGAATCAACCTTGTAGATGAGAAAGCTATTGGCGGCGATCGCGATGGGCATCACGCCCCCGCGCAGGGTGGCCGAGTCGCCGCAGGCGCCCCACTCGAGGTTCGAGCTGGTGACCTGCCAGAAGTAGGTCTGGTTCGCTTCGGGCCCCTTTCGCGCACAGCCGATTGAGCAGAGGCAAACGAAGGCCAGGGTGAGCGGGCGGGTCACGGCGGCGACCATAGCCCAAGGCCGGTGAGGTTTTCGCGACTGCGCACCGAACGGACTACGTTCTCGCCATGACGAATGCACCCGCACGCGCTGGCGTCAGCAGCCGCAGCCGAGGCCCGGCGACGTTTGAGACCGGGCTCCACGCCGACGCCGAATTCGGCACAATCGACGTCGGTCTTGCGGTCGACAACGGCACCTTCGGCCTGGTGATCGACGCGCCGGTCGTCGGGCAACTGCGAGTGGCGTTCGACGTCGCAGCCGATGGAGCGACCCGTCTTTCATCGCTCGCCCGCCGAAGCGTCGAAGGCGTCGATGTACCCGTGATCGTCATCGATGAGACCAAGACCCAGGCGCTCGAAGCAGAGCTGGCATCGCTGCGGCAGCAAATGCAGGCACTGACCACGGGGGCTGATGTGACCGCCGCGCAGCTGACCACCGAGCGAGATGAAGCCCGAGATCGCGCGGCCGCGCTGAGCCAAGACCTCCGCGGTCTGAGGCAGACCCTCGAGCAGGCGCGTGAAGAAGCGAGCACCGAGCGGCAGGCCCTCGAGGCCGAGACGGCAGCAGCGAGGGCGGCGACGCAGGTCGAGAAAGAGTCGCGGCTCACGTTGCTGGGCGAGCGAGAGAAGGCCCGCACCGAGCTCGAACGGCTGCGCGGCGAGCTCGACACCGGCACGACGACGCTGGTCGGACAGGCGAATGAGGCGCGCGCAGCGCGAGATACCGCCGAGACAGAGCGGGCCCGCCTGGCAACCGAGCTCACCGCCGCGAGCGCCGAGCTCTCGACCCTCAGAGCCGCATCAGCGACCGAGGGCACCCAGCTGACCGAGGCGAAGGGTGAAGCCCAGCGCCTGGCGACGGCGCTCACGACCGCCGCCGCCGAGCTCGCGACCCTGAAGGCCACGACCGAGAGCCAAAGCACCGAGCTCGCCGATGCGAAGCGTGAAACCGAGCGCCTGGCCGTTCAGCTCGCAGCAGCCACCTCGACGCTCGAGGCTCAGGCCGAAGCGATCACGACCGCCAAGGCCGAGGCCGAGAAGGTCGCCGCCGAGCTCGCCGAAGCACGCGCCTCGAGTGAAAATGACCAGGGTCAGCTGACGAACGAGCTTGCTGCAGTCACCGCCTCGGCCGCCGAGCTCGATCGCGCGCTCAACGACGTCAAGACCACCATGCAGCACGAGCTCGATCAGCGAAACGCCGAGTTGCTCGAGGTCAAGGCGACCCGCGAGCGGCTGGAGCGAGAGCTTGAAGACCTCCACGCAGCGCTCGATGGGGACCGCACCAGTGCCGAGCAATCGCGGCTGGCGATGAGAGATTCATTGGCGGCGAGAGAGCAAGCGCTGGCGGCCACTGCCGCAGAACGTCACCAGCTGGTGCAGGCCCACGCCGACGAGCTCGTCGCCGCGCAGGTTCGCGAGGAAGCGCTGCGCTCTTCGATTGCGCAAGCCGAAGCTGACCGAAGTCAGGTTTCAGCTCAGCTCGAGGATGTCCGCGCGGCACACGAGCAACGCGAACAGGCCCTGGCAACCGAGGTGGAAATGCTTCGAAGTGACCTCGCCGCCAGCGAGGGCGCACGGGGCACGACCCAATCGAGCCTCGAGGCCCGAGAAGAAGCGTTCGCGCACGCGGTGGAGCAACGCAACGGAGCGGCCCAGGAGCGAGACATGTTTCGAGATCAGCTCGAGCAACTCAACAGCCAACTCCAGGCCATGCAGAGCGCGGTCGAGCTTCAGCAACAAGCCGCTGCCGAGGCGCAGCGCGTGGCCGCCCAACACGAGACCACCGCCGCGACACTCCTCGCCGAGCGCGACGAAGCGCGAAACGTCGCACGCGGCTTGCACCAGCGCATCGCTGGCGGGGCCGGCGTCGAAGCCCTCAAGGCCGAGCTGGGCGCGCTGCGGGCCGCCCTCGACGCCGAGAAGGCCACCGCGGTCAACGTGGTCTCAGAGCGTGACCGCGCTCAGCTGCAAGTCGAAGCGCTCGGCCGCCAGCTCGACCAGGAGCGGAGTGCGCGGGCCAAGGCAGTACAGGAACGAGACCAATACCGAGATCGCTTTCGCGTGCTCACGACGAGCCAGGGCACGGGCGAGATACCCAAACAAAACATCACGCACGAAGACACCAAATCGTATGCGGCGCAGCGAGAGGCCACCACTGACGGGGGCACCGTCGCGCCACCCGAGAGCCCGACCGACGTCACTGTGCTCCCCGCCGACTGGGACAAGAAGAAAGGACCATGACGGTGCCGCGTCTGATTTTTCTCGGGGTGCTGGTGGCAGGGGCGCTCGCCCACGCCGAGACTCCGACCACTTTCTCGGGGTGGGAGGACGCGTACCAGTTCGATTGCAACGGGCCGTTCGAGCATTTTTCGCCCGCTGAGGTGATCGAGCAAGGTGATTTTCGCTTCGAGCACACGGGCGGCACGGTGAAGGTGCGCCGGGTGAAGCCACGCGCAGGCAAGCAGCCCAAGTTGGGCGTGCTCGCCGGCA
Organism: Archangium sp.; assembly: GCA_031367385.1. Lineage (GTDB taxonomy): Bacteria > Myxococcota > Myxococcia > Myxococcales > Myxococcaceae > JAEUJT01. Next base: position 19,499 of record JANLPS010000100.1, on the reverse strand, counting down.
TCAAAGACCTCGAGCCCGAGACGCAGGCGACGGTGGCGAGGTTTCTCAACGCCTTCGAGAAGGCCGACGTCGATGCGGTCTTGGTCGGCGGTGACACTGCCAGCGAGCCTGGCGATCTCGACCGCATCTTGGGGTTTCTCGCCGGGGCGACCCGACGACCCGTGCTGATCATCGCCGGCAACATGGAGCGCGCCGCCGCCTTGAACCACTCGATTCTCGCGCTTCGGCAAGCGGGCAACAAACACCTGCTCAACTTCGACACCATTCGCCGGTACGACGGTGACGGGGTCGATGTGGTGTCGCTGGCGGGCTACTTCGACAAGGCCTACCTGCATCTGGCGGGCGGCTGCATTTACAAAGACAAAGACCTCGACGCGGTCGAGCGAGCCGCGGCCGCCGCTGACGATACCGTGGTGCTGCTCACCCACGGGCCACCTCGGCAACGCGGCCAGCAAGCGATCGACTACGTGCCCGGCGCCGACAACGTGGGCGACCCGCAACTGACCCAGGTCATTACCAACGCCAAGGTTCAATTCGGCGTCTTCGGCCACATTCTCGAAGCAGGCGCGTACGCCACCGACCTCGGCGGCAAGCACGTGCCAGCGAACAAGCTGCTGAGCGCATTCTACCTCGACCAGGGCTCAGCCAACCCGTTGCTGTGGCGCCTCAACGATGGCTCGACCGCCTACGGGCTCGCGGCGATCGTCACCGTCGACGGCAAGAAGGCGTCGTACGAGATCTTGCGCGGCTCGAAACCGAAGCCGACCGTGGTGAGTGAATGAAGCGGTTGCTCAGCGTACTGGTGCTGACCGCCTGTGGTGCCACCTCGACCCTGCCGCCCGAGGGCGATGCCGGGCCCGCCGCTGCTGACGCCGGCTCGGCCTCTGCCCCTGACTCAGGTCAGGTTTCGAACACCTGGCAAACCCAGCTGCTGGCAAGACACAACGAAGCGCGAGCGGCAGCCATGCCGACCCCCGTGCCAGCGCTCCCCGAGATGGCGTGGAGCACCACCGTCGCCACCACTGCCCAGGCATGGGCCGACCGTTGCAAGTTCGAGCACAACACCGGCTCGGGGTACGGCGAAGACCTCTACGCCTCGACCGCCGACACCGCCCCCGCCGAGGTAGTCGACAATTGGACGAACGAGTCAGCCAACTACACCTACGCCACGAACACCTGCGCCCCCTCGAAGGTCTGCGGCCACTACACCCAGGTGGTGTGGAGAACCTCGACTTCCCTGGGCTGCGGCAAGGCAACCTGCACGACCAACTCGCCCTTGGGCAACGGCACCTGGTTCTTCTGGGTCTGCGACTACTCGCCCCCTGGCAACTACGTCGGTCAAAAGCCGTATTGATGACCTTCAAAGAGAAATACGGAGCCTGGGCGATCATCGCGGGTGCCTCTGAGGGCATGGGCGCCGAGTTCGCGCGGCAGATTGCCCTGCGTGGCCTCAACGTGGTGTTGGTCGCCCGGCGTGCTGACGCGCTCGAGCGAATTCGGGCCGACATTGCGGCGCTGGGCGTGGAGGCACGTGCGGTGGTGGCCGACCTCGCCGATGCCGAAACACTCACCGCGGTCACTGCAGCGACCGAAGGCCTCGAGATCGGCCTGCTGGTCTACAACGCGGCATTCTCGCCCGGCGGCCCGTTTCTCGAGCAGTCGCTGACCGACAACCTCCGCGCGATCGATGTGAACATTCGCGGGCCATTGTCGTTCGCGCACCAGTACGGCCACGCGATGGCGGCTCGAAAACGCGGCGGCATCGTGTTGCTCTCATCGTTGACCGCGTTTCAAGGCTCTCCGTACCTCTCGACCTACGGGGCCACGAAGGCGTTCAACCTGGCCTTCGCCGAAGGCCTCTGGTTCGAGCTGCGCCACTCGCGCGTCGACGTGCTGTCGGTGTGCGCGGGGGCGACGACGACTCCGAACTTTCTGCGCGGGGCCCCACGAGGCGCACCGGGCATGCTGTCGCCGCAAGCCGTGGTGGCCGACGCCCTCGAAGCACTGGGTCGCCGGCCGCTCACCATCCCCGGGGTGTTCAATCGATTCGCCTCGTTCTTCATGCGTCGCGTGCTGACGAGGCGCATGGCCATCGCGGTGATGGGCTCCGAGACGCGAAAGCTCCAGCTACCCAAGTGACCTGAGGTACCGGCGCCCCATGACAAACCAGGGCACAAAGATGACCGGAGTCAGTGCCACCACTGGCAACCACACAGCGAGCGCGAGCATCACTGCGCCTGTCAGCCAGAGCACATCTCCTGCGGTCACCCGCCCCGGCTGATACGAGGCGAGCCCCACCTCGGCACGAACAGCCTCGACGTCTCTGCCCAGCAGCGGCTCGAAGGGTTGTGAGTACAGCGTCGTGGTGCGACGACCGCGCACGAAAGCGGCGATCGTCTTACCAGGCGCAGCGATCAACCCGGCCACCAGCCCACCCAAATTCAACACCCAGGCCGCAAGGTACGAGCCGCACCCGGCACCGAGCTCCCAGCCTGAGATCTCGAGCTCTCCGATGATGTCGGTTCGATAGCCCGTCAGCACGTGATGCAGGTCGTGGTAGCGCACCGCCTTTCTCCGCGCGTCGGAGTTGGGAAACGGCATCGGTACCGGCCCCAGCTTGAAGTCAACCCACGGCTCGGAGTCGCCGCCGTCGAGAGCAAACTGGTTCGCCTGGTAATACGCCCCTCGTGCATCGAGCATCGTTGTCATGACCGTCGCCCTTTCAATAACTGACCATGGTCATTATTAATCGAAGCTGCGACCGGCTGGCAACCTTGGGCTAAACAGCCCCTATGAGCACACCTGGCAAGCGCGAGAAGAACCGCCGAGACAAGCAGCAGCGCATCACCACCGCGGCCGGGGCGCTGTTCGCCAGCAAGGGGGTCGAGGCCACCAGCACCAGCGAGATTGCCCGGCGTGCCGGGGTCGCCAAGGGCACCCTCTTTCTCTACGCCCCCAACAAGATCGACCTGTTGTTCATGGTGATGCACGACCGGCTCGAGCAGACCGTTGACGCGGCGATCGCCTCTGCGCCGAAGCGAAAGGGCTTGAACGCCCGGTTGTTGCACGTCTTCAAGGCGCTCTACGCGATGTACGAGCGGAGCGGCTCGATGGGGCGTGAATTCGTGCGCAGCCTGCCAGGAGCGAGTGGCCCAAACGCCGAGCGGGTCAACGCGCTGACCTTTGCCTTTTTGCATCGGCTGGCCGGGTTGGTGCTCGAGGCGCAGCACGCGGGCGAGGTTCGCGCCGACGTGGTGCCGATGGAGGCGGCGCAGAACGTCTTTGCGCTCTACTTCGCGGGGTTGATGGCATGGCTGCAGGGCTTCGCGACCATCGAGCAGGCGCTCGACCCGATTCTCAGCCGCTCGCTCGAGCTCCAGTTTCGAGGGCTCGGCGCCACCAAGCGCTGACGCAGCGACACTTCAGCCGGGGTACTGGCTTCGAAAGAACGCCATCTTGCCGGCCAGATCTTTGTCGAAGTTCGCGGCGTACTCCGGCACGATCTCGATTCGGGCACGCAGGTACGCGGTGAGGTACTCGCGCAGCGCCTTCTCGGCGACGGTGACCGAGGCAGGCGCATCGTCGCGAATGGCGCGTTCGGTCTGCCGCGACTTCTGCAGCAACGCCCAGGTTTTTTGCTTCGCCAGCTGGTCGACACAGAAGCCCTCGACCGCGGCCACCGTGCTGCCGGGCACGAAGGTGTTCACGCTGCTGCAAAAGGGGCACGTTTCGTGACGTGAGCGAAAGAACGCCTGCTTCAAGGGCACCGCCGCACCGCATTGCGTGCAGGAGTGGTCTTTCGCCAGGTTCACGCGCGCCTGCTCGTAGATCTTAGCCGCAGCGCCGGCGAAAATTTTGAGCTCGGTCTCGTCTTTGAGCCGCTCGATGTCGTGCTCGAGCGCCCGTGACTTGGCCAGCTCGCGATCGACCGACTCGCCCGGCGTCAGGCCCGGCTCGACCTTCTCGAACCAGGTCGCATCAATCTTCGCGCGCAGCTCGTGGAGCTGATTTTCAATCGCCATCCACGCGATGGTCATTGGCTGCGGGTCGAGCGAGTTGAGGTCGAGCAACATCGCGCACCCCTCTTCGGCCTGCGCCAGGGTCTCGAGCACCCGCTCGCGAATCTTGGCCAAGAAGGCGTCCCACCGCTTAACGGTCTCGAGGTCGCTCATGCTGGGAGCCCAGCCCCAGGAGGAAAGAACGACTGCCCACAGAAGGTGCAGCTGCGAAGATCAGATTCGGCTGGTCGCGCGGCCCCGCAGCAGGTGCACTTCTGGGCGCTCAACGAATCGGCCTGTGGCCCCAGGCGAACCGCGGTGCGCTGGGCGTTGGCGAAGATGCCTGGCAACACCGACTTCGGGGGCTGCGCCGCGGCCACGAAGCGCAACATCTCGCGGTCGACCAGCACCAATAAATCGGTCTTCATCGATTCGCTGTCGGCCATTGGTGCGAAGCGTGCCCGAATCGCCTCGAGCACGACCCGCAGCTCGACCGGCAACATGCCCTTGAGCTTGGGCACCCCAGAGGCCCGAATGAACGCGCGTTGCTCGGCGCTCAGCGGCGTCAACCCCACCGAGCGCACGAACGTGTCCCACCCGGGCTCATCGCTCGAGAGCGCCAGCCGATTGGCCTGCTCGACGAGCGCCTGGAGCTGATCGGCTGGTGCGGTCACGGTCAGAAGTCGATGTCGGCGCCGGCCTTCGCGCCAGTGAACGCGTTGGCGTACTTGGCTGAGAAGGCCGAGTATTCAGACATGTACTTCGCCGGGTTCGAGTTCATCTTCATCGCCCAGTAGCCGCCCGCCGCGCCCCAATCAGCCGCGGTCAGCTCGTACTGCTTGAGCAGCGCGTTGGGGTCGATGCCCTGCGCCACTGCGGCGTTCATGTGCGCTTGAATCTTGACCCAATCTTCGAAGGAGACTGGCTCGTCACCGGCGACGTCTTTGCCATGCCCGGCCTTCATCGAGGCCGACACCGCTTTGGCCGCAGCACCGAACTTGCCGACGCCGGCGCCAGTGAACGCCTGGCCGTACACGGTCGCGACCGTCGCGGTGGTGTCGCGGCTCATGCGGGCCATCCACTCCGCGTTGACTTCGTCCCACGCGGGTTGGTCGATGCCGAGCACCTTCAAGATGTGCGCGATCGGCTTGGCCTGAGAGAGCTGCGCGTTCGCTCCGGCCCAGTCTTCGAGCGAGACGCCCTTGAAGGGTGAGAGCTCGTCAGCGAGCGCCTCTTTGTTCTTCTCGAAGCGCTCGTCGAGCGCCTTCCACGTCTGTTGCAAGAGCTTGTCGTGCTCGCCCCACGCGCGATCTTTGGCGCGGCCGACGTAGCGCTTGAAGTAGTCGAAGTGCTCCTGGTCGCGAAAGCCGTACTTGTCGTAGAGGTCGCCGGGGTTGCGCTTGGCCTTCAGGGTCGCGTCGATCAGCGCGATGGCCTCGACCGCAGACTCATAGTTGGTGAGCGCCTCGGGTATGCGCAGCGACCGGCCGCGCAACCAGGTGTAGTGCTCGTCGTTGAGCAGCCCGTGAGAGGCCTTCGCTTCTTCCCACTCATCGCCGCCTCCGCTGCGCGCGTCGTCGAGCTCGTTGATGAGCGAGTTGAGCCCATCGGGGTCACCGCCGTAGATGTCGGGCCACTCGACCGGCACTCCGTAGAGCGCCATCAGCCGACGCTCTTGGCCGTCTTGAATCTGATTCAGGTCGATGACGTGGCAGGTCGACCAGTCGCCGATGTCGTTGTAGTGCTTCGAGCACCAGAACGGCTTGGTCTCGCACTGCGCCTCGGTGAAGTCGGGAAACTTCATGTCGGCGCCTGGCGCCTTGGTGTAGTCGTACGTGTCCCAGTCGACTTCTTCGATGAATTTCTTGCCGGTAGCGCGGCGTTGATCGGCATCCATGTGGGGCTCCCCTCACCTGCGACGTTGATTGGGCGCAAGACAGCACAGCGCAAGCACATCGCGCGAGACTTTTGAGGTTTGACCAAGGCGGTTTGTCGCACAACGACATACAATCGCGCGCCATGATTGCTTTTGGGGTGCTGGTGCTGTTGGCGGCCGACGGTGAGTTCTCGAAGGTCGACGAGGTCGACGGAGTCACCATCGAGTCGAGAAAGGTCGAAGGCTCAGGCTTCGTCGAGCTGCGCTTCACCACCACCACGACCAAGACCCCTGATGCCCTGTGCGACGAGGCCTTTGGTACCGGCGAGTTCGACGCTGAGGAGCCCAACCTCAAGTCGCGCAAGGTCCTCTCCCAGAGCGAGAACGAGCGCGTGACCTACGATCAGATCACGCCGCCGATCGTGAGCAACCGTGACTACGCGGTGCGAGCGACGCGAATTCACGAGGGGTCGGCCTGCCGCATGACCTTCGAAGCGGCAGTCGATGCCGCGCCCAAGGAGGTCGATGGGTGGGTTCGGGTGAAGAAGCTCAAAGGCTTTTGGGCCTTCGAGCCCCTCGATCAGCAGCACACGCGGCTGACCTACGTCGTGTTCTCAGACCCGGGCGGCTCGCTGCCACCCTTCATGGTCGAGGGCTCACGCCGAAAGCTCGGCGTGACCTGGGTCAAGCGAGTGATCGCTCGCGCCCGATAGAGGGCCTTAGTCACCAGAAGAGACGCCGCTGCGCTTGTTGGCGACGTTGATTTCGAAGGTGTTGATGGCCCCTCGAATCTTCGCGATGTTGGCTTTGTCGGCGTCGGAGTGCGGGTCTTTCGCGGCGCTGTTCAGCAACGACTCGAGCTCGGCGCGCTGTTCGGTGGTCATCGACTTCGCGCTCACGGTCTTCGCCTGCGCAGCCAGCGCATCAGAGCGCCCGGCTTGGTTCACGCCGGCGATCTCGCCCTTGCGAAAGTCTTCTTTCTCGTGACCGGGGATGCTGGCGGGCTGACCATTGAGCTTCTTCGTGGCGTAGTCGATCCACTTCTGGTCATCGGGGGTGGGCTTGACGCCCATCAGCTTGGCCTCTTCGATCGCGTTTCGCATCGCGAACCCGTTTTGAATCTGCTCGGGGTGCGCCTTGAGCTTGTCGAGGGCTGCCGTGAGTTGGGTCTCGGCGCGTTTGACTGCCGGTGGGTTCGGAGCCGCGATGGCTTGCTTCAAGGTCTCAATGTCGGCGCCTGAGGTGACGCCGTACTTCTTCGCGGCGTCAAGCTTCTCTTGCAGGTCTTTCTTGTCGACCTGCCCTTGGGGGTTTGCGCGCAGCGAAGCGGCTGCACCGGCAACGGAGCCAGTGGCTTGGCCCTTCGCCTCTTCGGTGCGAGCCGCTTGTCGGGCCCGAGTCGCAGCGTCAGCGGCATCATCAGAGCGCTTCTGGTCAGCAGGGCTGACGTGCCCGGGCGAGGTGCCATGCGGGTGAAGCTTCGCTTCTTGAGCGGCCGAAGCGGTGGCTCGGTCAGCGTCGGCCTTGGCGTTGATCTCGGCGATCTGGCCTGCCATCGCGGGTGCCGGGGGGCTGATCTGACGGCCAATGGCGGTCTCGAGCGCGATGTAATCGCCCTGACCCGCGAGGTGCTTGTTTCCGTCGAGAATCGTCTCGATGGCCTTCTTGTTTTCAGCAGGGATCGGCGGCTTCGCGACGGTGGTGAGGATCGTGGTCAGCTGAGACGACTTGAGGCTGTTGGCCACGCCTTCGAGCGCCTTCTTGCTCTCGGGCGACAACAGCGCCGCGCCCGGCTGCTTGAGCTGCTGATTGGCAAGGTCGATCGCATCGCTCTGCGCCTTGGGGCTCTTGGCGTTCTTGAAGCCGTCGATGATCGCGTCGGTGCCCTTTTGAAATGCGGGCTTCGCAGCCATCAGTGCGCGCGCCTCGACCTCTTTGGTCGTCTCGGTTTGCTGCTTGGCCGCGGCCTGAGCTTCGGGCCCGGTCTGCCCGGGTTTGCCGGCGCCGTTGGCACCCGCAGTGTAGCCGGCATTCGGCAACGGCGCGGGCTTGCTGACCTGGTCGCCGGGGATCAGCTCGCTCAAGTTCAGACGCCCAGCGTTGGCCTTCTCGTAATCACCCAAGCGGTTGTTGATCTGAGTGACGCTCGGCTTCTTCACGCCCGAGTCGAGCAAATCTTTCTTCGCTTGGTCCCAGATTTTTTGGTTCGGCTTGATGGTGATGAAGCTGTTCTCGTCGGTGCCCTTCGGCAACGTTGACGGCTCGCGGCTGTAGTCCGGCGCCGGCGTGTTGGCGGTGCGGTTCGAAGAGTCGGCTTTGGAGATGGTCATGAAATTTCCAGGCAGCGAAGGGAGGAACGGCACTTTGACACACCACCAAGGCGCTGTGCGCAACTGGCGACTGACCACGCCGAGGTCACCTTGGCGCCTACAGACCTGTAAGTGGCTTGAATTCAAGGTGTTTCGACCCGAAAGCGCGCCCTCGAGGGTCTGGCCCAGAGCGCCTCGCGATGTCATCGAGCGCGTCAGGCCAGTTGGGGCTTCGCCGGCTTCAGCACCACCAGCACCGTCGCGCAGACGATCAGCAGCAGTGCGACGAACATCTCGGGGCCCAGGTGCTCTCCGCCGATGGCCGCGCCAACCAACACCGCGATCATCGGGTTCACGTATGAATAGCTCGTTGCCAGCGCCGGCCGGGTCACCCGCAGCAGATACGTGTACGCGGTGTATGCGATCAACGACCCGAAGATGCCCAGGTAGACCCACGCCCAGATCGCGCGCCCGGGTATCACGGCGGGCACCTGTTCTCCCACCAGCTGGCTGAGCACCGCCATCGCGACGCCCCCCGTCAGCATCTGCGCCGCGGCCGACATCGGCCCTTTGGGCATCGGCAATCGCCTGGCGAGCAATGAACCAAGCGCCCAGCTCACTGGCGCGAGCATCAAGAGCACCGCTGACACCGGGTTCGCGGTGAGCCCATCTCCAAACGAGAGCACCGCCACTCCGAGAAAGCCGACAACCAGCCCGATGACCTCACGGCGGCTGGGGCGCTCACCGAAAAAAGGGCCCAGGCCCGCGGCCCACAGCGGCATCGTGCCGCAGACCACCGCCGCGATGCCCGACGAGATGTGGCGCTCGGCGAACGCGACGGTGCCGTTGCCCAACACGAACATCAAGCACCCGACGGCAGAGGCAGAGAACCACTCGCGGCGCGTTGGCAAAGCGGCTCCGCGCAGACGCAAGAAGAGCAGCATGGCGCTCCCCGCGATGACGAAGCGCACCCCGGCCATGAAGAACGGCGGCACCGATTCGACCACCACCCGCATCGCGTAATAGGTCGAACCCCAGATCACGTACACCGCGAACAAGCTGACCGCGATCAGCCTCGTGTTGGGAGCGACGGGTTGGGCGACGAGGGGGGCAGCGGCGATGAGGCTCACGGGCCTCCGACATAACGTGCGCGCGCACCTACCGCTCGATTTCTGCGTGTGACAGCCGCGCTCGACCTCGACTCAGCGCGCTCTTCAAAACCCGATGCCGATTTGCAACGCAAGCTCGGTGGGAAAGAGCGACGGGCTGCCGCCGAAGCCTGAAGAAGAAGCGACCGGCAAGATGTTCTGCGAGACGCGAAAGTCGGCATAGAGACGAGTCGACGACGCGCGTGAAAATTCGATGCCGAGCTGCGCATACGGGGCCAAGTTCACGATTGAACCCGAGAAGAGCAGGCGGGGTTGAAGACCTCCGCCGATGTAGGCCGCGGTGTCTGCATCGCTCAAGAAGTAGCTGGCGCCGATCTCCGAGGTCAGACCGCCGTAGCTCGTGCTGCTCGCGTTCAGCACCGCGGGGATCAGGAAGCCCGCACCGAGCTCGATGAAGTACCGGGGAAACTCCAGTCGGGCGTCGAAGGCGACACTCCAGAGGGGGTTGACCGAGCCCGACCCGCTCAACGGGAGCGCGAAGTTGGTCTTCACGCCAAGCAACTTTTCAGTGCCCGTTCGGTTCGGCTCAGAGGTCTCGGCCATTTCGGCAGCCGTCACGTTGTGCCGGTTGAGCGTCTCGGTGGGAGGAACCATCTTCGAGAGCGACAGGGCCATTCGCTCACAAGCTGGCACCGCGTCGTTGAGCGACTCAGCGGTGACTTCGGTGCGGTAGAGCTCTTTGCCAGCCGCGTCGCGCCGAATGCCTTCGATGATCCACCGGCCGGGCGAGGTGGGGGTCGCGAGGCTGATCACCGTCAGCTCAATCAGCTCGTGTGCGTGAAGCGCCGCGGCGGCCTCGACCAGACTGCCGTTCGGGCCGATCGCTTGCCGTGCAATGTCGGGCGCAATCACCGGGGTCTGGGCGACGCTGGCGTACTTCGTCGCGCACACCGCGCCGAATGAGCTGAGCTGCTTCTCGTCGACGTTGAAGGCCTTGGGAGTGAACATCGCGACGGGCTCGGCCGCCGAGACGACCGTTGAAGCGAGAATGAACAGCGCAGTGGTGAGGGGTGACATGGGTGCTCCAGTGAAAGGAGACCAGCCCTTGAGCAACCCATGTGCCGAAGTGTACGCCCGGGCGTGAGGCCTCCGCGGCTCGCGAAGGTGTGCAAGGCGTTGCACAGCCTGTGGTGCACGTGATTGCCCGGCGGCGCGGTATACCGCGGTCAATGCACGTCGTTCTCATGTTGCTGCTCGGTGCCGACCCGTCTGTCGCCGCCGTGCCCATTGGTGGTGATTACTGGCGGGGCACCGACGCGAAGCCGGGCGAGGTCTGGGGCGTCGCCGACTTGCACGCGCATTTCTTCAACCACCTGGGCTTCGGTGGCCGGGTGCTGCATGGCGCTCCGTCGGCGCCCAACGGCATGCGAGAGGCCCTGGCGAGCTGCAAACGCGATCACGGCCAAGACAGCCACGGCCTGAGCACCGCCGTCTTGCCTGAACCTCAGCATGGCACCTCGGGCTACCCGGGCTTCGAAGGCTGGCCCAAGTACGACACGCTCGTTCACCAGCAGGCCTACGTCGAGTGGGTTCGCCGCGCCTGGCAAGGGGGCGTGCGCCTCGTTCAGATGGACGTTCAGAACACGCCGATGCTCGGCAAGGTCTACAAGCTCGGCAACGGCCTCTCGATCAAAGGCGAGCTGACGCCGGTGCCGCTCGACGATGCGTCGGCGCTGAGCCTTCAAGTCGCGGCGGCCCGGCTCTTCTTCGATGGCCCTGCGTCAGACTTCGCCGCGATCGCGCGCACGTCAACCGAAGCACGCGAGATCATCGCCTCCGGCAAAATGGCGGTGGTCTTGGGCATCGAGGTTGAATCGCTCGCGAACCTCTCACGCGAAGAAGACCTGGGCCCCGACCCGCGCAAGACGATTGACGCGGTGCTCGCCGAGCTCTGGGCCTCGGGTGTTCGCCACGTCTTGCCGATTCACCTGACCACCAATGCCTTTGGGCAGCCGGCGGTCTTCGAGCCCGTGCTCAACGCGATGAACTTCGTCGACACCGGCGATTTCTATTCGACCGAAGAGGCCTTCGAGCGCGGCATTCGCTTCGACCCGACCCGCGTGCCTCCCACCGGCGTGACGGGGCTGGTGGGCTTTGCGAGCGCGTTTCATGGCAAGCACCCGTTTCCTCCCGCCCGTGCCATCGGTGCCAGCAAGGGCCTCACGGCGGGGGGCGAGCTGCTGGTTGCCGAGATGTTGAAACAGGGCTTCATCGTCGACGTCGAGCACATGTCTGAGCAGGGCGTCGACACCACCCTTCGTCTTTCACGCGAGGCCGGAGTGCCGATCATGAGCTCGCACACCCATTTTCGCGACCTCTCTTTCGGCACGCGAATCGTGTCGCTCGACGATGGAGGCGTTGCCGCTGAACCCCTGGCCATCGCGTTCGCCGATGACGTGAACGGTGAGTACGGCGTCGCCGATGCGCGAAAAATTCGCAGCGATCGCAGTCGCACGAGGCAGCAGCTCGAGGCCATCGCAGCGGGGGGCGGCATGATCGGCCTCCAGCTCGTCTCGGGTGGCGTCGGGGTGAGCTGGCGAGATCGCATCGCCCTCGATTGTGACGGCTCGTCGAAGGGCTTCTTGCAGATGCTCGAATATGCCGAAGAGGTCGCCCCGGGCATTTCGGGCATCGCGTCAGACGTGGGCGGCTTCGCCACCATGCCCACGCCTCGCTTCGGAGTCGACGCGTGCCCAGGTGCCCGAGGTGATGCGGTGCGACGCGCCAATGGCCGCATTCGAACCCAGGCCTTCGCCCAACGAAACGGCGTGACCTACCAGACGCCCGTGACGTCATTGGGCCGATGGCGCTTCGAGCAAAAAGCCACCGGAGACGACTCGCCCTACACGAGCGATGAAGTCAGGGCGTGGCAATCAGGTCACCCCGACCGCGAGCGCTGGGCCGCGATGAGCGAGGGCCCCAACGCACCGCTCGAGCGCTCGACCGCTGGCACCCGCGAGTTCGACGTGAACCTCGACGGCATGGCCCACTACGGAATGCTGCCGGATTTTTTTCAAGACTCGGCGAACGTCGCGCGCGCGGCGCACCAGGGCCAGCTGCTCGCACCGATTTTTCACAGCGCCGAGAAGTACCTTCAGATGTGGCAGCGAATCGAGCGCCGTTCACATCACCGGTAGCCGCTGGTGCGCACTCCGCGAAGTTGGCTCTCACAGACGCGCGGCGCCCGATCTCCCGGGCACGATCACGCAGTTGCTTTACGCTCACCCTGAATGAGGTCTCATCGAATGCGACGTATTGTTTTCGTCTCGCTGTTGCTCATTGGCTGCGGCGAGAAGCCAATCGCGGTCATCGTCGACGCGGGGTACGACGGCATACCCGAGTGCGATGACATCATCGCGGCGTGCCACTCGGTCGACCCTGGCAGCGGAGACATTCACGAGTGCCACGAAAACGCCGAGTCGGTCTGGCACGGCCTCGAGTGTGCGAACAACAAAGGGCGCTGCGTCACGCTGTGCACGCAAGTCGCCGCTGATGCGGGGCGCTCCGATGCCGGGCTCTCTGACGGCGGTCGCTAGAATTGCGCCAGCAACACGGTGGGTGTCGGGGCGCGCACTGACGGAGGCGGCGGCGGGGGCACTCCGAAGGGGTGATCGAAGTGATCGAGCCGAAACTGAATGTCGTTGATCTGCTCACCCAAGATTCGCCGCTCGGGTATTCGCTGAGCGAGCAAGATAGCCCCCCACACCAACACCGCCAACCCGGGGATGAGGATGAACAGCCCCGCGATCAAGTAGGTCGACGCGACGTAGAGGCCGACCAGGGCCACGAAGCCGCCCGCCGAGAGCAAGACGATCGGCAACCCCAGGCTCGGCTTCAGGTTCTCGAGACGGGTCAGCTCGAGTTGCAGTTGTGCTTTCGACCAATTGTCGTAGCGACCTGATTCGGGCGGGGGCAGCGGCAAGTCGGCAGGCGGGAGCGGAGGAGGCGCAGCCTGGGCGATCAGCAGACCCCGGTGATGCGCTTCGGAGCCGGCGAGCATCGGAGCGTCTGGCCCCGAGGTGAGAACCGACATGATGATCAGCAACGCGCTCACGGTGAGACCCCCGGCTAGATGACGTCGTTGCGAGTGGCTCGAGCGACCACCGCGCGCGGCAAGATTACCTTGAGGAGCCGATCGGGCAAGCCAGCGCCGAATTTGCCGAACCGCACCCTGCGAATCACGAACTCGGCGGTGAACAGCAGCCCCACCAGCAGGTACGAGATGCCGCTGGCGTAGGCCGCCCACCAGCTGCGCGGGCCCACGATGGCCAGGGCCGTGATCAGCCCCCCGTTGAAGATGAAGAACGCGCACCAGACAAAGGTCACCGAACGGCAATAGGCCAGCTCGGCGGGGCTTAGCGAGCTGGTCTGCAGCCGCGCGAACCGCTCGACCATCGGCGGCCCTCGCACCAATGACCACCAGAATTGCATCAACAACGCCACGTTCACCAACGACGGGTACGCCAACATGAACCGGGTGTCTTCGAGCACCGCCGCCAACACGCACAGCGTCACCACCACCGCGCCCATGCCCAGCAGGCCCAGCGCCTGACGGCCGTTTCGCGCGAGGGTTCGAATGACGCCCGGCAGGTGCAGCCCCAGCATCAGCAGCGCCGCCGCCCGAACACCGAACGACTCGATGCCGAAGTAGGTGGTCAGCGGGTACGCCACGACGCCGAAGGCCTGCGCCACCGAGATCGCGACGTCGAGCGCTTTGCTCAGCCTGCCCGGCGGCGGAGGCATGACCGCGGGAGGCACCGGCGTGGCGGGCACCCGCTCCATGACCTTCTGGTTCAGCACCCGAGAGAGCGGCGCCACGCGAAGACCCCGTTGTGCCAGCCCCGAAAGAATGAGCCGCAGCTCTGCGAGCCACTCGTCGAAGGGCCCCTCGTGCGGCCAACGGTCATGCAGCAGAATGATGTCTCCCGCGGCGACATTGCGCAGCACCCGCTGAGCGAGCTGCTTGATTCGAAGGTTGCCGAAGTCGAGCGGCCGCACATTGAAGGTGACGCAGGTCAGCGCCAGCTCGCGAAGAATGACCGGCAGCCGCGAGTTGGTGATGCCAACCGGGGGGCGAAAGACCGTCGGCTTCGCGCCCAGGGCGATCAGCTCGTCTTGGCACCCCTGCACCTCGTGCCGCAGGCGGTTCATCGAGCGCAGCATCAGCATCGGGTCGTGGGTGAGCGAGTGGTTGCCCACCTCGTGCCCTCGCTCGAGCAACAGGGGCACCAGGGTCGGGTTGGCTTTGACTTGATTGCCGACCACGAAGAACGTCGCCGGCGCCTGAAATTCGGCCAGCAGCTCGAGCAAGGGCGGCAAGGTACGCGGGTCGGGGCCGTCGTCGAAGGTGATGGCCACTTCGGGCCGCGAGCGATCACCCCGGCTCACGGTCGGCAGAAAAAACTCGAGCCGCGAGAAGGCTGGGGCGATGGCGACGCAGGCCAGAAACAGAACCAGCGGAGCGATGACCGCCGGCACCGGCGCGCTTGCGACCGCCAAGGCCGCCGAGGCTGTCAGAAGCACAAGGCCGGTCGCCGCGGCGCGTGAAAAAACGAAGAACATGGGGCGCCTCTTCATCTCACACCTCGAGAATCGCGACGAGGCTGCTAAGTCACTGGCGTGCTCTTTGCGCAGGTATTGCTGGTGGTGCTCTCCCAGCCGTTGACCGAGGCCGATGGTGGGGCTGATTTCGATGCCGATGGGGGCGTGGTGGCTCAAGCCCCCCACGTGGCGGTGGCGCCGTTCGTCTTGCGTGGCCGCGTCGTGGGCGCGCTCGGAGAGCCGCTGCCCGGAGCCCAAGTCAAGCTCGAGCCCAAGTCAGCGGTAACCGACGAGAAGGGCGCATTTTCAATCACCTTCGATCAGCCCTTCGACGCCGACACCTGGGTCTCGGTGGTCAAGCCCGGGTACGCGCTGAAGGCCTTCCCCGAGGTGTTTCAGCCGGGCCGAATCGCCGAGGTTCGGTACGTGCTGCCAAAAGAGCGGGTCTCAGAGACCCTGATTCGCGGCAGCCGGTTGTTGCCCGCGGTGCCCGACGCCGATCGCACGCCTCAGGTGAGCCATTACTCGTTCAATCGCACTGACATCGACCGTACCCCCGGCGCGTTGGAAGACATCGCCCGCGTGGTGCAGAGCCTGCCCGGCGTGGCGGCCGACCCCGATCTGCTCGCGAGCTTCTTCGTGCGCGGCGGGGCCCCCGATGAAGTGCTGTTCATGATCGACGGCGTACCGTTGAGCAACCCGTTTCACCTCGGCGGTTTCGCCAGCATCATCAACCCCCAGCTCGTCGAATCGGCCGATTTCTACGCCGGTGGCTCCCCTGCCCGCTACGAGCCGACGCTCTCGGGCACGCTCGAGGTGCACTACCCGAAGGTCGAAGCGACCAAGTTTCACGTGGTCGCCGATCTCTCGATTCAGACCGCGAAGATTCGCGCCGACATCCCCCTGGGCATCGAGGGGCTCTCGGCGGTGGTCGGGTTTCGGCGCAGCTACTTCGAGCTTTACTTCGCCGCGCTCAAGGCCCTGAACGTCTTCGGCCAGAACGTGGTCGCGCCCGACATCACTGAGGTTTTCGCTCGGGTGATCTTTCACCGCGGCAAGCACCGAACCCTCGCCACCTTCATCAACGCCAGCGACGGCGTGAACTTCGTGATCAAACCCGGTGAAGAAGTGCTGGTGAACTTCGCGGGCGGGCTCAAGCTGCAGAACAACGCGCTGATTGCCTCGCTCAGCCACGCCGTCGATCTCGGTGGTGACAGCGAGCTCTCTGTGCTCGGCGCCTTCACCCGCGACACCAATGCGGTGAACATCTCGAGCGAGCGCAGCCTGGTCAGCGACGCCGAGAACGTCGACGTGCTCTTTCGGGCAGACGCGAAGATCGTGCACTCCGATGCGCATCGCACCTCGCTGGGCGTGCAATATGCGTGGCGCCGCTTGCAGTTGACGGGCTCGGTCTCTGATTCGCGGGCCCAGGCGCCGTGGGCCCAGATACCGATCATCGATACGTACCTGCCGGCCTTGCCGATCGCGCCGAGCCGAACGCAAAACCTGATCGCCGTCTATGGCGAACACACGTGGAAGATCTTCGAGCGCTTCACCGTCGAGGCGGGGCTGCGGGGTCAGGTCGATGTGTCGCACCGCCAGGTGACCGGCTCTGGGCGGCTCGCGGCCTCACTGGTGTTGCCGACCCTCACGGTGCTCAAGGCCTCGACGGGCTTCGCGCTGCAACCGGTCGCGTCACCCCTGTTGCTCGATGCGCAATACGGCAACCCCGCGCTCTTGCCCCAGCGAAGCGTGAACCTGGTCATCGGGGCTGAGCAGCCTTTGCCGTTCGAGGCGTTGCTGAAGGTCGAAGGCTGGAGCAAGTGGCTCTCAGCGTTGGCCGTCAACCCCGACACGCGCGACGCGCTCGACGCCAGGCTCGCCGCGGGGCTGCCCGCCTACCAGAGCCTCGGTACCGGCACCGCCTACGGCCTCGACCTGATCATGGTCGGGCGAGTCGATCACTTCGCCTACACCTTCGGGCTCGGCATTCAGCGCGCCCATCGCACCAACCCGCTCGCGGTCGGCCTGCAAGAGTACCGCGTCGAGTGGGAGCAGCCCGTCTCGGCGGCCGCGAGCCTGACCTGGTCTCCGAATTCGAAGTGGGTCTTCACCGGCCGCGCCAATTTTCGAACTGGTCGCCCCTACACACCGGTCGCCTCATTCATCTCAGACTTCGAGAACCAGCGCTTCGTGCCAGTCTTCGGGCCGACCAGCTCGGCGACGTTTCCCTTCTTCTTCGAGCTCTCGTTTCGCGGCGAGTACCGCTTCAAGGCGGGCCCGTTGTCGTGCGCGGTGTACCTCGAGGCGCTCAACGTGACGAACACGATGAACGTGTTCACCTACATCTACGACAAGGGCGACTACGCCGGGGGCATGGAGCCCAATCGCCAGGCCTTCAACCACCTCCCGATTCGCCCATTTCTCGGCATTCGCGCTGAGTACTAAGGTGCGTGCCGTTAGCAGCACTCGCCGGGCATATTCCCGTCGACTCTGTCTTGAGGCCTGCCCCCGTGAAACTCCACCTCGTTCTGCTCGCGATTGTGCTCGCTGCCTGTACCCCCGTTCGAAGCGCTGAGGGTGACGGAGGCCCTGGCGGTGGCTCGTTCACCGATGCGGGCACAACCACGGCGGCGCAAGATGCTGGGGCTTTGGCGAACGACGCGGGGGGTGGCACCGTGAGCACTTTCGACGGTGGGCTCTGGAGCCTGACGCCAGCCGCTTCGCCCCTGACCGTGAGCGCGACCCTCGAGAATGACGCCGGGGTCGCACAAGACTTCACCATCGCCGGCGGAGTGCTGACCGCGACCGCCTCTGACGGCACGACCTTCGAGCTCACCATCCCCAACGATGCGCTGATCTCGCCCCAGACCATCGTGATGACGCCGGTGCGGCTCGACGCCAACCCCTTCGGCACTGGCAAGACCTGGGGAGTGCAGCTGCTGCCCGACGGGCTCACCTTCAACTCGCCGCTGACCCTGGTGATCACGCCGGGCGCAGGCCAGACCCCACCGGTGGCGCAGCAGGTGCCCTTCGGTTGGGGCGCGAACAACCAGGTCGCGCTGGCGGCTCCGGCCAAGGGTGATTCGCGGCTGACGCTGCAGTTGTTGCACTTTTCGAGCTACGCCTACGCGACTGCGACGCAGGGCATCTCGGCCAGCCTCGCAGGCGTTCGCAATCGAATCGGTGGCTCGGCTGAAGCGCGCATTCAGAGCGCGATCGCAGAGCGTCTGACCGCCGAGCGGCAACGGCAGCTGTTGGGCGATGAAGAGTCGGGCATGGTCTCGATCGCGGAGGTCATCGCGTTGCTGCGCGAGTACGTGAAGGAGGTCGTCGAAGTACGGGTGGCCGCCGCCGGCTCGAGTTGCGCTGCCGGGCGCCTCGCCCTCGAGACCGTGTTGGGCACGGAGCGACAAGCGCAATTGCTGGGCCTCACCGGAGCCGTGCCCCAGTATGCGCAGCTCGAGCCGCTGGTCGACACCGTGGCCGGGGTTTGCCTCGATGAGGAGTACGCACTGTGCCGTGACCAGCACATCATTCAGCGCATCATCCCCGTGTGGCTGGGGCTCGAGCGTCAGTCGCAGCTGCTCGGCATCGACACCTCGAACAAAGCCTGGGAGACGAAGGCGGAGCAGCACATTCGCGCCTGTCACAAGTACCGCCTCGACATCGAGAGCACCATCACCAACGACTCGAGCGAGTGGAAGGTGCGCGAGGCGATGCAGGGCCAGGTCAAGCTCTCGCTTACTCCCGGAGACCTGTTGAGCGCTTCACTGATGAGCGAGGCGCCGCATGGGCCGCTCATCTCGACCAGCTACACGGTCAACTACACCGACCCCTGCTCAGGCATTGGCACCATCACGCCGCATGACGCCACGTTCGTGGTGCAGAGCCTCGACTGGTCGCTCAAGACCGACCCGCGGGTCTCGGGCAAGGGAGAGATCGACAAATTCAAGCTCTTGTACTTCGCCAACAACTATTCGGGCTCGGTCGTCGGCACGACTCACGTGCTGCTCGACCTGTGCAACCACCCCCCGAACCCGCCACAGACCATCAATGGCCTCAACTACTGGGCCACCTATGTCGTCGTCTTGGGCAGCCTGCCCGCCTACTTCAACGACACCGAAGGGTTCTTCTTCGCCGACTGGGTGGTTCACAACGGCAGCGCGGTGTTGGCGACCAAGTCGGTTGACGAAAATTTCGTCGATGCCGACATTCACCTGACCACCACCCACACGATGACCCTCAATCACACGCCGGGGCCGTGAAACTCAGCGCCAGCACCTGTCGCTGCCTGTGACACCAATTGGCGACTTCAGGCCGGAGCGCCGCCGCGAAATCGAACAGTGCCACCAAAGGGCAGTTGCACCTCGACCAGGGTGGCGATGCGGAGAGAAGTGGCCCGCCCGAGAGACTGAACGGCCTCTTCGAGAGGCTTCTGCTCGCCAGCTGAAACTCGTTCTTTTGGAGGGATGCCCCAGTCGCCAACCGGTTCGGTTGCAAGCCTCGTCTTCTCGCTGCTGGCAGTGATGACGACGTCAACCGCCGTTCGCTGCCCTGCAATCACCAGCGTGGCATCTGAGGTGACCCTGGTGCCGACTTCTTT
>JANLPS010000066.1:0-47813 GCA_031367385.1 Archangium sp. | reverse complement strand
GGTCGGCGCGCTGTCGAGCACTATCGCGGCGAACCCTTCTCGCTTCTGTGCGGCCAATGAGACGGCGGCCATCGAGCCCATTGAGGAGCCCATCAGAATGACTTTCGCCAGACCGTCGGCTTTGAAGTGGCTGAGGTCTTCGAGCACGACGTGCGCATCGTCTTTGACGGCATCGATGCTCCCCGTGCCCTCGCTTCGCCCAGCACCCCGGTAGTCGTACACCAAGACGTTGACATTCAAGGCCTTCGACCAGGTCACGAACATCGCCACCACTTCTTCTGCCAGACCGCCCGCTCCGTTGAAGAATACCAGCGTCGCCCGCGCCTGTGGTCGTGCGACCCAGAACCCATGCAACCGGGCGCCGTCGGGCAGGGTGAAGGTCACCGACTCGCTCCCAGCCACAGGCGGCGGCAGCGCCAGCTCAGCCTTGGCGGGCATAAAAAATCGTTTCGAGGTGACGTTGACGGTGCGGCAACCGGTACCGCCCAACACCACCAGCGCAATGAATGCAGTGCGAACGCTGAGTCTCATCGTGACGTCGTACTGCTTCGCCCGGCCAACGTCATCAGAGCGTCGTGCGGAGCACCTTACGGTTTGGTCACCCGGCCGATGAAGACGATGGTGTTGGTCGCCTGGTCGATGACCGCGACGATGAAGGGGCGGTCGAGGGTGACCGGGCGTGACGGCTTCGGAGCGCTGGCGCCTCCATCGAGCACGACCGCAGTCGCGGCGGCCGCTTCGGTGCCGTTCTCATCGACCTTGACGTAAGCGTGGTGAATGACGTCGGCGACGCTCAGCTGCGCGTCGCTAAAGCCCGAGAAGTCGGCGCCGCCGAACGCGATGCCCAGCCCGAGCGAGGTCAAGGGCGAGACCAGTGACTGCTTGGTGCCCATCTCGAACTTCGGCATCGTGAGCAGCACCCGCTCGGGCGCCAGCGCGGCCTCGAAGGCGCTGAGGGCCTGCTCGTCGAGGGTGGCTTCGAAGGTGTGCAAGTGACCTGCGGGGGGCATCAGCAGCAGCATCGAGAGCGCTCCGCCAACGTACGGTACGCGAACGATTTCGGTGCCGTTGACGGTGGCGGCCTGCAGGGTGGTCTCGAGCAGCATCGGCGCGACGTGGCGATGCGCGCCATCGAGGCCGACGAAGTCATCGACCCCGTAGTTCGAGAACGGGTGCTCCCAGGCGCCGTAGAAGGTGATCGCGTTGACCAGCACCATCGGCGTGTTGGGGCCCACCGAGCCCGGAGCGAGCAGCTCGGTGATGTGGTTGTCGGTCTTGGCGGCCACCCAGGTATTGATGTTCGCGCGCGCGAGCTCGGGAGCGGTGGTGAACGGCTCGGGGCGAACCCCCGCGCCATATTCGGTGGCCAGGGTGTCGAGGAAGGGTTGCTTCAGGGTGAAGCCCGCCTGGCAGAAGATTTTATTGGCGGTCTTGAGCGTGAAGGCGCGCGGGTCGGTGCCGTTGCCTCGTGAGGTGAGCTGGGCATCGAGGGCATTGGTCGCGCGGTGATGCGCATCGGTCAGGAGGCCGCTCTTGAGCACGTGCTCGAAGGCCTCGGCGGTGGCGCCACGGGCTCCGGCGTAGGTCATAGAGAGGGCGACATCGATGCTGAGCGGCGAGAGAAAGACGTTGTCGTCGTTGCTGGCGGCGAGCTTTCGGTAGAGGTCGAGCGAGAAGGCGCGCTCGCCGGTCGCGGCGCGGGTCAGGTCTGCGGCGGGTGCCTCGACGCGCGAGCGCGGGAGCAGCGAGGCCAGGTCATCGGCGTCGAGGTTCGGGCCAGCATCGAATGGGTCGGGGCCGCCATCGCTGGCGTGGCCCTTGGGGCGGTCGCCATCAAGCGGCCCAGTGGCCGGTCCCACCTGCGGGAGGTTGACGCCACAGGCAGTGAAGATGACCAACGCGAAGAGCTGGAGAGTTCTCATGCCTCCTCAGACACGTCGCTCGGCCGATGTGGGACATGGGTCTTCGTGCTCCTCCGTGCGTGCTGAAGGACTCGAAGCACCCAGCTGCGACGGGTGGCCTTTTTGATACCCGGGCTTCATCCTTCGAGAGCCTCAGGATGACCGGCTTGGGATTTGGCCGGTTCTTATTACCTCGGCAGTGACTCCCTGAGCCTCGACTGCGCCGCCTTGAGCCGAGCATCGCCCGGCGCGGCGACCAGCGCACGTTCGATTCGCTCGAGCGCCCGCTGCGGGTTGCCCCGGGCCAGCTCGCACCTCGCATCGGCCTCGAGCACCTCAGGGTCTTCACCGTCGTATTGCACCGCCGCCTTCGCCGCCTCGCACGCCCGCTCGATCTCTCCCGCCGCGAGCCACGCCCGCGACAACAACACCCGGTACTCCGCGCTCGACGGCTCCCCCCGCACCGCCCCAGCCAGCGCCTCGGCCGCGGGCACTCCGTCACCTTGATTGAGCAGCTCTTCGCCCAGCCTCGCCAACGCCGCCGGAGAATTGGGGAACAACAGCGTCTCGGCCCGCGCCAGCCGCAGCGCTCGGGTCTCATCGAACTTCACGCCCGCCAGCATCTGCTCGACGATCTGCCCATACCTGGGGAACGCCGTCGGCCACAGAAACACCAGCTGGTACACAACGTTGCCGCGCGGCACGAAGTAGGCGACCAACCGGCTGTTGCCCGCCGGGTCATCGAGCACTGCCCGCACCCGCACCGCATCATGGTCAGCCACCCGTGCCAGCTCCGGAGGCTGGTGCCGCACCGAGCCCTGCTGCAGTGACCCCTTCGCCAACCGGTCATCGACGAATCGATTCGCCCAGGCCATCGCGTCAGCGCCTTCGGGCATGTCGACCGCCTCGGCGGCGAAGCTCGCCCGGCCCAGGCCCGACAGCCCGTTGTACCAAGCCACCGAGCCCAGCGGGTTCGCCCCCCGCACCCACGTCTTGGGCACCGGCATCGACAGCCCGTAAGCATCGTCGTGCTCGAGACGCATCACCGGCAGCACTTCGCGAAACAAGGTCTGCCCGCCGAAGACGACCGCCAGAATGCCCAGCGAGGGAGCGGCCCGCAGCGCTGGCTCCCACCACCACCGTCGTGCTTCGGCCAGCAACCGCGGCCGCATCAAGGCGCCGGTGCCGATGCCCGCCACCAGCCCCCCGATGTGGGCCCAGTTGTCGACCCCATGCGAGGTGATGCCCATCATCAACAGCCCGAGCACCACCGGCACCGCGGCGTCGGCCATCAAGCTGCGGTATCGCGTCGGCAGCAGGCTGCGGTACTTGAGCCCGAAGGCCACCACGCCCCCCAGGCAGCCGAACACCATGCCCGAGGCGCCGATGGTGATCGACTCGTTGAGCAGCAACGAAGTCGTCATCGTCGCCAGCCCGGTGAAGACCAGCAGCCACAGGTAATCGAGCGTGCGGTAGGTGTTCTCGAGCGCCCCGCCCACGTTGAAGAGCACGAACATGTTGAGGCCCAGGTGCAGGCCGTCGTGGTGCAGAAAGTTGGCGGTGAACAGCCGCCACAGCTCGCCCAGGTCCCAGATGAGCGGGCCCACCTTGGCACCGCTGCGCACCATGTCGTCGATGTCCATCTCTCCGCCGCGGGCGGTGAACAAGAAGATCGACAGGTTGAGCAAAATCAACCCCGACGTGATGTAGGGAAACCGAGTGACCGAGAAGGTGCGCGAAAACGAAGCCCGCTTAGGCTCGTGCAGCGCCTTGAACAGCTCGAGCTCACAGGCCGGCACGAAGCGGTCGCCGGTGATGGGCGGCAGGCACACCAGCGACTGCGGAGAAATCTCACCCCGCCGCACCCGGGCCTCGAACTCGATGAGCTCGAGGTGCTCGTCACCCGAGTCGGTACGCAAAATGAGGGAGGCCGCCACCGCGACACTGTAACTTGGCGGAAGAAGAAAGTTTCGGCTCGACGCTCGGGGTTGCTGCTTTGCGGCGTACAGTGATGCTAGAAAGTCAGGTGCGTGCTGAAGCTGATCATTGAAGATGACGAAGGCCGAAAGACGGTCGTCCCCTTCGTGAGGGACGAAATCACCATCGGCCGCCAAGAGGGCAACACCATTCGGTTGACCGAGCGCAACGTCTCGCGACGGCACGCCCGGCTGCTGCGGCAGTCAGGCGCCGTGAAAATCGAAGACCTCGGCAGCTCCAACGGCATTCGGGTCAACGGCGATCGCATCTCAGGCCTGGTGCAGGTCAGCGACGGAGACCTGATTCAGATCGGCGACTACGACCTCGCGATACAGCGCGAAGACGAGCAACGCGCCACGTCAACCACGCCGATGCAGGTGCCCTCGGCGCGGGCCAGCAGCAGCGTCGGCCCCACCCAACGCCTGCCCAGCGAGCGCGAGACGGCGCCCACCATGCCGGCGTTGCCGGCGGTCGACCCACCGAGCCGGGCGAGCGACGCAACGCCTCCGCCGGGCACCCTCGAGGCGGTCGACGGGGCCGAAGACGACGCCACCCTGCCCAAGCAGCAATCGACCTCGGTCATTCGCATCGACCAGGTGCAGACCAACCGCCGCGAGGTCATCGAGCTCGACTCGAGCCAAGCGCCGAAGCTGGTGGTGATCAACACCGAGTTCGCTGGCCGCGAGTTTCTCATCTCGAAGACCGAGACCCGCATCGGCCGGGTCGACGACAACGACATCTATCTCGATCACCGCTCGCTCTCGCGCACCCACTGCAAAGTGGTGCGTGAAGACAACGGCGAGTGGCGGGTCATCGACATGCAGTCGGCCAATGGCCTGATGGTCAACGGCGAGCCTTACGCGCAGGTGACCTTGCGCAGCGGCGACGTGATCGAGCTT
This sequence comes from Archangium sp., assembly GCA_031367385.1. Lineage (GTDB taxonomy): Bacteria > Myxococcota > Myxococcia > Myxococcales > Myxococcaceae > JAEUJT01. The sequence continues at coordinate 43,036 of JANLPS010000066.1, read as the reverse complement.
GGGCACGTGAAGATGAAGTTCGTGGGCCCCGGAGAGTCGTTCAGCGACGCGCCGACCACGGCCACGGTGGTCGAGACGGGTGAGTTCGAGCAGCTCAGCTCATCGAAGGCGCCGATGATCGCGGTGATCGCCACCGTGCTGGTGCTGGTGGTTGGCGGAGGCGGGTACGCATTGATGCGCGGCCGTGGCACCACCACCAAACCCGTCGACCCGCCTCCGGTGAAGGTGGCGGTGGCGGTGGTCGACCCGGTGAAGCCGCCTCCGATCGAGCCTGACGTGCCCGTGCCCCCCGACCCGGTCGACGCCAGCCCTGAAGACGCGTCGAAGAAGGCGTTGACCGAAGCCCAGGCCGCGCTCGACGTGGCTGACCTGGCGACCGCCGAGACCGCCCTGCGCAGCTGCAAGGTTGGCGCGGCGACCTGCCCCCAGGTCAGCCCGATGCTGGCGATGATCGACGCCGAGAAGATCGTCTCGAGCAACTTGAACGAGGCCATGAAGGCCCTCGAGGCGAAGCAGCCGCAAGTGGCCCGGGCCATGCTCGACAGCGCGAAGAGCACCAAGGTCTTCAAGGCCCGGGTCGCCGAGCTCGAAGCGAAGTACAAGACGCTGACCGAGAAGACCCAGCCCGACGTGAAGAGGCCCGACCCGGTGGCGGTGGTGCCCAAGAAACCCGACCCGGTCGCGGTGGTGCCGAAGAAGCCCGACCCGGTGGTCGTGGCGGCGGCCAGCACCAATGCAGAGACCGAGAAGCTGGTCGCCGAAGCCAAGGTGCTGATCAAAGAGGGCAGCTTCAACGCGGCGATCGAACGGCTCAAGCGGTGCCTGCAGCTCGACCCCTCGAACCTGCCCTGCATTCGCAACTCAGCGAGCGCCCATTCACGGCTCTCTCAAGAAGACAACAGCCCGAGCGAGTTCAGGCAGGCGTGCAATTTTTACGAGCAGTATCTGCGCGTCGCCCCGGCAGACGACGTGTACGTGAGCAAGATCAAGAACATTTTAGAGAGTGGGCCGTCGTGCAAGCCGTGATGCGCTGGTCAATTTCGAAGTGACACCCTTTTGTATCGAGCGGCATGAGTGAGGCGAACGGTGCGAGGCTCTCAGCAAATTCGTGTGTTGGTCGTTGACGACGAACCAGACAACGCCGAGATGTTCAAGGCGCTGCTCACCAAAGAAGGGTACGCGGTCACCACGCTCGACGACCCGACCGAGGTCACGGCGCTGCTCAAGAAGACCGAGTTTCAGCTGGTCATTCTCGACATGATGATGCCGAAGATGAGCGGCACCGAAGTGCTCGAGCAGATTCGCACCTTCGATGACGACCTCGCAGTCATCGTCGCGACCGGGTTTCCCACCATCGAGACGGCGGTGGCGAGCCTCAAGTCATCGGCGAGCGACTACATCAAGAAGCCAGTCGACCCTCCGGTGTTTCTCGAGACGGTCAAACGCACCCTCGACAAGAAGGGCATCACCCGCGACCCCGAGGCCGAGCTGCACCGGGCGATTGGGCGCTTCATTCGCGAGGGGCGAACGCGCCAGAACCTCACCTTGAAGCAGCTGGCGCGGCGAACCGGGTTGTCGGTGTCGCTGCTCTCGCAGATCGAGCGGGCCGAGAGCTCGGCGTCGATTTCGTCGCTTTACCGAATCGCCAGCGCGCTGCGGGTGCGCATGGCTGAGCTGTTCGCAGAGGTTTAATCGTTACTCGCGCTTCAGCTCGTCGATCATCGCCGCGGTGTGCTCGGTGAGCTGAGTCGTTCGCTCGAGCAACGTATCGAGCTCATCGAAGATCGCGTCGACCTCGGCGCTCTTTCGCGGCGCGGGCACATCGCCAGTGTCGCTCAGCCGCTCGACCAGCCCCACCACCCGCAACAAATGCTCGTGGGCCAGCAGCAGATCTCTGCCCGCTCGGGTACCGACCTTGGTGAACAGCGTGCCGCTCGAGTACAGCCGGCCGATCGCGCGCTTGTTCGTGCGCAGCACCCGGTCGAGCTTCTCGCGGTAGGTGCCCAGCCGGCGAGCCAGCTTGGCCTCGGCGAAGCTGAAGATCTGTGCGGCGTGGGCCTTGCGACGGGGCATGACGGTTGGCTTCTACCTGCGTTCTTTGAAAGACGCCAAACACGTGGTCATTGTTTGACCCCAGCAGCGACGGTACGGTGCGCGACCGCTCATGTTCTCGAAAATTCTCATCGCCAACCGCGGCGAAATCGCGCGCAGACTCGGAGTCGTCGCTCAGTCGATGGGCATCAAGACCGTTGCGGTCTATTCAGATGCCGACGCTGACCTGCCCTTCGTCAAAGAAGCGAACGAAGCGGTGCGCATCGGGCCCGCACCCGCCAAAGACAGTTACTTGAACGTCGAAGCCCTGCTCGCCGCCGCCAAGCAGACCGGCGCTGAAGCGATTCACCCGGGCTACGGCTTCGTCTCCGAGAACGCCGAGTTCGCGCGCGCGTGCACCGCGGCCGGCGTGGTCTTCGTGGGGCCTCCGCCCGAGGCGATGCTGCGAATGAAAGACAAGAGCGAGGCCCGCCGCCTGGTCTCCGCCGCCGGAGTACCGGTGGTGCCCGGCACCGCCCAGACCGTGCCCGACGTGGCCACCGCCCAGGCCGAGGCCGAGCGCATCGGCTACCCGGTGCTCTGCAAAGCCGCCAGCGGCGGAGGCGGCATCGGCATGGCCGTCGCCAACACGCCCGATGAGCTCGCCAAAGTCTTTCGCCAATGCATGGACCGCGCGAAGGCCGCGTTCGGCAAAGACGGGCTCTACCTGGAGAAATACTTCGCCGCGCCCCGCCACCTCGAGGTGCAGATTCTCGGCGACCTGCACGGTCACACCCTGCTCGTGCTCGACCGCGAGTGCTCGATTCAGCGCCGCCACCAGAAGGTCGTCGAAGAGGCCGGCTGCCCCCTGTTCTTAGACGGCGCCAACAAAGCGATTCGCGCGAGCCTGTTCGACGCGGCCCTCAAGGCATCGAAGGCGTTCGGGTACGCCAACGCCGGCACGGTCGAGTTCTTGTACTCCGAGGGCGCGGTCTACTTCATCGAGATGAACGCGCGGCTGCAGGTCGAGCACCCGGTCACCGAGCTGACCACTGGCGTCGACTTGATTGGCTGGCAGCTGCGCATCGCGGCCGGCGAGAAGCTCACGCTGCAGCAGGCGCAAATTCAACGCACCGGGCACGCGCTCGAGTTTCGAATCTACGCCGAAGACCCGGTGAAGTTTCTGCCCTCGCCAGGCCCCTTGAAGGTGTTCAGGCCTCCGACCGGGCCCAATGTGCGACTCGATGCCGGGTACGCCGAGGGCAACGTGGTCACGCCGTACTACGACCCGATGATCGCGAAGCTGATCGTCACTGGCTCGAACCGGGCCGAGGCGATCGCCCGCTCGGCCGAGGCGCTGAGCAGCTTCGTCGTCGAAGGCATCAAGACCAACATCCCGCTCCACCAGCGCATCGTGGCCTCGCCCGCCTTCGCGCAAGCGCAGCTCGACACGCGGTTTCTCGAGAACCACGCCAAACCGTAAAAAAAGGAGTCGCTTCAATGGCCGACGTCACTGCCCACATCACTGGAACCGTTTGGAAAATCGAGTGCACCGTTGGCCAGAAGGTCAACGAGGGCGACACCCTCGTCATTCTCGAGTCGATGAAGATGGAGATGCCCGTCGAGGCCGCCCAAGGCGGCACGGTCAAAGAGATTCGCTGCAAAGAGGCGCAGTCGGTCTCCGAGGGTGACGTGCTCGTGGTGCTCGGCTGAACGCGCAGGGGCGGCTCGACATCACTGATTCTCCCTCAGGAGTGCGGGTGCTGACCCTGTCGAACCCGTCGCGTCGAAATGCGCTCGACCGCGCCGTGCTCGAGGCGCTGCGGGTCGGCTTGCAGGTGCCCGCGTCGGTGCGCGCCCTGCTCATTCGCGGCGCGGGCAATGGCATCTTCAGCGCGGGGTACGACCTCAATGAGCTCGCCGCCTACCGAACCGGAGACCCCTTGCCCGATGACCTGGTCGCCGATGTGCTCGACGGCTTGTCGAACCACCCGCTGCCGAGCGTGGCGCTGATCACCGGGCCGGCGTACGGCGCGGGCTGCGAGCTGGCGATGGCGTGCGATGTGCGCATCGGAGACCTCTCGGCCCGGTTCTGCATGCCTCCAGTGAAGCTCGGGCTGGTGTATTCGCGGCGCGGGTTCGCGCGGGTGGCGAGCCGGGTCGGCCTGTCGGCGGCGAGGTTCTTGTTCTTGACCGGCCGCACCGTCGAAGCCGAGCGGGCCTTTCAACTTGGCATGCTCGACGTGCTCGACACCGAGGGCCAGGCCGAGACGACCGCCTTTTCAATCGCGGCCGACTTGGCGGCGGCGTCGCCCACGGCGATCGCGGGCACCAAGGCCGGCCTCAACTTGGTGGGCCGCGCCGATGCGTCAGCCGCCGAGGTGGCCGAATACGAGCGGCTCCGGGTGGCGTCGTACTCGAGCGAAGAGACCCGGGCGCTGGTTGCGGCGGCGGCGACGAAGCGAAAAGAGTCGACCCGTTGAACAGGAGCACTGATGAAGACCCTCGTCTTGACCGTCGCGGTCTGTCTCTCGATGTTCGCGTGCAACAAGGGGCCGCGGCCGATAGCAAAGGGCGAGCCCGCCGGCCAAGTCGTCGAGCTCACCGCCGCCGACCTCGAGGGCCATACCTGGTCTGCCGAGTACGCGAAGCCCTGGCTGGGCTGGCACATGAAGGGCATCGGCCTGGCCAAACAAGAGGGCAAAGACGCCCAACTTCAAGCCATCTACTGTTTTCACCAGGCGCTGGCGGCGTGGCCCAAGAAGATGCCCGAAGACGCCACTCAGATCACGAGGATGACCTACAAAGAAGAACCCACCGACACGTTGCTCAATCTGGGCTGGCTGTACCTGAAGATGAGCGAGCCCAAGTTCGCGCTCGCCTACTTCAAGCGCGCTGAGATCTACATGCCAGGCGACCCCCACGTGATGAAGGGCATCGCCGACGCCGAAGCGATGCTCAGTGCGAGGTAGTCGCGAGCCTTTTAGGGCACCGCGACGGCGCCGCTCGCGACGATGTGCTGCATCGCCTCGGAGAACTGCGACGGCTCCGAAAACCGCACGTGGTGCGCGATGTATTGCCCCTTGTAGCTGGTGCGAATCACATCGGCCTCGACCTTGCGCGGCTCGCGCTCATCGGGCACGCGCACCGACAGCTGCACGTGGTTGACCGGCATCAAGCGGTCGAGCACGAACATCGCGCCGGTCGCCGAGACATCGCCCGAGACGGTGATCGCCCGGCCCGCGTAGAGCAGGTCGAACGAGTAGCGAACCCGCTTCGCCAAGCGACGGTCGGTGGGCATCTGCACGCCCGGCCCAGGGGGCCAGTTCGGGTTGCGAATCAGGCCGCTGTGAACCCCGAACGAGGGTGACTGCGGCTTCGCCTTGACCGTCTTGTCAAAGCGCCGTTTGAAAGAAACCCGCCGTGCACTGCTGCCAGTTGCGAACTCGCTCATGCGAAACCCCCTAGGGTGAACTCGAGGGCCAGCTATCTCTTTTCGCCAGCCGCTGACAAGTGGCCCCCCGCAAGCACCGCGTCGGGGCCAGCAATTTTCACATCTTGTAGCCGACGTTGAGCCCAATCACGTTCGCCGTGCCGGAGTACGTGCCCGAGAACCCGGGCGCGTTGCTGCGTTGGTCGAACAGCGCGATGAACTGATACGCCAGGTCGACCCGAAGGCCGAAGTCGCTCTTCCACCCGGCGCCCACGCATACTGAAAACCGATTGAAATCAGGCAGATCTGGGGTCAGCGTGGTCGTCGGAGTGCCCGTGGGGTCGTAGATCAAGCCCAGCCGCACCTGAAACGCCGGCACCACGTCGAGCTCTCCACCCAGGTGGTACGAGACGGTGTCTCCCCACTTCTTGGGCAACGGGTTGGTCAAGGCCGAGTTGGTGAAGGCGATGGTCAAGTCGTTGAAGGTGCCCCAGGTGACGATGTTCAGGTCGGCGCCGAAGCGCAGCGAGCTGGTCGCCCGGTACCCGAAGCCCACCGTCATCACGTCGGGCAGCCGAATGTCGGAGTGAATGTTCTGGTCGGCCAGCAGCCCCTGAAACTCGGAGGGGATGTTGGCGAAGTGCGCGCTGCCGCTGAAGCCCAACGCCACCGAGCTGCGCCAGGTCGCTCCGAGCCAGAGGTACTTCTCGACCAGCTCGAGCTGAAACCCTGCGTTCCACCCGAGGCCGAAGGCGTCTCCGCCCAGGGTGACCGTGCCGCTCGAGTCGACGAAATTCAGCTCGCGACCGATCAGCACCGTGCCGCGCACGAACTGCAGGCCCGCCGCGATCTTGAAGCGCGGGTGCACCCGCCACGAGATGACCGGGTTGAAATCGAAGGTCTGTACGCTCGAGCTGAGCGCCCGGCCTCCGCCCTCCCAGCCTGCGGGCCAGGTGTTGCCAGCGCCGTATGGCGTGAAGACCCCGAGCCCGATGGTGAGGTCATCGGTGATGCCGAACGTCGCGTAGAAGTTGAACGGAGTCGAGACCGCCGACTTCGCGGTCGTGCTCGCGCCGGTGTTGTCAGACTTGAAGCTCACGCTGGGGAAGATGAGATTGATGCCCGCCGAGACCTCGAAGCCCTTGTGGCCCGAGATGCCGGCCGGGTTGTAATAAATCGAGGTCGCGTCGTCGGTGAGCGCCGTCACCGCGATGCCCATGCCCTCGGCCCGCGCCGAATGACCGTTCAAGCGAAACCCACTCGCCTGCGCGGCCGTCGAGAACAGCACCAGGCACCCCACCACCACGCTTCGAATCATGAATGAGGTTCTCATTACGGGTTCACCGGAGTGTTGGTGGGAACGATGCCAGCCGCCAAGAATTGGGCGACCTGGGTTTGAGCGGTGACGGTCACGCAGCTCGCCGTGACCGGGTTGCACGCAGGGTTACTGGGAGGCGGTCTGAGCAAGAACCCGTGCCGCTCGCTGAAGGCGATGTCGGTGAACACCCCCGGCGCCGCCGTCGAGCCCTGAACGAACTCGAACCAGCTCGGCTGACGGCTCGGGTTCTGGGTGGCCGCGACGAGCAGCTTGTGGGTACCCGAGTTCGGCAACACCGCGTCGCCTTCGATGTACTGCACGAAGATCTTGCGGTTCGCGTTCGACGAGTTCACGCCGCTGTAGATCATGTTCTGCGGGTCTGCCGGGTCCATGATCGTCGAGGCGATGGTCAAGAACTGGTCGAAGCCCGGCGTGCCAGGGTTGATGCCTTGCGCCGCCAAGGCCGCCAAGAACCCGGCGCGCTGGGCCGCGAAGCCCGGAGCATGCAACAGCACGTCGATCTGATCGGCGCCAGCGACGTTGAGCACGAAGCGATCAACCGTGGGGTTGGCCGCGGCGAAGGTGTTGCCGCTGAAGGTGCCGAGGCTCTGGCCCGCGTAGCGAATCTTGGTCGCGTCGAGCGTCGGCAGGCCGGCGATGGTCAAGCGCGAGTTGATGCTCACGCCCGGCGTGGTCGCGCCGATGACCTTCACCAACTGCGCGAAGTCGAGGGCTCCCGCGTGGCGGAAGTTGTCTCGGGTCGCGAACAGGTTGGCCAGGTTCAAGAAATTGTTGCCGCTCGCCGCCACGTGCTGAATCGGCGAAGGCGCGTCGGTCTTGAAGTACCCGCCTTCACAGGCTCCGCCAGGCCCGGTGCCGATGCAGCGACCGGCTCCGGCGGCGTAACAAAATTCGTCACCGCCGGCGAACGGAGTCGCGTCGCAGGTGGCTCCGGCGACGTTGCCCACGCAGCGGCCCGTCTGGGCGCCCGTGGTCTCGCAGCGCATCGTGGTCGGGTCGGCACAGGCAGCTTCGTCATGCCCGGGGAACCCGGCCGCGGCGCCGGCGCCGGTGCAGGTCGAGCGATCGCCATGGTAAACGACGTCGACGGCGATGCTGGCCATGCCCGCCGAGGCAAAGGTGTTGGCGAGAATCAAGTCGTCACGGCGGCTGCGGCCCAGGCCGTGCCCGAAGATGACGACCGGGTACGCAGGCTGCGGGTCTCCGGGGTTGCCGATCAACGCCGGCACGGTGAGCACGAAGCGCGACTTGCGACCCTGCCACAAGGCCGGGTTCGGGTTGAGCGTGCCGCCCGGGCCCGTCAAGGCGAAGGGCAACACGATGTCGCCTTCGATGTAGGCGCCAACAGCGGCGTTCGGTATCGACGCGGCGTTGAGGGCCGGCCGCAAGCTCGCGGTGGTATCGACCCACATCGTGGCCACGGTCGGCAGGGCGGTGCTGGCGTTGATGCCGGCGGTGAGGGCCTTGAGCGTGCTCACCGTCGACTGGGTGGTCACGCAGAAGCCCAGTGCGATCTTCGAGCGCGGAGTGCCCTTGGCCTCGACCTGATCAAGACAGTCTTTGAAGCGCTGCCGCACGACCTCGAGCTGCAAGGCCTGCGCGGTGCTCACCACCGGCACCGTCGACACCGAGTTGGCATCGACCAGCGGGTAACGCGAGCGAACCAACGCGAAGGTCGGCGAGGCGATGACGTTGCGGCCCATGGTGTCTTTCATGTCGCTCGAGACCCACGCGCCGTAGCGAGTGACCTCTTCAAGCGGCGCCTGGGGCACCCACTGCAGCTGCTCGGGCACTCCGGCGTCGTTCGATGCGCAGTTGATACAGGTCTTCACGTTCGGAGTCAGCGGCCCGGCGCCGGCGATCTTCGCGAAGCCGGTGCTCGTGGCGAGCGTGGTCTGATCAATCGACCCGACGTCGAGCGCGGTGCGGGTGTCTGAGTTTTCAGACACCATCGGCGCGGTCAGCGAGAAGCCGTTGAGGGTGTTGAGGCCCGCGGCGAGCGCCCCGAGCGACGAGGGAAAGGTGAGGGTCTGGGTGGGGTCGATGTCGTCTCCGACCACGCCGCCGTCAGCGCGGGTCTGGGCACCGAGCGGGTTGAACGCGCGCAAGAACTGGTTCGCGGGAAAGGGGATGATCGGCGTCGCGCCGGCCAAGTCGAAGGTCAGCTCGGGCTGATTGACGGTCGAGAAGAACCACAAGCCGGCCAGGTCTTTGCGGGTGATGCCCTGCGCGACGAACGCGTCGACGATCGGCTTGAAGCCACGGCGCAGGCCTTCGAGGCCAATCGCTTGCGCGTCGCTGGCGGCGACCACCGACTTGCAGGTGGGCCCCAGGGTCACGCAGTCGACCAAGGTGTTCTCGAGGCGGGCGAAGGCCCAGACCTGCGAGGCGATGACCGACTTGCCGCGCAGGTCTTTGACGCCGCCGCTGCCACCCAAGACCGCGATGGCGATGACCTTGCTCTTGCCCCAGCTGCCGCCGGGGGGCGAAACGACGACCTGTTTGCCCGTCGCGTCCCACGTGATGGTCGGAGGTGTGGCCAAGGCCCCACCCTGCACCGCCACCACCCGTACCGTGTTCGAGTTGACCGTGGCCGGGTCGATGTCACCCGAGACCGCAGCCGTCGCCGTCGACGCCACGGGGAAGCCGTTGAGCGTGTTCAAGTACTCGGTGATGAACTCGGCATAGGCCGGGCTCGCACCGGCAGGCACTGGAGCTGTGACCTTGCCCATGCTGTTGAGCGCCAAGTTGGTCGGCACGGGGATGCGCGGGGGCACCGAGACCGGGTCGAAGATGAACTCGGGTTGGTCGACGGTCGAGAAGACCCAGAGGGCCGCGACGTTCTGCCGGGTCACGCCCTCGTCGGCCTCGAGCAGGTCGAGAATCGGCGCGTAGCCACGGCGCAGGCCTTCGAGGCCAATCGCCTGCACGTCAGAAATCGGAGCCGCGGTGACCACCGACTTGCAGGTCGTGCCGAGCGTCACGCAGTCGACCAGGGTCGAGGGGCTACGCACCAGGGCCCAGGCATCGGTGCCGACGACTGACTTGCCGGTGGCCGACTTGGCGCCGCTGGTGCCGCCGACGATGGCGATCGCGATGGTGCGCTTGGTGCCCCAGCTGCCGCCCGCGGGGGTCAGGGTGATCTGGTTGGTGGTCGCGTTGTAGCCAATGGTCGGAGGCGCCGAGAGCGGCTCACCCTTCACGACGATGATCTTGACCGTGCTCGCGTTGACGGTGGCCGGGTTGAGCACCTCTCCGACGATGCTGGCCGAAGCGCTGGCCGAAGCGGGAAAGCCGTTCAGGGTGTTGATGTAGTCGCGGGTGAACTCTTGGTTCGCGGGCGAAGTGGTGGTGTCGATGGGGGCCATCACGACGCCGTTCGAGATCGCGAGGTCATTGGGCGAGGGCAGCCGCTTGTTCGCAGGGTCGAAGAGCACGGCGGGGGCGTCGTTGATCTTGAACTCCCAGAGCAAGGCGATGTCGGTGCGGGGGGTGCCGCCGGCCACCAGCGTGTCGATGGCGGGCTTGTACTTGAGCCGCAGCTGCTCGAGCTGCAGGGCGCTGGCGGTCTGTGCGGCCAAGCGCGCCGCCGCGTTGTCTTTGATCGTCGAAGGAATGATCTCGGTGGTGGGGCGGCAATCGGTCTTCAAGTCAGCGCAGGTGACGAGCGATTTTTCATTGCGAATGAAGGCCCAGGTCGCGCTGCCGATGACGGTGGTGCCGTCTTTGCCTTTGACGCCGTTCGCGCCGCCGATGACCGCGACCGCGTAGCGGTGCCCAGGCAACCAGCCGCCGGTGGGCGGGCTGACGCTGAGCACGCCGGGGGCATCGACGTTCGCGCTGTCAGCGTACGCGACCGACGTGGTCACCGCGGTGTTCATCGCGCTCAGGTCGAGCACCTTGATCGTCGAGCCCGTGACGGTGGTGCCGTTGAGCGTGCCGCTGAAGGTCGCCGTCGCCGTCGCCGCCGCGGGGAAACCGTCGAGCGTGTTGAGCCACTGGTAAAAGGCTTTGTCAGCGCCGTTCGCGGTCGCGGAGATCGGCACTGCGAGCAAGCCCGTGGCCGGGTTGGTGGCCAGGTCATTGGGCGTCGGCAACACCGGCGGCACGGCCGACGGGTCGAACCGCGCGACGATAAATGTGCCCGGGTCGGTGTGCTCGATAACCGGTTTGCACGAACTGCCAACCACGGCCGCTAATGCGGCACTCAACAGCAATCGATTCATAGTGAGACCCCCGGCAGATGAACGCACTGCGCGGGGCGCTTCTAGTGAGCGCGAAGATCGGCGTCGCTCAAAAACCGTAGACATGGTGCGTCATGCGTCGTTTTCAGCCGGGGGGCACGACGAATGCAAACTCGCCGTGAAAGGAGAATGACATGCCGACAGCGAAACCGACCAAAAAGCCCGCAAAGGCCGTGAAGAAGAAGCGCACGATGCGGGTGAGCGCAGCCCGGGAGGCCCTCGAGGTGCCTGCCGAGCTCGATTTCTCGAAAAACGACTCCTTCGCCCAGCAATTGGGGGCCGAGTTTGTACGCGACGTGACCTCAGGCAACCAAGGTGTGGCGGATTGGCGCGACGAGGAGACCGAAGAAGAGCGCGGCGGCCCGTTCGTCATCACCACCGCAGCGGTCGAGATGGCCGACGGTGTCGACGGCAGCAACCCCATCGACGCTGAGGTCGCCGCCATACCGACGGCGAATGGTGGCCGCCCCGATTGATGAGTCGTAAGAGGCGCGAATGGTTCTCGCGCTCGTCATCACCTCGATGCTGCTCAGTCAGGCGTCGATCTTCGATGACCCTGCTCCGCGAGGCGAAGGCGCACGAAAGGCCGGGCCACCGCGATGGGGCGGCGGCCTGAACGTGGCCCTCGGCGGAGTCGTGTACCAACGGGCCGCGACAGGCGATTCACCGACTCGGTTCGACCTCAACGTGCGCGCTGACGTCGAGTTTCGGGTCGGTGCGGTGCTGGTCGGTGGGTTCACTGCGCTGGGAGCCACCCTCGGGCAAGACCTGCGCTTAGGGGTCGGGCCAATTCTGGTGGTGCCCTTCGCTGCCAACCTCTTCTCTCTCGTCGTCACTCCGGCGTTCTACGGCCGCCGCGCGCTCGAATGGGAGCCGGGCGTGAGCGCGGGCCTGGCAGTGGCTTGGTCATACGGGCTTGGCGTCGGGGTCGACGGTCGTCTCGGCCTGGGCCCCTCACGTGAGCGCGCCGTGGTCGTGAGCGGTCAAATCGACCTCCTCCGCGTCGCGATGCTGCTGTTCACCTGACAAAACCGTCTGCCTCAGGGGCCCGCGTCTTTGTCGTCGTCAACCCCCGCATCGTCTTCATCATCGTCACCGGCATCGGGCACGACCCGCACGCGCTTCTTCTCAGCGGCCTTGATTTGAGCCGCCGCAGCAGCCGCGTCGCGCTTGTCTTGCTCGAGCTTCTCGAGTGCGTGGGCCTTCGCCGCCAACTGCGCGGAGAGGCCCTTTCGCTCCTTCTCACCCGCATCGAGTGCGTCGCCGGTGCTCTTCTTGAACGACTCGAAATCAGATTTGAGGTGCGCAATCGCCACTGTCTGCTCGGCCACCCTGCGCTCGAGCCCCTTTCGGGCATCCTCTGACGTGCTCAAAGAAGCGGTCAGCGTCGCTTGCTCTTGATCGAACTTCGCCCGGTCTTCGCGCGAGGCTTCGACGTTGCGTTCGATGATCTCCTCGATTCGTTGCTCGAGCGCGGCGGCGTTGGCGTCGCCCCGGGCCTTCGCGGCCTCAGCGCGCTTCATCGCCTCTGCGTACTGCGTGGCACTCTGGGTCTCGGCAACCGAGAACCGCTCTTCGAGCTGCTCGTACCCCTTCTCAGCGGCGGCAAGCTGCGCTTCTGACGCCGTGGCGCGGGCCTCGAACACATTGGCGCGCCGCGATGACACCAGGGCCAGGGTGAGCATCACCACCATCACGCCGGTGCTGATGAACCCACGGTACTTCCACACGCCGATGGCGCGGCTCGTCCAAAACCCGTCTCGGCTGGTGGCTTCGTCTTCAGCCCAAGCCCACAGGTCGGCCCCGAAGGCCTCGGCGGTCGCATAGTGGCCATGCAGGGCCCACCCGACGAGCTGCCGCAACCGCCGCTGGCGAATCGCGTTCGTCGGCTGCGCGCGGTGTTCGAAGATGGTGTCGAACGCCCACGCCTTGGGCCACACCGTCTGCCCGGTCACCCAGTAGTGCAGCGTCGCGGCGGCCTCGAACAGGTCGCCTTGCTTGCGCTCTGCCAACTGCTCAGCGGTGAACACCAACGCGCGACCGTCATCGGGTACCGGGGTGTAGACGGCCCGCTGGGGGGCCATGAACCCGGGCGTGCCTCCGCGAATCTGCCTGGCCAGCGCGTCACCGCTCATCACGCTCTGCGATTGGCTCTTCGACCCTGAGCTGGTCGCGCGCGTCGCGTGCGCCAGGTTGCCGAAGCCAAAGTCGAGCAGGTTGAGCTTGGGCCTGGCGAGCACTGGCACCCGGCCGTTCTCATCGGCGTTCAGAATCGCGACGTTCGCGGGTGACACGTCTCCGTGGGTGACGTCGCGGGCATGGGCGACCTGCAAAATGTGCACGAGCTCAGCGCAGGCCTGCACCGCTTGCCGGGGCGTCAGCTGCACTTCGAGCCCGGTCTTGGCGGCGCGCTCGGGGTTCGCCTCGGCGTGCACGAATTGCATCGAGAGCACGGCGCCCTCGGCGGTTCGATGGGAGTCATGAATAGGCACGAACGAGAGGTGTTGCACGGAGGCCTGGGCCTTGTCCTCGGTCAACCTGGTCTGGTCTTGAAGCGCGGAGGCGGCATGCGAGACCCACGGCGGAGGGTCGATCACGATTCTCTTGAGCACCACGGTGCGCCCACCGAGCACGCGGTCACTGGCAGTGAAGATGCGCGCCTCGTGCCCGGCCTCGGCGAGCACTGCGCTGATCAGATACCGGCCCAGAAAGGTCTGCCCGACCTCGAGCTGCTCGAAGCCGCTCACGTAGGTCTTGGCGCCGAGAAACACGTTGTCACGCAGCTCGTCGCGCTCGTCTGCGGGCACCTGGTCTTCGCGCTCTTCGAGCCAGCCGCGCAAGAACTCGACGACCCGGGGCCACTCCCCGGCAGGAGAAGGAAACGCGGCCTCGAGCGAGTCGAGGGCCTGCATCAAGGCGTCGTCAGAGGTCACGGCAGCTCCTCGGAGAGCGAGAGGTCGAGGCGGCGTTTGACTTCGCGCTCGAAGGCCACCCGGGCTTTGGTCAAGTGCAGGTACATCTGGCTCTTTTGCAGACCCCAGGTCTCGAAGGCCTTCGTCGCCAGCGCCGAGCCTGAGACCCCGTCGACCTCTTTCCAATGCAGCAGCTGAAGCCCGATTGGGTGCGCGGCGAGCACCAGCGCGCGGGCCTCGTCGAAGGCGCGGTGCAGCGAGACCTCGTCTTCGGGCGAGAGGTGCTTCGAGTCGGCGGCCTCTTCACCTTCGACCTGGCTCGACGAGGCGAGCAGCACGTCGAACGATTTTTCTCGCAGCGATTGAAACAAGAAGCGCACCGCGGCGCGAAGGTAATACGCACGGAGCGCTCGGGGCGGCAGCTGGCCTGCGGGCTTCTGCAGCTTGAGCACGTGGGTGACCGCCTCGCCGACCTTCGAGCCGGCCTGAGGGCGTCGAGACGCGATGTGCCGCAGGTGCCCGAGCAACCACCGCATCAGCTGGCCGTCTTCACTGGCGCGGTCGCGCTCAAGCTCACTCGAGGTCAGGCGCTCGAGTGGCGTGTTCGGCACAGTCACGAAGCCAACGTAGCAGCGTTGCCGCCCTTCGTCTGAAGGGGGCATGGCGCTGGCCGCCGGCGCCTGTGAACGGGTACTAGTCCGCCAGCCAGACCGACGCGGTGGAGCCACTCACGGTCAGAACGTCGACCTTGCCGTCGCCGTTGAAGTCGCCGGTCAACACCCTGGTGTTGTACGTGGCGCCGCCCAGGTTGGGGCCGACCGAGAACCCGCCGGTGCCGTCGCCAATCAAGAACGCGACGCCGCTGCTGCGAATGGTGACGATGTCGAGCTTGCCGTCGCCGTTGAAGTCGTGAACCGCCAGGCCCGACGACCCGAGGTAGGCAACCGGCGCCGAGAAGGTCAGGTTGCCGGTGTTGAGCGCGAACTGAAAGCTGGTGCCGTCTGAGGTCAGAATGTCTTTTCGCCCATCGCCGTTGATGTCGACGGCGATCACCGGAGTGCCTGCGAACGGCAGGCTCGGCAAGACCTCGATGAAGCTGTTGCTCGTGCGACGAAAGAGTCGAATGCCCGAAGAGATGTTGGCGATGACCTCATCGACTCCATCACCGTCGAGGTCGGCGAAGGTCGCACCGCCGTTGACGAACGATGTGCCGGAGGGCGCGAGCACCGGCCCTACGGTGTAGGTGCCGAGCCCAGTGCCGTAGAGCGCCTGGAGCGTCGACTTCTGGTAGTAGCCACCGGTCACGACGACGTCTTTCGCGCCCAGACCATCGCCGTCACCGAACGCGAAGGCGCCGACCGCGCCGTAGCCTGAGGGCAGCTTCGTCTCGACCACAGCCTGAAAGGTGCCGTTGCCTCCGCCCTTCATCGCGCGAACCCAGACGTATGAGCTCTGGCCTCCGTTATCGACACCGAGCACCGCGATGTCGTCAATGCCGTCGCCCGTCAGGTCAGTCAACGCGACGTCGACCGCGTAGCAGCAACCGACGCTGGGCAGAAAAGTCGGTGCGGTCAACACGCCAGTCGAGGTACCCAACATGTAGCCGGGCGAAGTGCCGCTGAGCAGCACCACGTCGTCGTACGCGTCGCCGTTGACCCGGCCGACTGAGAAGATGGCGCTCGAGGTGGCCGCCACGTCGAGGCGACTGCCGAAGCCGGTGCTGCACTTCTTGGGGCTGCCGGTGCAGAACCACGAGGCGCAGTCTTTCTGCGCGGTGCACGGCTGGCCAAGGCCGCAGGGGGCGCAAGAAGCACCGCCGCAGTCGAGGCCGACCTCGTCTTGATTCTTGATGCCGTCGCTGCAGGTCGGGTCGGTACCGCAGCGGTTGGCATTGCAGGTGCCGCTCAAGCAGTCGGCGGGGGCCTGACACACCTTGCCCGAGGTGCACTTGCGAGAGCACGAGCCTCCGCAGTCGACGTCGGTCTCGGTGCCGTTGGTGAGCCCATCGGTGCAGCTCGCCGGCAGGCATTGACCCGCGGGGCAGGCCAGGTTCGCGCAGTCAGAAGGGCCCTGGCAGCGCTGCCCGGCCGCGCATTTTTGAGCGCAGGTGCCGCCGCAGTCGACGTCAGTCTCGAGGCCGTTGACGACGCCGTCAGAACAGGTCGCGCCGGCGCACACGCCCGCCACGCACGAACGCGAGACGCAGTCGGAGCCCAGGTTGCACTTGCGACCCACGAAGCAGCGCTCTTTGCAGGCGAGCCCTCCGCAGTCGACGTCTGACTCGAGGCCATCTTTGAGCGCATTCGAGCAGGTGGCGGCCTGAGCGCAGATCTTCGACTGGCAGCTCACCGAGCCGCAGTCGACGTCTTGACCGCAGCCTTGGCCTACGCCGCAGCGGGTCGGGCAGGTGCCTCCACAGTCGATGTCGGTCTCGCTGCCGTCTTTGACTCGGTTGCCGCAGGTGCTGGGCACGTCGCAGTGGCCCGCATCGCAGGCCTGCGAGCTGCAATCGCTCATCGAGCCGCAGCCTTTGCCCAGACCGCACTTGACCGCGCACGAGCCGCCGCAGTCGACGTCGGTCTCACCCGGGCTGGCGAGCCCGTCGGTGCAGGTGCCGGTGGTGCACGCGCCGCCGATGCACACTTTGCCTTGCGCACACTGCACGCCCTCGCACGCCACGTCACGGCAGGCGCCGTTGACGCACACTGAGCCTGCGCCACAGCTCACCGCCGGGCAGTTCTTGTTGACGCAGACGCCCTGGTAACAAGCGGTGCCAGCGCCGCACATCACGTTGACGCAGGCCTTGTCGGTGCAGACGTCAGTCAGACAGACCTGCGCGCTCGAGCAGTCGGCAGCCGCGCAGTCGTTGGCAACGCAGGTGCCACCAGCGCAGCTCTTGCCCGCGGTGCACTTGACGTCGCAGCCGCCGCAGTGCTCGTTGTCATCGGCGACGTGCGAGCAGCCGGTGGCGCACGAGAGCAACCCTGCGTCGGCGTCGCAGCTCGGGCTGGAGCAGCGGCCCGAAACGCAGCTCGACGAGTCGCAGTCGGCCGCGGTGGCGCAGATGCGGCCGACCGCGCACTTGACGGCGCAGGTGCCACCGCAATCGACGTCGCTCTCACCGGGCCCGGCGACGCCGTCGGCGCAGCTGGCGGCACGGCACACCCCGGCTTGGCAGGCCGAGCCATTGGGGCACGCCACTCCGTCACAAGCCACGTCACGGCAAGCGCCGTTCACGCACAAGAAGCCCGAGGGGCAGTTGAGCGTGCCGCAGTTTCGCTCGACGCAGGCGCCGGCGTAACAGTCGGTGCCGGCGGTGCACTGCACTCCGATGCAGGCTCGGTCGACGCAGCGGTCTGACGGGCAGACCTGCGAGCCGCCGCAGTTGGCGTTGGGGCAGTCGCTCGCGTAGCAGGCCCCGGCGACGCAAGTCTGGGTGGCCGCGCACGCGGTGCCACACGCGCCGCAATTGGCCGCGTCGTCGCGCAGCTGCACGCACTGGCCGGCACAGACCGAGAACCCGGCATCGGCGCGGCAAGTACTTTGGGCCGGCACGCTGGACGTACAGCCGACGGCACCGAGCCCTAACACCGCGAAAAGACCCCAGGTCGCGAAGAAGCGCATTGCGCTGAACGCTAGGCCACTGAGTGCGAGATTACGATCGACAAACAAGCGTGGGTTCGGCGCGCTTCGCCAAGTCTTTCGCTGGAGCGTAGGCTCTGCGGGTGTTCTGGAGCCGCAAGCCCTACATCCGGTCGGAGCTGCTGGAGCAGGCTGATCAGGCACGAGCCAAGGGCCAGCTTCGCAAGGCCATCAAGCGGTACCGGCAGATCTTGGCGGTCGACCCTTCTGACATCGTCGTGCACGGCAAGCTGGCTCCGCTGCTGGCGCGCAAGACCAACCAACGCGGTGAAGCGCTGGCGAGCTTTCAGCTGGCCGCCGCCGGGCACCAGAAGGCCGGGTACCCCGATCGCGCCATCTCCGTCTACGTGCAGGCGGCGCAGCTTTTTCCCGAGCAGGTCGACTTGTGGAGACAGATCGCCGAGACCCAGGTGCGCACGGGCAAGCGGGTCGACGCCGTCAATACGCTCGTCACCGGGAGCGGCCATCTGCGAGACAAGAAGGAGCTGTGGGGGCACGCGACGGCGCTGCTCGAATCGGCGCTCGAGCTCTCGCCGAGGCACCCGGAGGCGACGCTCTGCATGGCGATGCTGCTCGGGGCTCAAGGCCGGGTGAAAGACGGCTTGGCGTTGCTGGCTCCGCTCTCTGATGGGCTGCTGGGGCAGCCGCTTCGTCGTGTGCGCTGGGCGATGGTGCGCCTCTCGCCGACGCCGCGGCATCTCTGGCGTTGGGTGCGAACGTTCTTCTGAGGGGAGGCGCTCAACCCCGGCTTCGCGCGCGCGGGTGGGTCAGCGGCAAGGGTCTCATTGGCTTGACCAACTCACCAAGGCAATCGATGAACGCCCTCACCTTCGTTGGCAGGTGTTGACGGCTTGGGTACACGGCGTACACAGGGCGCGGCTGCGGAGCTTCGCCAGCGAAGAGCACCACCAGCCGGCCAGCTCGAACCTCTCGCGCACAAACGAGTGAAGGGAGCCGCGCGAGGCCCACTCCGCCAACTGCTGCGGCGCACGCGACTTCGAGATCATTCGCTACCAGCACCGGTTCGATTCGCGCCCGCACCGCACCCACTTGCCAGGTCTCGTGGGGCCTGACCGCGATGCAGCGAAGCGACCGCAGCTCGCTCGCCTTCGGCATGCCATGAGTCTTCAAATACCGCGGGCTGGCGAGGTAATAGATATGGCCCTCGTCGAGCTTGCGAGCAGTGAGCGAAGAGTCGTCGAGCGCCCCGATTCGAATGGCGAGGTCGATGCCTTCTTCGATGAGGTCGACGCGGCGATCGGCGAGCGCCAGCTCGAGCCGCAAGCCAGGGTAGCGGCCCAAAAACCGTGCAATGACCGGTGCCAGAAAACGCCGCCCGTACAGCATTGGAGCCGAGACCCGCAGTAGCCCAACTGGCTCTGCCTGACGTCGCTGCACCTCGTCGTTCGCTTGTTCAACTTCGAGGGCAATGGCCGCGCAGCGTTGCGCATACGCTGCGCCACTCTCTGTCACGCGCACCCGGCGCGTGGTTCGCTCGAGCAACCGTACACCCAGGGCCTGCTCGAGGCGGGCGATGCGCATGCTGACGGTCTGCTTCGTCAAGCCGAGCACCCGTGCGGCGCGGGTAAAGCCGCCCTCGCGAACGACCGCGGCGAAGAGAAGCATGTCTGATGGGGCGATGGGCGTCATTGGCTTCATGCATCTCGCACGGGGCGATGCGCATTGTCACTCTAAAGCTGACAAAGAGTTCGATGCTTACGCATTGTCATTTCAGCGTCGCAGCCGCATGAAGTGAGCATGCAAGACAAACTCATCGTGGTGGCAGGAGCCGGAGGCAAGTTGGGGCGGCTCGTGGTTGATTCGTTACTCGCATCGCCTGGGGTTCGCGTGCGCGGCTTGGTACGCGACCCCAAAAAACCCGAGCTGGCGGCACTCAAGACAGACCGCGTCGAGCTCATGGCCTTCGACGCTGCAAAAGCGACCGATGCCACTCGAGCTGACGTTGTGCGTGGCGCTTTCGGTGTGGTGTCGACCCTGCAGTGCGGGCCCGACGTCATCGTCGATGCGCAATTGTCGCTGCTGCGCGCGGCAAAAGCAGCCGGAGCACGGCGATTCTTGCCCTCTGACTATTCGTACAATTTTTTTTCGCTGCCCGAGGGCGTCAATGTGAATTCTGACTGGCGCCGCACCCTCGCCGTGCATGCGCGAACCGAGGCTTCGGCTTCGTTCGAAGTGGTTCACCTGATGCAAGGCATTTTCGTCGACAAATACGTGCTCGGGTTCTTGGGGTTGTTCGACGCAGAAGAAGGGGCGTTTCGCTATTGGGGCGACGGCAAGACCCCCATCGACTGGACCACTTGGGAAGACACCGCGCGCTTCGCGGCTGCTGCAGCGCTTGACGAGCGGCCTCTGCCCCCACAGCTCTTTGTCTCGGGCGAGCGGCTCGATGTGCTCGGGCTCGCCAAGGCGTGGGAAGCCAGCACCAAGCGCAAAGCGACCTTGCAGCAGCTCGGCTCCCTTGACGAGCTGAAAGCCGAGACCGCGCGCCGCCTCTCGGCCGAGCCTGCGAACATGTATGCCTGGCTTCCGCTGATGTACGCGCAAGGCGTTTTCGGCGGGCAAGCACTGCTGGGCGCGACGCACAACGCCAGCTACCCGGGTATCAAGGCCGAAACCGTCGCGCAGGCCATCGAACGAGGCGCGCTCTAAGCCAGCCGGGAGACAGGCATGAAGACCTTGTACCGACCTGATCGTGACCGCATTCACCGCAGCGACGCGTGGAAAACCAGCGCCTACGCTTTTGTACCGTTCGAAACGCATTTCGGTGAGCTGTGTGGCTTTGCAGACGACGTGGTCGCGCCTGGCAAAGGGTTCGGCATGCATGCCCACCGCAACATGGAAATCAGCACCTTGATGCTGAGCGGCGCGCAGCAGCACCGCGACACCACCGGAGTCTCACACGTGCTGAAAATGAACGCAGTGCAGACGATGAGCGCTGGCACGGGCATCGAGCACAGCGAGGCCAATGCATCGGCAACCGAGCCGTTTCACAGCTTTCAAGTATGGGTCTCCCCACGGCAACCCAACGGCGCGCCACGACACGAGGCGTTCAGCTACCAAGCGCCTGAGAAGCACAACCGCTTGCTGCTGGCACTTTCACCAGACCGCCGTGAGGGCAGCGCGTTGATTGGTCAAGATGCGTTCTTCTCAGTCGGCGCGTTCGAGCCAGGCCAGCGGGCGCGCTACCACATGCGCGGCCAAGGCCACGGAGCGTACCTGCACTGTGCGGGCGGCGAAGTCGCGGTAGAAGGTCAACGCCTGAAGGCCGGTGACGCCTTGGGTGTCTGGGAGACTGAAGGCTTCGACTTCGAGGTCTTGAGCTCAGCCGAGCTGGTTCTGGTCGAAGTGCCGATGATGCGCGGGGTACGGGTATGAGCGAGCTGATTTCGGAAGTCACGGCGCCTGACGCACGAGCGGTGATGGTGATCTTCGGAGGCAACCCCCACCGCCGCCACGAAGTGTTGACCATGATTCGAGAGCTCGGTGGCATCACCGCTCGTGGCGCACTCAGCGAAGAAGAGGGCATGACGCTGCTCGCCTCGCTGCCCCGCGTCGACCTGGTGATGATCGGCGGGCGCTATGACGAAGAGCAGCGGGCACGCATTCGCGCGCACGTGCGCACGACGCTGCCCCACGCCCTCCTGACCGAGCCCGGTCACGATTACCCGTATGAGAACGAAGCGATTGTCGCCGATCTTCGGCGCAAGCTCGGCCCGTGACGCCGGAGCAAGGCACGCCCGCGGGAGAGTCGTTCGCTCATTTGTTCAACGACACCCAAGAAGATTGGCAACAGGCGGTTCAACGGCTACCTGATTCCACCATGACGTTGAAAGACGCATCGGCTCGGGTGGCGCTCGTGGTGGGGCCGATCGCTGCGTTGCTGCCCTTCGTCTCAGGGGGCATGGCGCTGGCCGCCGGCGCGGCAGTGGGTGTCACCCTGGGCAACCAGGCGGTGGCGCAGACCCGGGCGCTCTCGCGCTGGCTGCTCGCGGCGGCCGTCATCGGGTTGGGAGCGGGAATGGACCTTCGCGTGGTCGCGAGGGTCGGGCTGCGAGGTTTCGGCTTTACGGTGGTGAGCATCTCGCTGTGCCTCGTGCTCGGCGCGCTGCTCACGCGGCTGCTGCGGGTCGACCGAAACATCGGCGCGATGATCTCAATCGGTACCGCCATTTGTGGCGGCAGCGCGATCGCGGCGGTGGCGCCGGTGCTGCGACCCAAGGAGCACGAAGTCTCGGTCGCGCTCGCCACGGTCTTCTTGCTCAACGGCATCGCGCTCTTCATCTTCCCCTCCATCGGTCATCGAGCCGGGCTGAGCGAAGACCAATTCGGCCTCTGGGCCGCGCTGGCGATTCACGACACGAGCTCGGTGGTCGGGGCGTCAATGGCCTATGGCCCGCGGGCGCTCGAGGTCGCCACGGCCGTGAAGCTCGCCCGCGCGTTGTGGATCGCCCCGGTCACCCTCGGCGTCGGGCTGATGGTCGCGGCCGAGGCCAGGTCGAAGGCAAGCGCAGAGGCGCGAGGCCCGGTCGCGAAGCCCTGGTTCATTCTCGGCTTTCTCATCGCCGCCGCGCTGGCGACCTTCGTCGGGCCCCTGCACGACCCCGGCCTGCAGCTGAGCCACTTCGCGCAGCGCGCGATGGCCTCGACCCTGTTCTTGATCGGCGCCGGGCTGACCCGGCCGGCGCTCGCCTCGGTCGGCGTTCGCCCCCTGGTACACGGAGTCGTGCTGTGGCTGCTGAGCGCGTCACTCTCGCTGCTGGCCGTTGTGCACGGGGTCATCGGCGCGTGAGCCATGCCCCCCCCGTCGCACCCATCACATCGACGTCACGCTCATGCCGACCGTTACCGACCCCGCCGTGCTGGCGCTGAGCTTCACCGCCACCGGGCTCACCTGCGACGCCCACATCAAGCTGGCCGTCACCTTCTCAGTCGAATCATTCGGAGCCACGTTCACCGCCGCGGTCAGCGACGCCGCGCCACGCATCACCGTCGCGCGCGCGTTCACGCAGGGCTGCACCGTGCCGTCGGCCTGCGCGCGCATCGCGATCGAGAACGCCCACTCCTTCGAGAGCAACGTGATGCCACCCGCGGCCGTCGGTGCATTCGCGATGGTCTTCGAGGTCACATCAACCGACACCGCGAACTGCTCACTCGGTATCGGCACGATGGCGTGCACGCCGGCGGCGTACTCCTGCTTGCCGTCGATCTTCATCGAGACGCTGGCATCACCACTGACTTTGGGAGCCGCTGACAACACCATCATCAAAGCCATGAGCACCATGAGACCTCCGCGCGCGCAGAAGAGGCCAGCGAGCGCTCGGTTTTTCCGGCGCGAGCTTCAGATTTTTTTGGGGCGAATCAATTCGTGTGGTTGGTCGGTGTCGTGCAAAGTGCGCACGCATGCCGAGGCCCGCCGAACGCCGACCGAAACCCACCCCGCACGCGAAGCGGGTGCGTCACCTCATCGCGCTCGACGCCCAGAACGCGATGACCCGGCTGGCCGCTCGGCACGAAGAGATGGTGCAGCTCTTTTCGCGGCATCGAGATCGCAGCGCGCTGTTGCGCCCACTCAAGAGCTGGTTCACCGACATCGCGTTCGCTGACCTGGTGGTGCTGGGCACGCGCGAGCAACGGGCCGTGAACGCGTTCTACGAGTGCCTCGAAGGTCTGCGCTGGTATCTCGAGTTCACCGAAGACATGCCCGGCCAGGTACAGCTCAAGCTCGGGCAGCACCTGCGCGGGCTGCGAAAGAGCTACGAAGCTTTGACGCACACCATCGGGTTGCCCGAGGCCGATGGAGCACCCGTCGTCGAGGCGCTCCTCGTTTCTCGCAAGACCCGGGGAGCCCGAGCCCGGTAACTCGACCGCCGGGGTGCTGCCTCGGCGGTGTCAAACCAGAGGGTGCGCTAATTCATGCTGAGCGAGGGGGCACGGCTCCACTCAAACCGATGGCGTTCTCAGTCTCTGAGCATTCGAGAATCACCGGGGCCCGTTGATATGGCCCGCCCACTGCGCGTAGCTTCTTTTCACAATGGCCTCTTCAACGAACGGTGTCGGCGGCGCTGATGGCGCGCAAGCAACTCGAAGCAACGGTGCGCCTGGGCCCCTGCTCTCCGACTGCGTCAACTTGACGAACACCACCTCGCGAAACGCCCAAGCCATCGCGAGCCTGCCCGAAGACGCGGGGTGGAAGCAGGGCACCAGCTCGACCGTGGTCGCCCAGCAACGTCAGGCGCTCTTCCGTGAGAAGGCGGCGCTGGCGCTGCTGGCGCACAAACTTCACACCGAGGTGAAAGACGCGGTGGCTGGGTTGACTCCCAATGAGGCGGTGCAATTCGTCAAGGCCATGGGCGGCGCGACTGACAAAACCATCAGCGCTCCCATCGCCGACCTGGCTTCGAAGTCGAAGATGATCGACGCCGCGACCCTTGCGCTCGGTCTGCCAGCGAACCCGCCGCTCCTGCCCCCCGCGGCGAAGGTCGAGACCGGGCACAGCGCGGCCGTGTTCATGACCCGCAGCCCGGGCCTTCAGCAGGTCGTCAAAGAGCTTCAAAACCTGTGGAACGAGAAGAAGAAGTAGCCCGCACCGGTTCTTACCGAACAGGCCCCTCGCACTGACCCCGGTCATCGAAGCACTCGCCGTTCACGCACGCGCCCACGCCACACTGGGTGTCATCGGTGCAGGTGCGCCGCACGCAAACCAATGAGGTGCACCTGAAGGTCGAGGCGCACTGCGCGTCGCTGGTGCACGGCACGCTCTCGCAGCGCCTCGTGGTCGGGTTGCAGGCGAGGCCCGTGTGGCAGGGGTTGGTCGCGCTGCAGCCGGGCACGCAGGCGTGCTCATCGGCGCACGCACAGGGGCGCGGCTCGCAGATTTCGGGCGCGCACTCGGCGTCGGTCGCGCAGGTGCTCGGTGTGACGTTGCAGATGCCGCAGCTCGGCGGAGCCTCCGGCGAGACGCAGAAGGTGTTGCCCAGGCAATCGGCGTTGCTCGAGCAACACGCGGGCTCAGGGCACGGCCCGAGCGGGCACAGCGGCGGGTGCGAAGCCGTCACGTGACACCCTTGATAGGTCGAAGCACAGGTGCACCCTGCGCAGAAATCGGCCCTGCACCCGGCGGTGGTGCGGCAGGCGTCGACCGCGAGCCCATCACATGCCGTGCCTGCATCGGTCGCAAGACCCGCATCCGCGCCTGAGCTCCCGCCGTCAGACCCGACGAGCCCCGCGTCGGAGCCGATAACCCCCGCGTCGAGCGAACCCGAATCGCTGGCGCCCAGGCCCCCGTCGACACCAGCGCGATCACCGCAGTTACAGCCTGTGATGAAG
Source organism: Archangium sp. (assembly GCA_031367385.1). Taxonomy (GTDB): domain Bacteria; phylum Myxococcota; class Myxococcia; order Myxococcales; family Myxococcaceae; genus JAEUJT01. The sequence goes on along the minus strand of JANLPS010000066.1, from coordinate 18,088 downwards.
AGAACGGTACAGGTCAGCAGGCTTCGCATAGAGCATCTCCCACGGTGGTCGGCGACGAGAGGCATCGCACATCCGAGGGCCTTCGTGGGAGATCGGTGCACATCGTTTGGGCGGTGCCCCCCGCTGCGACCTGGGGTGGTGACCTGCCGCTGGCTAGGGCGCCGTGAAGAGACACCGCGCGTTGGGGATCACGATGTCGGCCATCACGTAGAGGTAGTACTGCTTGCCGTGCTCGAGCGGCGGCGGCGCGACGGTGCCGGCGGGCGCGAACTGCTCGAACCCCTCGGGCACGACGCCATAGGTCACCGTACCGCTGGCCACCGGCTTGCCTGAGAACGGCACCTGAATTCTCCACACGGTCCCCGCGGGTTGGTCGAGGTTCGGAGGCACTCCAGGCGACGGCGATTCGGCGCTCATCACGTAGACGTACCGCGCAGGCCCTTGCGTCCACCGCAGGAGCCCATCACTGCCGACGCCTTCGCCCGCCTCGCAGGCCTTCGGTTTGTAGAAGCGCTGATCGTCGAGCGGGCCCGCGCCGTAGGGCGTCGAGGCGTAGTCGGCTTTGGTCTTGCCGCGATGCATGAGCTCGGCTTCGAAGAACCGCCGCACCCGCTCGGGGTCGGTGGTCACGAAGATGGGCCGCTCGGGGTGTTCGACGTCGGCTCGCAAGAAGCCGTTGTTCTGCTCGGGCGGGTAGGCGCCGAAGCCGACCGTGTTGATCCACCCCGCTCCCATCGCCAGGCCGCGGTTGAAGAACCCATTCATGAAGTTGCCGGGTTGGTCGACGTACCAGTTCGAGGTGCCCTTCGGCGCCATCGTCGAGTGACAGCACACGCACGCGGTACTCTGAATCTGCCCCTTGAGCCAGGTCAGCTCGGCGACGTACGCCGGGTCGGCCATGCGGGGGTCATCGACGGTCGCGCCGTCGTTGGTCGGCACCGGGTAGTAGGGGCGTTGGGTTCTGACCTGGTCGCAGCTGGCGTAGCTCTCGAAGTGGCGGCCCTCCTCGGTGGCGGCAGAGATCATCGACCAGGTGCACACCTTGCCGTCGGGGCCCTTGCCCGCGGGCTCACCAGTGACCGGCGTGACGCAGTTCTGAGTGGGCCATTCGAAGGGAGGCAGACCGAGGCTCGTGTCACCCCCGTCGACGCCGCCGCAGACCGATGACGGGCCGAAGATGCCGCCCGCGAAGAACTCGCAGCCCCGCTTGGTGCCTCCGCACAGCGACACGTCAGTGCCGGGAAAAGAGAGCCACTGGTACTTTTCGGGCTCGCCCAGCACGCACTCGCCGAGAATCTCGGGGTACGCGCAGGCGCCCGGTTGCAAGGTCGAACCGGCGCCCTTGCAGTCGTTGGTGGCCTCCTCCGCCGTCCACTTCGCTCCGCGGTACTCTCGGCACTCTTCGCGTTTGCTAAACCCGTTCACGTAGATGCAGTGGCCCTGCAGCGCCGTGGGCTTCACGGGCAACGGGCCCCGGTCACCACAGCCACCGCAGCTTGAGACCGCCGCCAAAACAAACAATGAAATCAAATAGTTGGTTCGCATGGCGCCCTCAATTGACGAACGTCGTCGGGGTCAACACGGCCCAGTCAGAAAGCTGTTTCACCTATTCCTCGTCGGCGCGGAGGGCGGCCAACACGCTCAAGTCGTCGAGCGTGCTCGTGTCTTGGGTCGATTGCTTGCCGGAGGCGACGTCGCGCAGCAGCCGCCTCATGATCTTGCCCGAGCGGGTCTTCGGCAGCGCGGCAGCGAAGCGAATCTCGTCGGGGCGGGCGATGGCGCCGATCTCTTTGCTCACGTGCGCGAGGAGCTGCTTCTTGACCTCGTCATTCGCGGCGATGCCTGCCTTCAAGGTGACGAACGCGACCAGCCCGGTGCCCTTGAGCTCGTCGGGGCGGCCCACCACCGCGGCCTCGGCGACGCGGGTGTCTGAGACCAGCGCGCTCTCGACCTCGGCGGTGCCCAGGCGATGCCCGGCGACGTTCACCACGTCGTCGACGCGGCCCATGATCCAAAAATAGCCGTCGGCGTCACGGCGGGCGCCGTCTCCGGTGAAGTAGATGCCGGGGCGCTCTGAGAAGTAGGCGCTTTGGTAGCGGGCGTCGTCATTCCACACGGTGCGCAGCATCGAGGGCCACGGGCGGGTGATGAACAGTTTGCCGGCGCCTTCGGCGATGGCCTCGCCCTTCTCGTTGAGCACCTCCATCACCACGCCGGGCAATGGCAGCGTCGCCGAGCCGGGCTTGGTCGGCGTCGCGCCAGGCAACGGAGAAACCATGATGCCGCCCGTCTCGGTCTGCCACCAGGTGTCGACGATCGGGCAGCGATTGCCGCCGATGACCTCGCGGTACCACATCCACGCTTCGGGGTTGATGGGCTCTCCGACGCTGCCCAAGATTCGCAGCGAGCGCAGGTCGTGCTTCTTCACCGGCTCTTCACCCAGCCGCATGAAGGCGCGAATCGCGGTCGGGGCGGTGTAGAGCACGGTGACCTTGTGCCGCTCGATGATGTCCCAGAATCGGTCGGGCCCCGGCGTGGTGGGGGCGCCTTCGTAGATGACGGTCGTCACGCCGTTCATCAACGGGCCGTAGACCACGTACGAATGGCCGGTCACCCAACCCACGTCGGCGGTGCACCAGTAGATGTCGGTCTCTTTGAGGTCGAAGACCCAGCGCGTGGTGAGCTTCGCCCACAGCGCGTAGCCGCCGGTGGTGTGCAGCACGCCCTTCGGTTTACCCGTCGAGCCCGAGGTGTAGAGAATGAACAGCGGGTGCTCGCTGTCGACCCACTCGGGCTCGCAAACGGCTGATTGCGCGGCCTCCAACGCCTCCCACGCGACCTCGTTGCCCGTCGGGGTGTGCGCAGTCTTGCCGGTGCGGCGCGCCACGAGAATCTTCGTCACCGAGGGCATGCCCAGAGCCATCGCCGCGCGCACGTTGTCGATCAGCGGCACCACGTTGCCCTTGCGCCAGCCGCCGTCAGCGGTGAGCAGCACCTTGGCTCCAGCGTCGACCATGCGGTCTTTGAGCGACTCGGCCGAGAACCCGCCGAACACGACCGAGTGCACGGCACCGATGCGTGCGCAGGCCAGCATCGCCACCGCGGCATCAACCGTCATCGGCAGGTAGATGCCAACCCGGTCTCCGCTCACCACGCCCAGCGACTTGAGCGCGTTGGCCAACCGGCAGACCCGCTCGTGCAGCTGCTTGAAGGTCAGATTGATCTGATCGCCCGGCTCGCCCTCGAAGCGGAGCGCGACCTTGTCGCCCCGCGTCGCCAGATTCGCGTCGAGCGCGTTGTAGCTCACGTTGGTTTTGCCGCCGATGAACCACTGGGCGTGCTGGCCCTGCCAGGTGCTGACGGTGTGAAAAGGCGTCTGCCAGTGCAGCTCGGCCTTGGCCTGCTTGGACCAGAACGCGTCGGGGTGATCTTTGGCCTCGGCGTAGAGCGCCCGGTAGGCGTCGAGGCTGGCGATCTGCGCGCCCTTCGTCACCGACTCGGGAGGAGGAAAAACGCGTGACTCGGTCGAGACGCTGAGGATTTCACTCATGGCCGGGAGGTTCTACTCCCCTGCCGCCTGCGATTCAGCGATCAGATGTCGAGATCATTCAGTTCGGTCGCAGCCGTAGGTCTTGTCTTGCACCTCGACCTTGGCGCCGGGCTTCGACCAATCGAAAAAAAACATCACGGGCAGAGAGGTGCGGGCTCCGGGCGCGAGGCTGAACGGCTCGGCCACGAAGTCATCACCCACCACCGGTGAATAGCCCTGCTCGGCAAGCACTTTGCGAATCGCGTTCACGCTCGTCGCGGCGCTGAAGCAGTCGGAGGGGAGCTCGATGAAGACTGCGGCTCGCGGCGTGTAAGCCGAAGTGATGGGGAGTTGAGCCGCGCGGTCGAACTTGGCTGTGGTCGCTGACACGAGGGTTGCAACATTGGCGGCGCGCGCGGCCTTCAACTCGGCCACGTTTCGCACGGTCAGGGTCGCTGCAGCAGAGGCGGAGGGGATGGTCATGTGTGTGCTCCTTAGATATAGCGTGAAGCTGGGTTATCGAGACCGCCATCAAGAGGTTGCGCATTCTCGAGTGGCGAGAAAGGCGGCTCCGGCCCCGGCGCGCACCTTGCTCTGCCCCGCTCGAACGCGTTCACCGTGTGTCTCTTGGCCCGCACCTGCGGCCCCGGAGCCACTAGACTGGGCTTTCGATGACGTTGCGACAACGACTCTGGCGGGTGACCAAGCGGCTCTTCGCGCTGGCCGTCACGCTCGTGGTGCTCGGCCTGGGCGCGATCGCGGGGGTGTACTGGTACTACTCCCGCGACCTGCCCTCGGTTGAAGAGCTCAAGACCTGGAGACCCGCGCAGGTCACCAAAGTCACCTGCCGCGACGGGCACGTGTGCGCCGAGTTTTATACCGAGCGTCGAACCTGGGTCGACGTGCAGACCCTGCCCAAGCACGTGCGCGACTCGTTTCTCGCCGCCGAAGACGCTGACTTTTACCAGCACGACGGGCTCGACTATTTCGGCATCGTGCGCTCGGCGCTGAAGAACCTGAGGCCCGGGGCCATGAAGTCAGGCGCCTCGACCATCTCGCAGCAGGCCTGCCGGCGCTTGCTGCTCTCGCAAGAGCGCACCTTCGCACGCAAGGTCAAGGAGTGGATCCTCACTCCGAGGATGGAGAAGGCGCTGACCAAGGATGAGATTCTCAACCTGTACGTGAACACCATCTGGTTCGGGCACAACCGCTACGGCATCGAAGAGGCAGCGCTGTTTTATTTCGGCAAGCACGCGAAAGACCTCTCGCTCGGAGAGGCGGCGGTGCTCGCTGGCACGGTGCAGCTGCCGCATCGAATCAACCCGCTGACCAACGTGGTGAAGGCCAAGCGGCGCCAAAAGTACGTGCTGGGGCAGCTGTGGCAACACGGGTTCGTCTCGAAAGAGAAGGCTGAGGCCGAGCTCGAGGTGCCGATTCAGCTGGGGCCGCGGCCTCCGACGCCGGTGGGTCAGTACTATGCCGAGACGGTGCGGCAGCAGCTGATCGCCCGCTACGGCGAGCGCGCGGTGATGGAGGGCGGCATGCGCGTGCAGATCGCGATGGAGCCCAGGCTGCAAGCGGCTGCCGAGGCCTCGGTTCGCGCGGGGCTCGAGGCGGTCGACAAGCGCCAGGGCTACCGTGGCGCGCTGGGCAACGTCGACCAGGCCCGCTTCGCTGCCCTGCGCCCGGCCTTGGAGAAACGCCTGGCCGAAGCCGGCCGTCGCAACCCGAACGACGTGCTGGTCGCTGACTTGAACGCGCTCAAAGACCTGCAGGCCGCGCTGACTGAAGACGCCGAGCCGCAAGCCGACTCCGAAGAAGCCATCGTCGACCCCGAAGAGAAGAACGAGAGCGAAGACGAGAAGATCGCTCGCACGGTGAGCATTCACGCGCTCAGTGAAGGCCTCGAGACGGTGGCCCGGGTCAGCTCGCTCGATGACGAGGCCGCTTTCGCGGTGCTCGACGTGATTGGCCGGGAGGCCAGGCTCGACTTTGCTGGGGTCAAGTGGGCGCGCAAGCCGGGCGCGAAGTCGCCGGTGAAGCTCTCCGAGGTGCTGGCCCCCGGTGACTTGATTCGGGTTCGGCTTGGCAAGGCCTTGCCGGCCAGCCAGACCCTCGAGGCCAGCCTGATGCAGATACCGGTCGTGCAGGGCGCGCTGCTGAGCATCGACCCGGCCGATCGCAGCGTGGTCGCGATGGTCGGTGGGTATGACTTCGCGCGCTCGGCGTTCAACCGCGCGATTCAGGCCAAGCGGCAACCAGGCAGCTCGTTCAAGCCGTTTCTCTACGGGGCGGCGATGGCGACGGGCAAGACGACGCCCATCTCGGTGTTCAATGATGCGCCGTTTTCATCGCGCGACGCGACCACCGGCCAGACGTGGAAGCCGCACAACTACGATGGCCGCTTCGACGGGCCGATGACGATTCGAGAGGCGTTGACCAAGTCGAAGAACACGGTGTCGGTGCGGTTGATCGAGTCGATCGGCCCCGAGGCGGCGATTGAGTTCGCCCACCAGGCGGGTATTCGCAGTGAGTTGCCGGTGAGCCCGACGCTGGCGCTGGGCACCGGTGAAGTCTCGATGCTGGAGATCGCCAACGCCTACACCACGTTGGAGGATCAAGGCCGGCTCGCCGACCCGGTGATCATCGTTCAAGTGAGCGACGCGTCGGGCAAGGTGCTCGAGGAGCATCACTCCGCGCCCGAGCAGGCGTTGCCGGCGGCGGTGGCGTACCTGGTGACTTCGCTGATGCGCAGCGTGGTCGAAGAGGGCACGGCGGTGGCGGTGCTCGAGCTCGCGCGGCCTGCGGCAGGCAAGACCGGCACCGCGAACGAGTGCCGCGACGCGTGGTTCAGCGGGTTCACGGCCGATTTCGTAACCTCGGCGTGGGTGGGCTTCGATGACCACAGCCCGATTGGGCCCAATGAGACCGGCGGCAAGGCCGCGCTGCCCTTGTGGCTCGAGTACATGAAGGTGGCGAACGCGAAGTTGCCCAAGCGCGAGTTTCCGGTGCCTGAGGGCATCGTTCAGGTGCGCATCGACCCTCAGAGTGGGCGCTTGGCGGGGCGCGCGGTACCGGGGCGGCTGGAGTCGTTTCTCGCAGGCACCGAGCCGACCGAGCTCGCCGCGGAGCAAGGCACCATCGACCCGAACGACTTCGTACTGCAGTCAGGAAATCGGCGATGAGCGTTGGGTTGGTGGTGGCGATGGTGGCGGCGGCGGCGGGCTCTGCGTCAGTGCCAGCGGCGTCTGCGGTCGAGCGCCTGGCTGACGAGGTTCGCACCCAGGTGTTGCGCACTGGGCCCGAAGCGCCGGTCGCCCTGGTGGTCGAGGGGGGGCCGGTGGCGTTGACCCGGGCGGTCGCGACGGTGGCGGCGGCGAAGCTGGCGGCGGTGAAGCTGGCCCCGATGGTGGTCGAAGTAGGCGCCGATGCCGAGGCGCGGGCGGTCGCGCAAGGGGCTCGCACCATGGTGCGGGTGAGCGTTTCGGTCGAGGGCCAGAAGGTGGTCGCTCGCGGCGATACGTACAGTGTGTGGGCGAACTTCTGGTCTGGCCGGGCCGCGTCGCGGTCTCCCAAGGCTGGGTTGATTGTCGCGGCGCTCGAGGCTGACACCGAGACGCTCACCTTGGCGGGAGCGGCGCTCCCGGCGGTGGTGACACCGTCGACGCTCGAGGTGAAGGCAAGCGTGTTGGCGAAGTTCGTCGGCACCGCGGCGGCAATCTCGGCGGGCGACCTCGACGGTGACGGGCGGGCAGAGCTGGTCGTGATGGTCAATGAAGAGGTGATGGTGTTCTCGGCCGAGGGGCGGTTGATGGGGCGGTACGACCTGGCGCTCGCGCCGTTGGCGGCGATGCCGACCCGTGACGCGTTCGGGGCCGTGGCGGTGGTGGCCGGGCCGGCCCGGGTGGTGGCGTGGTCGGCGAAGCGGGCACGTGCCGAGGTGTTGAGCTGGAGCGGCGGGTCGTTGCGCGCGACTGGCTTCGCCGACGCCGTGCCGGTCGATGGCATCGCGGTGAAGCCTGAGCCTGGGTTCAATCACTTTTTGGCCGAGGTGCTGTGGGCAGGGCGGGTGGTGACGCTGTCGGCCGCTCCGCAGACGACGGTGACGCGAGGAGCGCTGACGTTGTGGGTGATGGCCGATGGGAGCGCTGCGTTGGCCCGCGGCTCGGGGGCGCTCGCCGCGCGGGTGACCGGCGTCGGGGCCGGGAGCACCCTCGCCGACCTCGATGGCGATGGGGTGTTCGAAGTGGTGCTGAGCGGCAATCGCACGAGCGGTGAAGACGATGTGCGGGTGCTGTCGGTGACCTCGGTCGACGCCGTGGCCGCGCGCGCGGGCACATTGGCTGAGGCGACGGCGGCGTGGCAGAGCCCCTTGGCGAGGGGCCGGGCCTTGGCGGCGACGGCGGTCGACCTCGATGGCGTCAAGGGTGACGAGGTGATTCTGGCGACCGCGCTCAGTGACGGTACCGGTGAGCTCGTCGTCCTGCACCGGGAGGCGCCGTGAGCACGGGGCCGGGGTGTGGGACGGAGACGGGTGGGACGGGTGGGCCAAAGCCGCTCATCCTGAGGCTCTCGAAGGATGAAGCCCGAGTTCAAGTGCAGTCACCGGGTTCAGACAAGGTCCTTCGAGTCCCTCAGGACGAACGGGTTTACCCGCCGTACCAAGCGCTCCTGGCCGTGCTGTTACTGGTCAGCACGTCGGCCCTTGCCGGAGGCCGCGCCCACTATGGCGGCACCCTCACCATCACCGCCGTCACCAAGTCGGCCGACCTCGACCCACTCCTCGCCGACACGCCGGTCGACGCCGCGCTGCTGGGGCTCACCGCCACCCCTCTCTGCCGCCTCGCCGAGTTCTCGCGCCCCACCCCGTCAACCTTGCGCCTCACCACCGCCTACCCCACCGAAGTCATCGCCGCGCTCAACCGGGTACGCGCCGACGCATCGGTGTACCGGGCTCTGCTGGCGCCCCTCAAAAACATCACTGCCACCCCCAGCGGCCTCGACCTCACCCTCGATGGCCCGAACCCGTCGCTCGAGAAAGCCCTCTGCCACCCGGCCCTCAGCGTGCCGGTCGCGCCCTACGTCAAAGGCCTCGCCAACGCGCACCACCCCGAGGGTCGCCCCTACCCCGACGCCGTCACCGTTCAGCGCACCGACACCCGCACCGCCGACCGCTTGCTCAGCCAGCGCCGCACCCACGTCGTCCTCGGCACCACCGCGGGCACCGACGCAGCACAGCTCTTCGCCACGTACGTCGTGCTGCCCGGTGGCACTGCCCCGCCGGGCCTTCGCCAGGCCATCGAAGCGACCACCGAGCGCGCCGATCTGACCCGCTTCTTCGTGCGCTCACCGGCCTCGCCGCTGTTCGGCCTGCTGCCTCCGGCCCTCGGAGGCCCGACCGTCGCCCCCGTGCGCCCCGCCAAGCCAGCGCCTGCGACGCCGCCGCAAGAAGTGACCCTGGCGTTCGACACCTCGAGTGATGATCACCGAGCCATCGCCGAGAAGCTGCAGGTGCGCTTGCAACCGCTCGGGTTTCGCGTGTCGTTTCGGCCGGTCTCGCATGCTGAGCTTCGATCGCGCTGGGCCAGTGGGTCGAGCGAACTGATGTTGCACACCGTGCTGCTGCCCCCCGCCCCCGCAGCCGCGCTCGCCCTCATCTACGAGCTGGCCCGGCAACGCCTGCCCACCGCGATCACCTCGGCGACCGACCTGGCCAGCCAAGACAAGGCCGCCCGAGACCTCGCCGCGAGCGCCGCGCCGTCACTCGACCTGATACCACTCTGCGTGCAGGGCCTCGGCGTGAGCACCACCAACGACGTGCAACACCTCACCCGCGACGCGATGGGCCTGCCGCGCCTCGACGACGTGTTTCTCTCGAGCGAATAACATGCGCCTCCGGTGGACCCTCGCGTTGGCCTTCGTGGCGTTGGCGGTGCTTCAGGTTGCCGTCGTCGTGCCCCTCGCGCTGCGAAACCTGAACACCCTGCTCTCGCGCCAACAAGACGCCCGCATCGAGCAGACCATGGTCGCGGTCGATGCCGAGGCGGAGCGCCTGCGAGCCGACGTTCTTCGCACGATGGACGAGCTGTCTGCGAGCACCGCGCTCGAAGACGTGGCGCGCGACGCCGCCAAGGTGCCGGCCCCGCCCCATGTGACCACCGCCGCGACTCAACTGATGACGCCCCGGGGTCTCGACGTGCTGGCGCTGCTCGACGATGAGGGCCGCACCTTGTCGTCGGGGCACCTGCCCGCGCGTCTGGGCGAGCCCGACGACCCGCTCTTCGCCGTCACCCGAAAACCAGCGCGGTCAATTGTGGTGCTGCCGGTCGAGCTGCCCGGTGCCGGAGGCCTCGTCACCGCCCCGGCCGTCGTCACCGCGCGGCCCATCGACTACGGCGATCGCCGCGTCTGGGCGGTCGGCGGCGTGCTGCTCTCTGCGGCACGCGCAGAGAACCTGCAGCGCCTGACGGGTGCGCGGGTCGAGGTCTGGAGCCAGGGCACCCTCTTTGCCTCCGCCGGCACCGCGGCGCCTCCCACCACGACCCGGGTGTTGAAGTTGAGCGAGGGCACCGAGCTGCACCTGGGCTTCTCGGGCGCCGACCTGCGCGCCACGCGCACCGAGGTGTTGCGCGCGTTTCTGGTCTTGGCGGCCTTCGGGTTGCTGCTCTCGATCGCGGTGGGCTTCGTGGTGAGCCGGCGGGTGACCAGGCCGGTCGAAGCGTTGACCGACGCGGCCCGAAAAATCGCCGCCGGAGAGCCCGGTGCTCGCGTCGACGAAAAGGCCGGCACGCCTGAGCTGCGGGCGTTGATCGACACCTTCAACCGCATGACCGACGACTTGAAGGCCGCGACCGACAAGCTGCTGGCCTCCGAGCGCATCGCGGCCTGGCAAGAGGTCGCTCGGCGCCTGGCCCACGAGATCAAAAACCCGCTGACGCCGATTCGCATGTCGCTCGAGACCCTGCTCGCGGCCAGCCAGCGGGGCACCCTCGACGCCAAATTTCACACCCTCTTTCGCGAGAGCGCGGTGGCCGTGCTCGAAGAGGTCGAGCGGCTCAAGCGAATCGTCGACGAGTTCAGCCAGTTCGCCCGGCTGCCGCGCCCGACGCTGGCGAAGCTCAACTTGAGCGAGGCGATGACCCAGGTGATGTCGTTGTACGCAGATCACGGCGCGGTGAAATACCGACGCGAGTTCGCGCCGGGCGTCGAAGTGCAGGGCGACCGCGATCAATTGACGCAGATCGTGGTGAACCTGGTGAAGAACGCCGAAGAGGCGATGGCGGCCAGCGGTGGCACGGTCACCGTGAGGCTCACGGCAGAGGGGCGAATCGAAATCGAAGACGAGGGGCCGGGCATACCCGCTGACCTGCTCGCGCGGCTCTTCGAGCCCTACGTCACCACCAAGCCGCAGGGCACCGGGCTTGGTCTGGCGATCGCGCAGCGCATCGCGCACGAGCACAACGGGCGAATCGAAGTCGAGAACCGAGTGCCCGGGCCGGGGGCCCGATTTCGGGTCGTGCTGGGCTGAGGCGTGGCCCAGGCCCTGCTCAGTCTTTGACCGGAGTCGCCTTCAGCGCCGCCTTGCCATCTTTCACGTACACCTGAAACCGCACGGTGCGGCAGTTGTACTTGGCGACCAGCGCCTCTTTGTTCTTGAGCAGCTTGGTCTTGAACTTCTCGTAGGTCAGCCCGTCGGCCGCCTCACCACAGCGCTCGCGGGTGGCGATGAAGTCGCGAAACACTTCTTGAAAGTGCTTCTCTTCATCGGTCGCAGCCACCGACTGCACTTTGGGCATCGCGCCCGCGGGCACCCGCAGCATCGGCTGGTCACCGGTACCACCCGTGCCACCTCGCGCCGCCTGAATGAGCTCCTTGGGCACCGCCGCGACCCGCGTCGAATCGTTGTCGTTGTTCGAGTCGTAGTTGTGGTCTGAAGACTGGGCCGAGGCCAGCGCGAACGGGTCCATCGCGACGGGGGCGGCGTTGGGGCTCGAGGCCCGCGCCATCGGGTACGCCACGGTGCGATCGGCCTCTTCAGAATCATCGAACGGGTTGATCGTCGACGGCGCTCGCGCGCTGCTCGAGACCGGCGGAGGCGGCGTGAAGAACGGCTGCGAGGCAGAGCTCCCCGAAGGCACGAACAGCGGCTGCTGCGCGGTCGTCACGTTGTTCTGCGGAGGGTACGGAGGAGCCGACGGCGCCGGAGCCTGCTTCGCGAACGGGTCGCTGCTCTCGTCGTCAGCCCCTAACGCGGGGTTGAGCGCCGGTTGAATGCCCGAGCTGATCGCCGGCTGAATGCCAGAGCTGATCGCGGCCAGCTGGCCCGAACCGGTCGAGGGAAAATCGAAGTCGTCGGGGCTGGCTTCGGCAGGCGGCGCCGCGGCGGTGAGCGATGAAATCGGCTCGGCGGTGGGCCGCGAGATCGGCGGTATCGGCAACGGCGGCGGCATGCTCATGCGCACCCCCTCGTCATCGCCACTGCCCAGCAGCACCAGCACCGCAATCGACAGCAGTGACAACGCCATCAGAATCGAGATGGCGTACGACTGAAACGAGGCCAACGCTTCGACGCTCGCCCTCGAGCTGGCCACGGCGACGACCTCGTACGGCGTGCCGGTGATCTCACGGCGAATGCCCGTCTCGAGCGCCATCGGAGAAGCCAGCATCATCGGCAACTTGATCGGCCCCAGCGATTCAACCGGGCTCTGCTCGAGCGCCTGGGTGCCGTTCGCCTTGACCGTCTTGAGCGCCTTGTCGGCCAGCGCTTTTTGGGGGCCCGCGGCGCCCAACATCGCCCCGCTGCTGGCGATGCCAACGGCTTCGAGCTTCAAGTCTCGCGCGACCACCTCGGCCAGCGCCTTCGCGTCGGGTATCAGCGGCAGCCCGACCAGCACCGAGCCCGCGACCTTCACCTCGTTGCGATCAGAGATAAGCAACGGCGTAGCGTAGAACAAGGTCGGCGCGCCGTTGAGCGAGCCGATGGTGCCACCGCCTCCGGGGAGCGCCGCGGCAGCGAGCGCCGCCACGTCAACGCCCTCGGGCGCGGGGCCGGGGTCGCCGCTGCCTTGCGCGAACAGCGAGCCTGCTTCATTGATGAGGGCGATCGCGATGGTGGGCTTGTGCGCCTCGGGCAACCCGTCGAGCAGAACGGTGCGAACCGCTCCGAAGCGATCGGCGTTCGGGGCTTCGAGCTTGCCGGTGGCTGACTTGGGGCCGGGGTTCAGCGCCGCGGGCGAGGCCGCCAGCCGAATCAACGCCGACTGGAGATCGGAGCGCTGCTCCTCGAGACGCAGCGCGACCGCGGCAGGGGCACCAGCCAACCCGATGGCCGCTTGGTCGGCTGTTCGAGCAGCAACGCCCGGCGAGACGTAAACCAAGTAGGCCAACAGAGCCAAGGCGGGCAACGCGAAGACGAGAAACTTGAGGCGCGTCATCAGAGTCACGGCATATCACGCCAAATATGGCACTCGCGCCAATTCTAGAGCGGCAGGTGCGCGTTGAAGGGGTAGGCTGACCACATGGCCTCCAAGACCTTTGCCGTCGCGACCACCGTGGCTGACCCGCTGACCGCCGAGCGCCTGGTGGAGGTGCTCACAGAAGCGGGCCACGACGCGTTCGCCCGCGCCGGAGGGGCCGCCTCGACCGACGGGTTCGCCGCCGCCACCGGAGGCTTCTGGGACATCTTCGTGCCCACCGACGTCGCCGCCGCTGCCAGCAACGTCATCAAAGAAGAGCTCGAGGCGATCGAGCGCGACGGCGTCGCCAACGGGCTGGCCGCTGAAGAAGAGGCGCTCTCGAGCGAGAACAAGACAGCCGAGTAGCAGGCTGTATCGATTTTCTTAGTTCGACGCCGTGGGCTCGCGAATCTCGTAGAGCGCCAGGCCCTCGATGGTCCACTTGCCGAAGTCTAAGTTGCGGGTCAGGTAGTGGGCCAACGGCTCATCGGCCACGTGCTTGAAGCTGCGCGAGGCGTGGCGCAGCACCGGCCCGGTGGGGGTCTGAATCAAGAACCCCACATGCGAGACGCGAGTCACCGCCTTGGGGCGATCAGCGCGCACCACCACCACCACCAACCCGCTGGGGGCCTTCGACAGCGCCTTGAGCGCCGCGTCGGCCGGCACCACCTCGAGCGAGTACGTGCCCCGGGGCTGCAGCTCGGCCGGCAGCCCCAGCTCGACTCCGTTCTTCTCGGCCCAGGTCTTCGCGGTCAGCACCTTGGTCACCGTCTTGGTGCTCTTGCCGCCGTACTCCCGGGTGACGTTGCGCAGCAGGCCGCGCTCGAGGTTCTTGGGCAGCCACTGGGCCTCCATGATGTGATTTCGGGTCTCCCAGGCCGGGTCACCGGAGTAGCGAATGCGGCCGAGCCACTCGAGGCGGCGCGCCGCGTCGGGGGCCAACGACATCGCCATCACTTCTTCGACCAACGTGACGCAGTCGACCGCTTCGTAGCTGACCATCGGGTCGGGGTCTTTGCCGGTGCCTTCGCCGAGGGGCGAGAGCACGTACGGAGTGCCCAAGAACCCTTCACTGAGGGCGACGATTCGCTCCGAGAGTGGCTGCGAACGGAGCTCGGCCACCTTCGCGTCGCGCTCGGCCTCGGGCAGGCCCACCCACCCCACGCTGAGCACCAGCGCGAGCATCATGGCAACCCCGCCTTCTGCAGAATCGCCGCGCGGGCCTCGTGGCTGACCCGCAGCTTTTCGATCTCGCTCTCGTAGGTCAGCTGCAGCTGCGGTTGGCCCTCGAGCTTGGCGCTCTGAATGATCAGCCAATCGGTCTTCGATGAATCACCGGCCTGCGCCAACACGCGCGCCGCCGCAGCGCGCACCGAATGGTCTGCGTCTTCGAGCGACGGCGTGAGCAACGGCGACGCGACTTTGAGCGTGGTGCCCTCGAACAAGCGCACCCCCTGCAGCCGCTCGAGGCGATCTGACGAGCTGAGCACCTTCTTCGCGAACGCCTGGCCCTTGGCAGAGCCGAGCAGGCACAGCGCCTGAGCGGCGGCCAAGCGTGCAGACTCCGAGTCGTTCTCGAGAAAGGGCTCGAGGGCGGCGGCCTGCTTCGGGTCTCCCGCTTTGCCGACGGCCATCAGCATCACGCCGCGGGTCTCGGGCTCTTCTTCGATCTTCGCCGCCGCGAGGAGCGGTGCGCCAGACTTGGGTTTGCCGATGTTGCCCAGCGCGCGGGCGGCTTCGCGGCGCGCTCCGGTGGCCTTGTCGGCGAGCATCGGCTCGAGCTTCACGGCGGCCTTGGGAGACCTGATGCGGCCCAGCGCCTTGGCTGCGGCCATGCGGTTGCCCAAGGGCTCATCGTTGAGCGCGCGGAGCAAGACGAGCTCGGCGTCATCGGAGAAAACGGCCAGCTGCGAGAGCACCTCGAGCATCGCGCCGCGGCGAACCGGGTCGACCGAGCGGCGCAGCTTGTCGGAGATCAGGTCGGTCGCCAGCCGCTCAGCCCCGTAAAAGGTGATGCGGTTGACGACCTGATTCACCCCCGCCGAGCCGTCGAAAAAGGCGTCGAGCACGTTGAGCGCCTCGAGGTCGCGGTTGCGGCCGGCGCCATGGGCCAGCGCACACGCACCCACCATCGCCAGCACCGACAGACCCTGCACACGCACCCGTCTCATCTATCACCCGGAGCAACGCGCATCGAGTTGCTCCCCCATTTGGGCTCACCTGGCCGGCGTGTTGGTCGCTCTGGGCGGCTCGCTGGCGTCGACCGGGAACGCACGTCATCGGCGAGGGACCCGCGAAATAGGCGCACACTCACTTACCCTTCGCCGGCCGGGTGAAGCGCTTTCGCGCGTTGCGCCAGCGTTGCGAGGCGACCCCAAGCACGCCCGGGTCTGCCAGCGCTGCCCGTGAGCACGTTGCTCCAGTGTTGCGAGGCGAAAAACGAAGGCCTCCGTTCGGAGCGTCGTCAGAGCCCGTGCGCGAAGGTGGAGCGTGCGTCTCGCCGTGTCGGCGGGGCTGAGGGCCTCAAACAAGCGCTCGTTCTCTGGCTCACGCACGCGACGCCCGACCGCAGGGAGCGCGAGGTCTGAAGAGCGCCTGCTCCAAATACGTCACCGAACCCGAGGAGCACGCGCGCGTCTGCCAGCGCTGCGAGGCGAAAACCGGAGGCCGCCGTTCGGAGCGTCGTCAGCTGCCGTGCGGCCAGGTGTCGCGCCGTGTCGGCGGGGGCTGAGGCCCTCATGCATGCGCTCGCGCTCGCTCGGGAGCCCGACCGCAGGGAGAAAGAGGTCTGCGTCAGCGTCTCCTCCAGGTACGTCACCGAACCCAAAGAGCACGCGCGTCTGCCGGTGCTGCGCTGAAGCCCGCTGCTCCAGCGTTGCGAGGCGAAAACCGGAGGCCTACGTTCGGAGCATGGTGAGCTGCCGTGTGGCCAGGTGTCGCGTACGTCTCGCGCCGTGTCGGCGGGGCTGAGGCGCTCATGAACGCGCTCGTTCTCTGGCTCACGCTCGCGACGCTCCCGCCCGACCCGAGGGAGCGCGCGGTCTGCACCAGCGCCTGCGCGAAGTACGTCACCGACCCCAAGCAGCACGCCCGCGTCTGCCAGCGCTGCCCGCTCGACGAAGACGTGGCGCAGTGGGTGCTTCGCTTGCCGGGGCCGCTGCTTGCGCTGTGGCTCGATGACGCGTGGGAGGTTCGGTTCGCCAGCCTGCAATTGGCTGCGCGCGCAGGAGGCCCTTCGGCTGAGAGACGGCTGGCAGGGCTGATCGCGTCGAGCGATCAACGCGAGCGCGCCTGCACCACGGCCTTTCACGTCGCGGGGCAGCGCAAGCAGAGCCTGAGCTCGTTTCTCGCGGCGACGGGCGACCCTGCGGCCCGCACCGCGTGTCTGCCTCTGGTGGCGACGATCGTCGAGGCCGCGCAGGTCGACCTGTTCGCGCGCGAGGCCCGGGCACGGCACCAGGCCCTGCACCACCTGGCCGCCGCCACCGACACCAGCGCCGCGCGCATCGTGCTCGACGTGCTCAAGGCCCGGCCGAAGCAGTACGCCGACGTGCCTGCGCGCCTGTTGGTCGACGAGTACGAGACCACCGGAGTGCCCGCCGGCCTCGCACTGCTGCGAGAAGCCACCGAACAAGACACCGAGAGCGTCAACCGGCTGCTCTCGGAGTACGCCCATACCCGCGACGTCAATCGTGCGCGCCTGGCCGCGAAAGACGAGGGCGTTCAGCTCGAGGCCCTGCACGCGCTCGCAGCGATTGCGCCGCTGAGTCAGAGCGAGCTTGAAGAGGCCCTCACCACGCTGAGCCCGACGCTGCGCCTGACCGCGGCACGGGCTTTGGCCGCGGGTGAAGGCCGCTCACTCGCCGAGGCGGCAGACCTGCGGCTCTCGGCAGTTGATTCTCCAACCGCCGCGACGTGGGTGAAGGTGCTGGGCGAGTCACAGGCGCT
This sequence comes from Archangium sp., assembly GCA_031367385.1. GTDB lineage: Bacteria > Myxococcota > Myxococcia > Myxococcales > Myxococcaceae > JAEUJT01. Next base: position 1,156 of record JANLPS010000066.1, on the reverse strand, counting down.
TGGGTGCGAGGCGATGGCCGTCAAGGCGCTCGGTCGGCAGCAACCGGTCGCGGTGCGGGCCGCGGGGGTCGGCGCTTTCGCGGCGTGCGCGCCAGTCGAGCGGGTGATGCCGGTTCTCAGCGAAGCGGCGGCCTCGAGTGAGAGTGCCCTGCGGGTGGCGGCGATCGGCTCGTCATTCGTTCTGCGCCCGGGCCTGAACGGGGCGGCGTTGATTCGAGCAGGGCTCAGTGACGCGGCGCCCCAGGTGGTGATCGCCGCGCTCGAGGGTGCGCGAGCGGTGCGGTTGCGCGCGCAGTTGCCTCGCGTCACCGAGCTTGCGGGCGACCCACGGCCCGAGGTGAAGACGGCGGCCTTCAGAGCGCTCTTCGAGCTCGATGCCCCCCGTGCAGAGCGGCTGGCGAGGGCCTGCCTCGAGAAAGACTCCGAGGCGGCGATGCGCGAGGCCTGCGCGGCGTTGCTCGCGGGCTCATCGGGAGGCCCCGCCACCATCGCGGCGCTCGTCAAGGCCTCAAAAAACGACTCAGAACCGCACGTGAAGTTCGTCGCCAGCGAAACCTTACGTAGACTGGGCTTCGAACAACCCCGGAGCACCAACCCATGAAAGTTTCGACAGTCGCCATTCTCGAGCCCAACGACGCCCGGTGGAAGAGCCTGGCCGCGGGTCTGAAGAAGGCGGGCTTGAAGGTCAGCGCCGCTCGCAAGGTCGAGCTGCTCAAGAAAGAGCAGCTGGTCGTGCTGGGGCCTTCGACGGGGTTGGGCTCGAAGCTCGCCAAGGCAGTGCGCACCCAGTCGCCTGGAGCGCTGGTGTTCGCCGCGCAGAGCAAGGGCTTCAAGGCCGCGTTCGCCGACGCGGTGCTGCCGTTGCCGGTGTCACCGAATGATTTGAAGGTGCGGTTGGCTGAGCTGGCGGCGAAGGGCCGAAAAGTGGCGACGCCTCCGCAGCGCCCGGGCGACGGCATTCTCGACCCGACCACCAGTTTTTATACGTTCGCGCACTTCAAAGAGGTCGTCTTCGTCGAGGTGAAGCGGGCCCGGCGCTACGGTTTTCCCCTCGCGCTGGCGTTGGTGGGCTTCGACGCGTTCGAGAGCCCACTGAGCGAAGAGCTGCACATGCAGCTGATGGGAGGCCTCGCCCTGGCGATGCGCCGCTCGCTGC
>JANLPS010000059.1:0-7459 GCA_031367385.1 Archangium sp. | reverse complement strand
CTTCTTCGAAAACCACGGGCTCGTCCAACTCATGGGCCGAATCAAATACCCGGGAGCCGAGTAATGCGAGCATCCGAAACCTCACCGGAAAGCCGTATGCGGGAAATCCGCACGTACGGTTTGAACGGGGGTCGTGCTTCTCAACTGACAGTTTCAAACTCGATGTAAAGGAAGCACGATCTACCTATGAAATACTGCCTCGCGGCTCTGACGGTTTCAGCGTTGCTCTTCGCCGGCACGCCGCGAGCGCAACCTGCTCCAGAGACCACCGCGAAACAGGGGTACGACCAGCCGTCTCAGAAACTGCTCGACCTGTTGCACGCGCCGTCGACGCCAGAGCCGGTGGTGAGCCCGACGCGCGATATGATCTTGCTCGTCTCCCAAGTCGATTACCCGTCGATCGACCAAGTCGCGAAGCCGTTTCTGAAGCTCGCCGGCATTCGGCTCGACCCGGCCAATCGCCGCAAGCGAGACACCCCGGGTGGGTATGGCATCGCGCCGTGTGCCCGACGCTACGTGTTGGTCGACGTCGCCACGAGCCGTGAGACCGAGGTCGCGTTGCCGCCGCAGGGGTGTGTCGACAGGCCGAATTGGGCTGCAGACGGCAAACGGTTCGTCTTTCAAAACGCAACCCCGAGCGCGGTCGAGCTGTGGGTGGCTGAAGCGTCGACGGGTGCCACACGCAGGCTTGGAGCGCTGCGGCTCAACCCCATGTTCGGCGACACCGTTCAGTGGATGGCGGACCAGAAATCGCTGTTGGTGAAGCTGGTGCCGGCTGATGCGGCGGCGCCTCCGGCGTTGGTCGAGGCGGTCACCGGGCCGGGCATTCAAGAGACGAATGGTCAAAAAGGAGAGAGCAGCACCTACGAGCTGCGCGACACCTTGAACAACTCGCACGACGAGGCGCTCTTCGAATACTACGGGCGCTCGCAGCTGGCGCTCATCGACGCCGCGAGTGGGGCTGCAACGATGGTTGGCGCGCCCGGTCTGTACAGCCACGTCGATGCCGCGGGTGGCGGCAAGCACCTGCTCGTCTCGACCATTCGCAAGCCGTTTTCGTACGTCACCACCGCTGATAATTTCGCGCATGACATCGAGGTGTGGGACCGAAGTGGCAAGGTGCTCTACACGGTCGCCAAGCTGCCGGTCGCAGACCGCGTACCGATTCACGGGGTGCCAACGGGTGCCCGCGCCGTGCACTGGCGCGCGCTCGAGCCCGCCACGCTGGTCTGGGCCGAAGCGCTCGACAAAGGCGATTGGAACGTGAGCGTGCCAGCCCGCGACAAGGTGATGATGATCAAAGCGCCTTTCACTGGGGCGCCGACCGAGTTGGTGCGCACCGAGCAGCGCTTCATGGGGTTCGATTGGGGTGAGCAGCGCTCGTTCGCACTGCTGAGCGAGCGCGACGAAAACCGGCATTGGGTGCGGGTCTTTGCCTTCAACGTCGATGAGCCAAAGACCAAACCCCGCCTGGTGTGGGACATGAGCAGCGATGAGCTCTACGCGCACCCGGGCGTACCAATGGCGCGCGTGTTGCCAACCGGAGAGCTGGTGATCGCCCAAGACAAGACCGGCGCGATCTACCTGCGTGGAGAAGGTGCGTCTCCGAGCGGCAATCGCCCCTTCATCGATCGCTTCGACCCGAAGGCGATGACGGGCGAGCGGCTCTTTCGCAGCGACGCGCTGGCCTACGAGCGCGGGCTGTCGCTCACGCAGCAAGAGAACGCCTTCTTGACCTGGCACCAGTCGCCGACCGAGCCTCCCAATGCCTGGGTGCGAACCATTGCAGACAGGGTCAACGCCGGCCCACGAGAGGCCGTGTACGCCTCGGCCGCGAAGCCGGTGACGCACGTGCCCGACCCGACGCCTGAGGTGCGCGCAATCAAGAAGCGCCTGGTGAAGTACCAACGCAAAGACGGGCTCGACCTGTCGTTCACGCTGCTGACTCCGCCGAACTATGTCGAAGGCACGCGGGTACCGACGATTCTGTACGCCTACCCGCTCGACTACGCCGACCCCTCGACGGCCGGCCAAGTCAGCGCCTCCGATCAGGTCTTCACCCGCCTGCGAAACTACAAAATGCTGCTGATGGCGGGCTACGCGATTCTCGACCTGACCGCCTTCCCCGTCGTGGGTGACCCGAAGCGCGCGTACGACACGTACCTCGAACAATTGGTCGACGACGCGAGCGCCGCCATCGACAAGGGCGTTGAAATTGGCGTGGTCGACCGCAACCGGGTCGGCGTCACCGGTCACAGCCACGGCGCCTTGATGACGGTCAACCTGGTCGCGCATTCTGGGCTCTTTCGCGCGGGCATCGCGACCAGCGGCTCGTACAACAAGACCCTGACCCCCTTCGGTTTTCAGAGCGAGCGACGCACCGTGTGGCAGTCGCAAGACGTGTATCTCAAGGTCTCGCCGTTCTTTTTCGCAGACAAGATCAAGGTGCCGCTCTTGATCGTGCACGGCCAAGACGACGCCAACCCGGGCACGACGCCGCTGCAGGCGATGAAGTTGTACGAGGCGGTGCGCGGCAACGGCGGGGTGGCGCGATTGGTGATGCTGCCGCACGAGCCCCATTGGTACACGGCGATGGAGTCGAACGAGCAGCTCATCTTCGAAATGGTGCGCTGGTTCGACAAGTACGTGAAGAATGCGCCCCCGCCCTCCGCGGCGGCGAAATAGAACGCCAGACGACGGGTTGTGGCGCACCGGGCGTCGACGTATGGAGTCTCTGCCGTGAGCCCTCTCGTCGACCTCGCCAGCCTCAGCCTCGAAGCCCTGACCGGGTTCGTCACCGGCCCACTCGGCGAGAAGCCGTTTCGGGCCAAGCAGATCTACAAGTGGGTACACCAGCGCGGAGCGACCGGCTTCGACGAGATGACCGACCTGTCGAAGCCGCTGCGTGAAAAGCTGGGTCACTTGGCGTCGTTGCGCGGGCTCTCGAAAGACCTCGAGCAGCGCTCGGTCGATGGCACCATCAAGTACCGCTGGCAGACGCACGATGGGCGGTTGATCGAGTCGGTGTACATGCCGTCTCCCGAGCGAAAGACGCTCTGTGTGTCGACCCAGGTCGGCTGCGCGATGGGCTGTAAGTTCTGCGCCACGGCGACGCTCGGCCTGCTGCGAAACCTCACCGCGGCTGAGATCGTGGGGCAGGTACACGCGGTCAATCGGGCGCTGCGCGAAGAGCTTCAGTCGACCATGCTGCGGCCGCTGACCAACCTGGTGTTCATGGGCATGGGCGAGCCCCTGCACAACTTCGAGAACGTGAAGGCCGCGCTGGGCATCTTGCAGAGCGACGAGGGCCCGCATTTTTCAGCCCGTCACATCACCGTGTCGACCGTGGGCCTGGTGCCGATGATCACCCGCTTCGGGCAAGAGACCGAAGTGAAGCTGGCGATTTCGCTCAATGCCTCGAATGACGAGACCCGCGACCGCATCATGCCGGTCAATAAACGGTGGAAGATCGCCGACTTGATGGAGGCCTGCCGCTCATTTCCGCTCCGCTACGGGCGCCGAATCACCTTTGAGTACGTGCTGATGGAGGGCGTCAATGACTCCGATGACGATGCCCACCGCCTGGTGGCCCTGCTGCGAGACCTGCCGTGCAAGGTGAACTTGATTCAGTACAACACCAACCCCGGCTTGGGCTTCGAGACCACCCGAGACACCCGCGCCGAGACCTTTCGGCAGATTCTGACCGCGGGCGACGTGGCGGCTTTCATTCGGGCAAATCGGGGTCGAGACATCGCGGCGGCTTGCGGTCAGCTCGCCAATGTCGACAAGCGCACCGACGTGCCGGAGCCCTCGTTCCCAGGCTAACCTCCGACAGTCACTTGACTTTCTGAGGCTTGGGAGGGTAAGGCCACCTCGTCTCTTTTCGTCTTGGAGCTCAGACATGTCCGTAGTCCTCCGTCTTGCCCGCGCCGGTGCCAAAAAGCGCCCCTTTTATCATGTGGTTGCCGCCGATTCGCGCATGCCGCGTGATGGCCGTTTCATCGAAAATATCGGTTCGTACGACCCGAATTTCGACCCCCCGAAGTTCGAAGTCGACGACGCCCGTTGGTCGCACTGGGTGACGGTCGGGGCGCAGCCGTCTGAGACGGTCGCCGGGCTGCACCGCCGCCTCGTTCGCACCGCTGCTGCCGCTCCCAAGGCGTAAGCGCCGGGTGAAGAACCTCGTTGAGTACATCGCACGGGCTTTGGTCGATAAGCCCGATGCGGTCGAGCTCCGGGTGACGCCTGCAGAGGGCGGCAACCTGTATGAGCTGAAGGTCGCTCCCGATGACGTCGGCAAGGTCATCGGCCGCGACGGTCGAACGATCAACGCGCTGCGAATCGTGTTGCAGCACGCCGCCCAGAAGAAGGGCGAAAAGGCGCGTCTCGAGATTCTTGATGATCGCCGAAACGCCGCAGCCCCAGCACCGTCGGCGCCCGCGGCCCAGCCGTGAGCGCCAAGCTCGAGGTTGGCTACATCGCCCGCGCCCACGGCATGAACGGAGAGGTCGTGGTCAAGACCTTCGACCCGGCCTCCGAGGTGTTGATGACAGTCGAGCGGCTGTGGGTTCGCCGCAAAGACGGGTCTGAGCTCGAGATGGCGATCAAAGACGTCGGCCAGCAGAACAAAGATCTGCGCGTGGGCTTCGAGAAGGTGCACCGCCGCGAAGAGGCCGAGGCGTTGGTCGGCTCGACAGTGAGCGTGTTTCGTGACGACCTCGAGACGCCTGAGAAGGGCGAGTATTTTCAAGGCGACTTGATCGGCCTCGAGGCGCGCACGCCCGACGGCAAAACCCTGGGCAAGATCACGGAGATCTGGAACTCGGGGCCGGTGCCGAACCTGGTGATCGTCGACGAAGCCGGCGCCGAGATGATGGTGCCCTTCGCCGAAGAGTTCGTGCCGAAGGTCGACCTGGTCGCCAAGGTCGCGACGGTCATACCGCTCGAATTCACGGAGTGAGCTCGCATGTTCTCGGCTGAGATTCTCACGCTCTTCCCCCGAATGATTCAGGGGTATGCGAGCGAGTCGATCTTGGGCAAGGCGCTCGAGCGTGGGCACATCGCGCTGACGATTACCGACATTCGCGACTTCGCGCCGGGCAAGCATCGGGTGACCGACGACACACCGTACGGTGGCGGCGCGGGCATGGTGATGAAGGTCGAGCCGATGGTCGCGGCTGTTGAAGCGGCCCGGCTGCGGCTGCCGGCAGCGCGAGTCATCTTGCTCAGCCCGCGGGGGCCGACGTTCTCTCAGGCCAAGGCGCGCGCGCTGCGTGACCTGGGCTCGGTGATTCTGGTGTGCGGGCGCTACGAAGGCGTCGACGAGCGGGCGATGTCGGTCATCGACGAAGAGCTGTCACTCGGTGACTTCGTGTTGACCGGCGGTGAGCTTGGCGCGTTGGTCGTGTTCGACTCCGTCGCTCGCCTGGTGCCCGGAGTGCTCGGCAATGCAGACTCGGCGGTGACCGAGAGCTTCGAGTCGGGGCTGCTCGAGCACCCGCACTACACCAGGCCGGTCGAGTTTCGCGGGGCGGCCGTGCCCGAGGTGCTGCAGAGTGGAGATCACGCGCGCATCGAACGCTGGCGCCGGTGGCACTCGCTGACGCTGACTCGCGTACGCCGCCCCGACTTGTTCGAGCGAATCGAGCTCACGAAAGACGACGTGAAGTTGTTGAAGAAACGTGAAGACGAGCTGTGAGCGTGCGCATCGATCTGCGCAGGTTCTTTGAATGAAATGACGGCATGCGTCGCGGGTTGAGGGCCGCATGCCTATGCCCCACATCGACTCTTTGTTCGTCGCGCACGCTGAACGCATCGCCGCTCTGAACGTCACTGATTGGGACTCGCTGGTCGCGAGCGCCGATGTGTTCATGCAGCGGCCGTATCTCGAGGCGATGGAGGCCGCTGCTCCGAGCAACGTGTCTCCGCGCTATGCGGTGCTGTACCGGGGGGCGAAGCCAATCGCGGCCGTGGCGATGCAGTTGATTCGCTTCGAGGGCCGCACCGGAGTCGCCAAGACGGCTCCGCTGCACGGCGTCGCGCAGTTCGTCGAAGAGCGCACCCTGGTGTTGGGCACGCTCGCCGGCTGGGGTCACACGGGCGTTGCGTTGGCCCCTGACGTCTCGGCCGCCGAGGTCTGGCCCGAGCTGGCCCGGGTGCTCGATGGCCTGCGGCGGTTCGAGAAGTCACGGGGGCGGGTGAACGTGACGCTGCTCAAAGACGTGGGCTCGTATGCGCCCGATTCGCAGCTGAGGCACTCAGGCTACGAGCGAGCCCCCGCGGGAGCGGACATGCGGTTGGTGCTCGGAGAGAAATGGCCCACCTTCGAGGCCTATTTGAGCTCGCTCAACGCGAAGGCTCGCAACTCGGTCAAGCGCACGCTGCGAGAGGTCGAGGCCGCGGGGTACGTGTGCCGGGCCCTGTCGAGCAGCGAGGTCGCCGCGGCTGAGGCGCGAATCGATCACCTCTACGGAGAAGTCTGGGCCAACGCCGACGTTCGCCCGATTCGCCTCTCGGGGCGCTTCTTCGTCGAGCTCAAGAATCGCCTCGGCTCGGGCTGTGAAATCATCGGCCTCGAACGCGAGGGCCGGCTCGATGGCTTCGCGGTCGCGCTGAAAAATCACGATTCGTGCGTCGGGTATTACCTGGGGTTCGATCGCACCGTCGAGGCACCGATGTACTTGCGGTTGCTGGTCTCGATGATCGAGCAAGGCATCGCATGGCGCGTCGGCTCACTGTCGATGGGCCGCACCGCTGAAGAGCCGAAGGCCAGGCTCGGAGCGACTCCGACCGACTCGTGGATCTGGGTCAAGCACCGCACGCCGCCGATGAACTGGGCGGTGGGCTCGCTGCTCGGCTCGATGCGCACCGTGCAGGCCCCGACGCACCGGGTGTTTCGAGCTGAGGAGCGCTAACGGTACTCGGCGAAGTGGGTGTACTCGACGCGGGCATCGAGGTCTTGGAGTGAGCCCCCGGTGTCACGCCGAGGAGGCACGCGCCCGGTGTAGCGAATGATGCGACGCTTCGCCGAGTCGAAGACGAAGTGCTGAGGCTTCACCCCGAGCGAGACCAACCCGGCGCCCTCCATCACGAATTCGGTTTCGGTCGCGCGCGTCTCGAGGTGCCGAAGGGTGAAGCCATAGGTGGTCTGGCTGTCGGTCACCACGAAGCGCACCGCGAGCGGGTGGCCCGCGACCAGTGAATCCCAATGGGCGGCGATGAAGCCGAAGAGGGTTGGGCCCACCACGACCGGGTCGCTGACGGTCTCTTCGGCGTGCTTGCCCGAGAGACTGCCGTAGCGCAGCTGCTGGCCTTGCACGCGCACCTCGACCTGGGTACCGGTCTGGGCGTTGGCCACGTCGAAGTCTTTCACTTGGTACGCCGTAAGCGTTCAGCGACTACCGTTTTCTTGAGTCGTTGAGAGTGAAGTAGGCGCCCGCGGCCGATCAAGGCCGAGAGG
>JANLPS010000050.1:0-9032 GCA_031367385.1 Archangium sp. | reverse complement strand
GGCGCCATCTTCGACGCCGCGCGCTGGCCCGTCTCGGTCTTCAGCGGCGCGATTCGGGTGGTGTTCACCTTCATCATTCCACTCGCGGTGATGACCACGTTCCCCGCTGAGGCGATGCTGGGCCGGCTGGCCGCGACGACGGTGCTCAGCGTGGTGGTCGGCACGGTGCTCTTCGCGGTCGCCGCGCGCTTCACCTGGTCGCGGGCCATCGGGCACTACACGTCAGCCGGCGGCTAAGAGAAAAAGGGGACAGGCTGGTTTAAGTCTGAGGGCTACGGGGGCGCAGTGACTTAAACCAGCCTGTCCCCTTTTTCTCAGCTCAGCTTGATCCAACCCTGAGAGATGAAGCGGTCGAAGAAGGTGAGCGCCTCGAACTCTCGCAGCGGCGCGACTCGAATGATCGCGTCAATCTCGCGCTTGCCGTCGACCCGCGAGAGCAGGTAGCGCTCAGGCGCCGCCAGCGGCAAGGCCTTGAGCTTGTCAGGCGCGATGATCGCCGCCGGTACCTTTCGTTTGCTCAGCAGGTCGGCGCGCAATTGCGGCAACCACGAGGCCTCGATTTGCTTGAGCAACAACGTCGTTTCAATCGTGGCGACCGCCGAATGCGATCGCTTCGCCAGCGACCACGAGTCGCGGTAGTTGCTCTGCGCGAAGAAGGCCCGCGCGTTGGCCAAGATCTGCTCGGGCGACGGGCTGTCTCCCAAGCCCAGGTCGACGTCGATGTCGATGCCGGCCTTGGCTTTGGGCTCGGGCGGGTGCACCACGATCGCCCCGAGCGTGTGCATGGCGTACAGCCGCTGGTACAAAAAGTAGTCGGTGGCGTGCAGCCCCAAGGCGAGCTCTTCGAGCGTCTGACCGGCTTCGACCCCCTGCAGAATCTTGGCGTCGATGCTGCCGGGCTTGGGCACGTCTTCGAGGTTCGCGCGCACCAGCTCGAGCGTGCAATTCACGCTGGGAAACGCCGAGCGAAATTGCTCCCAGGCCTGGGCGCGAAAGTCGCTCTCTTTGTGAATGTCGATGAGCGACACCTTCACGTTGAGGTTCTCTGACTGCTTCTCGATGGTCTTCTCGAACACGAAGGTCGCGGCTTCGGGCCAGTCGAAGGCCTCGAGCAGGGTCTCCCGAAACTTGAGCGCGAGCACGGTGTTGACCACCGCGTCGCTCACCAGGCCGATCATCACCAAGATGCGGCCCAAGAAGACCTTGGTCTCTTTTTGCGTCTCGAACGCGCGGTTGAACTGCTCTTCTGAGATGTGACCCAGGTTGATCAAGAACTGACCCAAGTATTCGCGCGGCAGGTTCGAGTAGGCGTTGGTGACGTAGCCGGCCTCGAGCGTGACCTGCTTCTTGGTGCCTTCGCGTTCGAGCGTGAGCGTGCCGGTCGCCTGGCGGTTCCAAAGGTAGACGGCCAGGTCCTTGAGCGGCATGGTGCCGAAGTCGCCCGATAAACCACTCATGGGTCGCAGCAGAATCGAAATGCGCGTCGAGGTCTACATGAAGCCGTCGTGCTCGCTGTGTGAGAGCGCGAAAGAATGGCTGACATTGGCTCGCCAAAAACGAGCGTTCGAGCTCATCGAGCACGATATTTACGACCGCCCCGAGTGGTTCACGCAGTACCGGTACGACATCCCTGTAGTGGTGGTCGATGGGGTCGAGAAGCTCAAGTTGAACTTTACCCAAGCAGCGCTGGAGGCAGTTCTGAGCGAAGAGCACATCACGGCCTTTCGAAGCGTGCCCCGTACGGGCGTCATCTACGTCACCACCGAGGCGGCCAAGCTCGGGTTCACCGCCCGAAACCCCGACTGGTGCAACTTAGGTCAGGGGCAACCCGAGACCGGGGCGTTGCCGGGGGCTCCCGAGCGGGTCAGCAGCATCGCCATCGACGTCGACGACCAAGAGTACGCCCCCGTGGCCGGCCTGACCGAGCTGCGAGAGGCCATCGCCGCGCTCTACAACCGGCTCTATCGAAAGGGTCTGCCCTCGCAGTACACCGCCGAGAACGTCAGCATCTCGGGTGGAGGTCGCGCCTCGCTCACCCGCGCCGCCGCCGCGCTGGGGCACATCAACCTGGGGCACTTTCTGCCCGACTACACCGCCTACGAAGAGCTGCTCGACATCTTCAAGGCCTTCACGCCGATACCGATTCTGCTCGAGGGCGAGCGCGGCTACGAGTTCAGCGCCGACGACCTGCGCCGTGAAATCACCGGCCGCGGCCTGTCAGCGATGCTGTTCTCGAACCCCTGCAACCCGACCGGCAAAGCGATGCAGGGCGAAGAGCTCGAGCGCTGGGTCGCTGCGGCCCGCGAGCTCGACTGCACGATGTTGATCGACGAGTTCTACTCGCACTACTTGTGGAACACGCCACCCGGCGCCTTGCCGGTCGAGAGCGCGGCCCGTTACGTCAAAGACGTCAACCGCGACCCGATCGTGCTCTTCGATGGGCTGACCAAGAACTGGCGCTACCCCGGCTGGCGCGTGACGTGGACGGTGGGGCCCCGCAGCGTCATCGACGCGGTCGCCTCGGCCGGCAGCTTTCTCGATGGGGGCGGCGGCAAGCCGATTCAGCGCGCCGCGGTGCCCCTGCTCGAAGCGTCGTTCGTCGAGCGCGAGACCAACGCCCTGCACGCCGCCTTTCGCATCAAGCGAGAACGGATGATCGAAGGCCTCACCGCCCTGGGCGTGCGCATCGACCGGGTGCCCGACGGCACCTTCTACGTGTGGGGCAATGTCGCGAATCTGCCTGCCCCCTTGAACGACGGCATGGGCTTCTTTCGGGCGGCGCTCACCAAGAAGGTCATCACCGTGCCGGGCGAGTTCTTCGACGTGAACCCCGGCAAGCGTCGCAGCACCCGCGGCTCTCGCTTTCGGCAGTACGTCAGGTTCAGTTTTGGCCCTGGTTTAGCGACCTTAGAGACCGCGCTCACCCGCTTGGGGGCCCTGGTCAACGAGGCAAAGCCAGTGCGATAAGCACCCGCCATGGTCAAGCTCCTCAGCCTCCGCACGCTCTCGAAAACCGGGTCGACCTTCGAGGGCACTCGTACGCTGCCCGGCGAATCGCTGGCCAGGCTGAGTGCGATCAAGGGCCTCGACGAGGTGCATACCGTCACGCTGGGCAGCATCGGCACGCAGATCAGCGGCAAGCTCACCGAGGTGCTCAGCACCGACGCGGGTGAGCCCTTCTTTCTCAAGTTCGCGGGCCCGACCCAGCTCTCACGCAATGGCCGGCAGCTCAGCGGGCACGGCACCGACTACCACCGGCAGGGCTACTCGACGCCGATTGGTCTGCTGGCCGACGGGCGGGCCACCGCTGACTTGACCGAAGCCGACGTGAAGGCGCTGCGCCGGGGCGAGCCCCTGGTCTTCGCCTCGGGGGTCACCCTGCAAGGCACCCTGCAGCGGGTCAGCCGAGCCGGCCACGCGAAGCTGGTTTACGGCTTCACCGAGTGCACCATCAAAAGCCCGACCGGCAAGACGCTCTATTCGCCCAAGTGGGGGCCCTTCGATCTGGTGGCGAGCCGGGGCACCGAGATCGCCAAGGTCTCTGTGGGGCCTGCTGACCCAGCGCGCTACGGAAAAGATTGAAGCGTTTTTCCTCGATCTGTCTGTGACCGGGTGCTGAGACCGCGCCCGTGCTCTCCACAATCCTGTTCGCGCTGCTCGCGCAGACCCCGCCTTCAGTTGCCCTGACGACTCCCGACGAGATGCTCGAGCATGGGCGCCTGTCGAAAGCCGAGTACAAGAGCCTGGTCGAAGACCTGAGCAACACGCTCGGCACCAAGGCAGGCGAAGGCAACACCTTCGCGGTCAGCAAGTTCGCATTGACCCTCTATGGTTTCGTACAGGCCAACGCGATCTACGACACCACGCAGAGCTTCACCGATCAGATGGGCAATGGCTTGGTGGCCCGCCCGGGCACCTACGCCGGCACCCATGACCGGTTTCAGCTCAGTGCAAGGCACTCGCGCTTTGGGCTGCGCCTCAAGGCGCCGGAGTGGCACGACATGCGTGCCAGCGCGGTGATGGAGTTCGACTTTTTGGGCAACCAACCGCCGGTCGGCACCGGTCAGCCCTATTTTACGACCGAGGCGAGCTTCATCACCAACCCGTCGTTGCGGGCCCGCCACCTCTACCTCAAGGTCGAGACGCCCTACCTCGACGTGTTGATCGGTCAATACTGGGCGATCTTCGGTGGGCAACCGGCTGCGCACCCCAACGGCCTCGAGATTCAGGGCGTGCCCGGGCAGCTGTTCGCCCGCATGCCGCAGATTCGGCTCAGCCGCATGCTGCGAAGCGACCCCGTCAACGTCGAGCTGGTGGTCGGAGCGGTTCGCCCGGTCGAGCGAGACTCTGGGTTGCCCGACGGTCAGGCCGCGATTCGGCTCCTGCTCAACAAGTGGACTGGGTTCACCACCACGGGCGCGACCGGGTCGAGCCTTCAGCCGGCGTCGTTGAGCGTCTCGGGTGATGTGCGTTCGGTGCGGTTGCCCGAGTTCTCGGCCGCGCCGATGGTCGCGAACAGCGCCTTGGGTGGAGGCTTCGCCGCCGACCTGATGCTGCCGATTCTGCCCGCGACCGCGCAGTCACGGGCCGGGGCCCTCACCCTCGTCGGCGAGTTCGCGTGGGGCAAGGGCACCGCAGACATGTACTCGGGTCTGAACGGAGGCGTCACGATGCCCGCGCTGCCGAACCCCACCGGCGCCACGCCTGCGCCCGTCTACGCGCAGAGCATCGACAACGGAGTGGCGACATACGACCAAGCCGGTGAGCTCCACCTGATTCAGTGGACGACGTGGCACGCGAACCTGCAGTACTACCTGCCCTTCGCTGAAGGCAAAGTGTGGCTCGCCGCGATCTACTCGCACACCTGGTCGCCCAGCACGGCGAGCTACGGCGGGCCCCGCACCCGAAAGACCCTCGATTATTTCTCAGGCACGATCTTCGCCGACGTCTTGCCCTCGGTGCGCCTCGGGCTCGAGTACGCGCGCACGATTGACCGTGGCAACGACGATGTGGTGGCGAACAACAACCGCATCAACTTCTGCGCTTTTTACATTTTCTAGCGAAGCCGGCGGCAGTCGCTCGAGCACCCGTCGCCGTCGAGGGTGTTGCCGTCATCACAGACCTCGCCGGCGTCGAACACGCCGTCTCCGCAGCGAGGCACGGTGCAGTTGACGCGGCACTGTGAGGCCTTGCTCTGCGCCTCGATGGTGATCGGCTGGGTCATGTCGAGCGCGATGCGGGTGCCGTCATCTTTGACCCAGCCCCAGGTGGTGATGCCCGCGGTGAATCGCGGGGTGACCGTGATCTTCCAATTCCCGGGGAAGGGGAGTGGACCCAGCGCGCCACCGTCGCTGTTGCGATCGAAGCTCCACCGGCCAGAGGCGGTGCCCATGGGCCCCAAGAAAAATTCTGACGGCGAGTCGTCGGCGACGTCGACGCCAACGCCGGGGGGCAGGCCCGCGACGTCCATCTCCACGGTCGACGAGGGTTGGGCGAGGTGGCTCGAGTCGAAGTCGATGCCGTGGGTGAGCACCAGCGAGAGCCGGCCGGTTCGCGAGTTCGCGAAGAGGTAGATGCGGCTCTCGCCGACTTGCTCGAGGCCGGTGTGCGAGCTCGCCGAGCTGTAGGCGTAAAACTCTTGAACGGTCTGCCCGCGCACCAGCGCGTCGGTGCCGATTCGGGTGCCCGAGGGTTGGGTGATGACGAAGGCCGGCGTGTCGCCGTTGGCCTTGCCCAAGTCGCACGCCTCATCGCCGGCGCGCTTGCCATCACCGCAGACCGGCAGCTTGCAGGCATTGTCGCAGTGATCGTCGTCGACTCCGTTCGCGTCGTCGCAGCCCTCGACACCTTGCTGGGTGAAGCCATCGCCACAGCGCGCGAGCACGCAGCCCTGCACACACCCGTCGAGGTTCGAGGCGTTGCCGTCATCGCACTTCTCGAAACCCACGTGCACGAAGCCGTCGCCGCAGATCGCGCGCTGGCAGCTCACGCAGTCGTCAGAGCTGTCGACGTTGCCGTCTTCGCACTGCTCGACCCCTCGCTGCAAAAACCCATCGCCGCAGCGCGCCGCCACGCAGTTGGGCAGGCAGGCATCGGTCGCGTCAGCGTTGCCGTCATCGCACACCTCGTGCCCCCGCCAGACGAAGCCGTCTCCACATCGGGGCAGTTGGCAGGTCTGCAGGCAGTCATCGGTGTTGTCGGCGTTGGCGTCGTCGCAGGCCTCGACGCTCTTGTGCACCAGGCCGTCTCCGCAGAAGGCGCTGACGCAGGTGTGGAGGCAGGCATCGGTGTCATCGGTGTTGCCATCGTCGCAGCGCTCAGGGCTCTGAACGATCGCATCGCCGCAGCTCTTGACCGTGCACTGGGCGGTGCAGGTCTCGGTGGGGGCTCCGTCGTCGCAGAGCTCGACGTTCTTGTGCACCTGGCCATCGCCGCAGCGGGCGCGCTCGCAGCTGGGCAGGCAGGCATCGGTCGCGTCGCTGTTGCCGTCGTCGCAGGCTTCACCGGGGTCGAGGGCGCCGTTGCCGCAGATGACCTCGACCGGGAGCACGACCTCGGTTCGGCCGCAGGCGCACAGGCACAGCATCAGCACGAGGGCTTTGGGCATTGGGGGCACCCCACCGTAAACCCGTTCGCCCGCTGAGGTTTCTGCTCTTTGCGCAGGGTCGCCTCACCGGGCGCATGCGTAACTCGTTGAAACCTCGCGCGTGAGAGCTTGGCGCACAGCTTGAAGAGGGGGCCGGCAGCATCCTTTCTCTCATTGGAGCGACCATGAAATCGACCACCCTGCTCAAGAAACAACACGCCGAAGTGAGCGCGCTCTTCAAAGCGGCTGAGAAGCAAAAGTCGAAGGCCAAAGCGACCTCCGAGAAGATCATCAAGTCGCTGCTGGCGCACATGCTCATCGAAGAAGAGCTGTTTTACCCGGCCGTGCGAGAGCTCGACGAAGACCTCATCTTGGAGGCCTACGAAGAGCACGCTACCGCCCGCTTCACCATGAGCCGCATCGAGGAGACCGAGGGCTCAGACGAGGCGTTTCAGCCGCGCCTGACCACGCTCAGGGAGCTCATCGAGCACCACGTCGAAGAAGAAGAAGAAGACCTCTTCACCAAGGTCGACAAGAAGATGGACGAAGACGTGACCGCCGAGCTCTGCGAGCAGATGAAAGCCAGCTTCGAGGAGTACATGGAGCTGAGCGTCGACGAGCTGATGGCGAAGATCGAGGCGGTCTCGCCGAAGCCGTCGATGAAATCACGCGCCGCCTAAGTGCGGCTTAGGGGTGCCAGGCTTTGGCGACGGCTTCGACCCGTGGCCAGAGCGTCTGGGCCCAGGTGTCGTACCCCAGCGAAGAAGGGTGAAACCCGTCGGCGGAAAACATCTCGCTGACGCGGTGTTTTTCTTGATGGGTGAGCGCGTAGAGATCGACCACCTCGAAGCCGGGCCGTGCCGCCAAGGCCAAGAGGTGCTGGTTGAAGTCTCGAATGCGGCTCCCCACCAGTGACAACGGCACGCCCAACATGCCCTGCACAATCGCCGCGATGGGCGCGAGGGTCAGGTCGACGAGCGTGCTGACGACCACGCGGGCGCCGCTCTGCTCGAGCTGGGCGGCGATCTGCGACAGGTTTTCGGCGAAGGTCTCGGTCGGCACCATTCGCCACAAATCGTTCGAGCCGATGCCCAGGGTGATGAGCGCGGGCTTGGCAGCGACGGCTTTGGCGACCTGGCGGGCCAACAGGTCAGACGTCTTGGCGCCGCTCTGGGCCAGGTTGAGAATGCCAACGGGCACCTGTGCGGCTTTGAGCCGTCGGTAGAGGCGCTCGGGGTAACCGCCATCTTGACCCGCGCCGACGCCGACTCCCGTGGAGTCACCGAGCGCGACATATCGAAACAGGGGAGACACCATCGGGGTCGCAACCTAACCACGGCGTCGCGGGGCGCCCGGCCTTCACCCGCCCAAATGAACCGGCGAGCGGGGGCACACGCGGTGCAGCCGCCTCGCGCATGACGTCAGCCATCGGCTGGGGGAGCTCGCTGATTCTGCTGCTCACCATCGGCAACCAGGTGTGGAAACATTGGTCTTCGGGCTCGAGCCAGGGCGTCTCGAAGTGGCTCTTCTTCGGGCAAACCACGGCCTCCCTGGGCTTCTGCATCTACAGCGTGCTGCAGAAAGACTGGGTCTTCGTGGTGACCAACAGCCTGATGCTGCTCAGCTCAATCACCGGGCTGCTGATCACGCTGCGAAACAAGGCCCGGGGCGCTCCGAAGAGCCCGGCGTTCATTGAGTTCGGCCCGGTGCCTGATCTGCGCCTCGAGCCGGCAGCGTCTGCGAATTCGCCACAGTCGGCCCGCCGCACGTAACGGCTTCAAGCAGGCTCTTAGGCGACCATCGAGAAAAAGTCGGCGTCTTTCCACACGCTGACGGTGTTGCCACTGACCAGCGCCCGGTAGCCCTGCGGCATGCTCGCGGCGATGCGCGCTGCGGTGACCGAGGCTGCCGACGCCGCTGGCAACGCGATGGTCACGCGCTTCGACTCGCACAGAATCGTCAAGTGCGCGGCCGCGCCCGAGGCGCCGATGAGCTCGATCTTGTTCTCGGCGAGCTGCTTCACGCGCTGCAGCAGGTCAGTCGAAAAGATGCGCAGCCGGGGCGCCTTCGCCGCGGGGATGACGAGCTCTTGCAGCAGCACTTCGATGCCGGCCGCCGTCTCGTGGTGCGTCATCATCACGTCGCGAGGCAAGGCGCGCTCGATGGCCACCACCGCGTGCTTGGGCCGGCTCTTCTGCGCCAACACCACCTCGAATTCATCGTCGGGTATCTCGACGTTCACGTCGCTGGTCGGGTCGCTGCTCACCTCGCCCGAGAGCACGAAGCGCGCGGAGCCGGTGCGCTCGATGTGAAATGACGGGTCGTCGCTGGTGAGGTCGAACCGAATGGCGTTGAGCGAGGTGACGTCGAGCATGGTGTGGTCCCGAAGAGCGAGCTCTTACGCGGGGCGTCATACGCCAATCGGGGCAATCTCGAAAGACCACCC
>JANLPS010000535.1:0-10566 GCA_031367385.1 Archangium sp. | reverse complement strand
CCAGATGGACCGCTCGGCCGATCGCACGATCATGGTCTCGAGCGACCTGAAGGCCGAAGAGCTCAAGACGGCGATCGGCTTGAAGCCGGTGAAGAACGAAGACCAGCCCCAGCCGAAGCTGCGACCGGCGACCCCCAAGTCTGCGAATGCGGGCACGGCGACGACGCATGACAAGCTCGATTCGACCTTGCCGCCCCAGGTCAAGCACGTGGCGTCGCTGCCTCCGGAGCTCGACAACACGCTGCTGCCAGGCCGCACGCCAGGCGTCTCAGCGTCGCTCTTGAACGAGAAGGCGAAGAACGACACTGGCAGTGACCTGCGGCCGATCGAGATGACCGGCTTTCGCCCGGCTCCGTCGAGGCCCAGCCCGCCTCCGCAGTCGCGGCCGATACCCTCGCGATCACTGCAAGAAGACGACGGCACCAGCGACACGATCATGCCGCGCAGCAAGTCGAACAGCCGCGGCCCTCGCATCGTCATCGGCAATGGCGCTCCCAATGGGGCGACGTCGATAGGGTCGCTGCCGCTCGACATCAAGCGCACCGAGACCCGGGTCTACGACGGCGGTGTCGATGAGCTGCCGCCCGGGGTGCACGTGTCGTCGGGCCAGTATCAGGAGCACCAGCCCGAAGACGCAGAGCCCGAGGCCCTCAACAGCGGCGAATTCGAAGCTGAAGACGAAGCGCCCGAGCCCGCCCAGAGCCAAGAATCTGAAGCCGACGAAGAAGTCTCGAAGCCGACTGGCCAACGCCGCCCGCTGCCAGCCGCGAAAAAGCGAGCCCCCGCGAAGAAGGCCAAACCGACCGGTGACGGCACCCGCAAGGGTCTGATGGTCGCCATCGTCGCCCTCGCGGTGGTGGTGATCGTCGTCATTGGCATGGCGGTCTTGAAGATGAACGGCGGCGGCATGCCGACCATCGTGATCAACGCAAAGCCGCAGAACGAGGCCTTCACGGTCGTCGTCGATGGCAACGCGGTGAAGAGCCCAACCAAACCGATACCGCTGGCGGTGGGCGATCACAAAATCGAGATCAAACCGACCAACAAGGCCTACAAGCCCGCGACGATGATGGTTTCGCTCAAGGTCGGCGACACCAACAAGTTCGTCAAGGTCGAGCTCATCAAGAAAGAGACCGGCCCCGAGGCTGAAGAGCCCGAACCCGTGGCCGAGGCACCGAAGCCTGACCCGGGCAAGGGCAAGCCCGACGTCAAGACGGCGATGGCCGACCCGAAGACCAAGGTCGACCCCGCCACCGGCAAGCCCGAGACGCCCGCCTCGGCGAAGACCCCCGAGGCTCCGGTCAAAGGCGGTGAGGTGCCCAAGACCGAAACCGCGAAGACGCCTGAGTCTGCGAAAGGCACCGAGCCCGTCGCGAAGGGCCTAGACGCGAAGACCGAGCCCAAGGCGACCCCGACGAGCGCGTCGCCGACGACGTTCACCGCGGTCATCACCTCAGAGCAAGAGGGCATCGAAATCGTCTACCGCGACCGGGTCATCGGCAAGACGCCCGCGGTGAGGGTGACCGACATCAGCTTCGAGAAGCCGGGGTTCGCGATCGCGAAGAAGGCAGGGTTTCAACAGCTGACGATCGACTTCGCGAAAGACAACAAGAACAAGCTCGCCGAAGTCACGCTGCCGGTGACGCTCGCTCCTGAGAAGGTGGCCGTCAGGCCCGAGCCGAAGAAAGAGCCTCCGCCGAAGAAAGAGCCCGAGGTCGTGGCCGCGAAGAAGGAGCCACCGCCCAAGAAAGAGCCGGAGGCCGTGGTCGCCAAGAAGGAGCCCGCGCCGAAGAAAGAACCCGACGCGTCACCCGCGCCCAAGGGCGGGAACACGGGCAAAGCCGCGTTCGCTTCGAACCCGATGGGCGCCGACGTCTGGGTCGATGGCAAATCGACCGGGCGAAAGACGCCGATCGCGCGCTCACAGCCGCTCGATTTGTCGGTCGGTAAGCACAAAGTGGTCTTCAAGTTCGATGGCAACGCTTCGGCCCCGCTCGAGTTCGAGGTTCACCCCGGCGACGACATGGCCGTGGTGAAAGGCACTGTTCCGTAACGTTTAGTCGTGCCCGAACTGCTCGCCCCAGCGCTGGTAGATCGCTGACGGGTCGGTCGACACGGGCGCCTGGGGCACCGACACCCGCATCTGCGGCGGCGCATGCGGCGGCACCAGGGGTCGAAACGGCGCCTGGTCGTACCCGTTACCGTCGGCATCGATCAAGATCGGGTTGCTCACGGCGAACGGCGCGGTCGCCCTCACGCCTCCGTTCAACCCCGGCGGCGGGTAGAGGTTCGGGGCCAGGCTCTTCGAGCCATAGGCCATCGCCACTACCCAATTGTCAGTCGTCGGCGCGGGGAGCCGAAAGGTCACGGTCTTTCGGTACCTCCGGTAGGTGATGCCCGCCTCGCTGGCAGCGGTCTGCAAGTCGCCCGGGCCGAGGGTCACGTTCTGCGTCGCCGTGATGCCGCTCGAGGGCCAGTTCGAATTGCCCTGGCCTCCGCACGCGACCCGCGTCGTCGCCAGGCGAGGAGACGATGGGCTCAAGGGGCAGCTGGTGTCGTCTTCGGGCTGGTGCATGTACAGCTCGACGCGGGTGACGTCGAGGTAGGTCGGCACCTGCACCTCGACCTGCACACCGAGCTCGCGTGAATCGGGGCCGAGCGTGCCACCGATGCCGACGGGCGCGGTGACCATCGCTCCGCTGCCGTCGACGCGATAGGCGCGCACCTGCATGAAGATGCCGTTCGACGCCAGCGCTCGCATCGCGTTGAGGCGCGCGCTCAACAGCGGGCCGGTGACCAGGCTCGGAGCGTCGACCCCCACCTCGACCCACGTGCGCCAGCCGGTCGCGAGGCCACGGACATGGGTATCGGAGACGCCAGTGCCAGCCACCAACACCCCGCGCGACAAGAGCGTGAACCAGTCATTGAACCGGGCGTGGGCCGACGACGACTCGCCCGACAGCCCGTCGTCACTCGGGCTGAGCAGCTCGAGCGAATTGAAGTCGCTCGACATCAGCTTGGTGTCGGCCAAAGTCGCGCCCGGTTGCGGCGCCATTCGAAGGCTCTCGGGTTCGGTTTGGGTGGCGAAGGTGTCGGTGTCGACCTTCAAGGCGTTGAGGCCTCCCAACGTGCCCCGCGGGTGGTTGAACGCGATGGTGGTCGCTCCGCGCGCGCGTGCCGTGGCGAAGAGCTCAGGGAGCGCCAACGTCGGGCCCTCGCCCCCTGCCCAGTCAATGGCTCCACCGTTGAGCGCAGTCGCGTCGGGCACGACGGGAAAGAGGTTGTAGTGGCCGAACTCCATTGGGCTGACTTCTTCGCCGATGACCGAGCCGATTGACTGGCTCAAGCCGGCCTGTGCGATGACCGGGGCGTAGTCGGTGACGAAGTCGTGGTCGGTGCTGACGATGACATCGACGCCTTCGGCTGCGAACGAGAGCACCCGGCTGGCGTTGTCGACGATGCTGTCGGGGCTGTTCACCGCGTGCACGTGCAAGTCGGTGCTCACCCACCCGGTGGTATCGACGACGTGGGCGAGCACCGCGTTGATGGTCGCGTCGGCGGTGCGCACATCGAGCGCGACGCCGGGGTCGATTGGGTAGGTGTTGGGGTACATCGAAAACTCCGGGCCATGCGAGACGAGCACCAGGTACTGGTCAGGCGGCAGGTCGAAGGTGGCGGTGCCGCTGGCTCCGAGGTGCCCGATGAGCGCCACGTTGTCGGGGCGAGGGTCTTTCGGCACGTCGGCATAGAGCACAAGGCTTCGATTGGTGACCGCGCAGGGGCCATTGAGGCAGAGCACCGTGACCTTCGCCGGCAGGGGGCCTCCATTCGTCTCGCGGGCGTTCACGGTGAGGTGCCTCGGGTCGACCAGGTCGAAGTCGGCCGAAACCGGAGCCGATTCGAGCACCTGCAGTGATTTCTTCGTCGTGGGCAGACGCCCCGGCGCCCAGGCCGACACCAGGTAGGTCTGGGCGGCGAGGGTGCCAGACCAGTGCCCCGCCGCATCGGTGGTGAACACCTGCCGCCCGTCATTGGCGCCCTCGAGAGTGACGCGCGCTCCGGCGAGCGGTGTGCCGCCGCTCCGCACCGTGCCGCCGATGGTGCCGAGCGCCGAGCTGAGGGCCTTGGCGCGGCTGGTCTCGACCAAGCTCGAGATGCTGCCGAGGGTGTCGGCGACCCAGAAATCTCGGGCCACGACGCCAATTTGAAACGGTGACAACCGCAGCTCGCCTTCGCGGGGCTGGGGGGCGGGGTTGATCCACGCGACGAGGCCGCTGATACCGTTGGCGCCGAGAATGGTGCCGGTGATGCCCGCGACGGTCAGTACGGCGTTCTGCGGCTCGGGCACGGTCGGTTGCCCCGGCGCATAGGGGGCGTACCCGTACGCGACATGGGTGCCCTGGTAGCCGAACCAGCTCATGCGATCGAGCCCGAAGCACACGCCTCCGAAGCCGAAGCCCTTGGTGCAAGAGAACGAGTTGAAATACTCAAGCGTGTAGCCGGGGTCGGTGAGGTCTCCGACGGCGAGCTCGACGGTTTGGGTTTGGCTGAGGTTGCACAGCGCGCTGACGAAGCGCAGCCGTTGCTCGCCGGGGTTGAGCACGAAGTAGTTGGTCACCTTGAGGGGCACCGAGACGTACGGGTCGGCGAGGGTGGGGCGCCCGAGTGACTCGGCGAGCTTGTTGCGAATCGACAGATAGTCGTTGGCGGAGTCGAAGCCGGTCACCGCGAGAATGGCCGCTCCGCCGTCGGAGCCGTCGGCGATGATGTCGAAGCGCTCGGGTTTGACGGTGCGGCCGAAGTTGTAGAGCAGGCCCAGCTCACCGAACTCGTCTTCACCTGGGCCGCCGTCGGGCCGCACCAGATCGGCGTCGAGAATGGTGCCTCCGTAGGGTTGCGGCCCGAACGCGCGCCCCAGCCCCTGCACGACCAGTCGAATTTTCTCATTGTCGAAGCGGTAGTCGCCGATGCGGGCTTGGGCGGTGGGGCCTCCCACGAATTCGGTGGTGCTTTCGATGCGCTTGAGGTGGGCCGTACCGGTGGCGCCGGTGACGAACGCGGTCACGTCGTAGTCGCAGCGGGTGAGCCCAGCGTCGGCCACGGCTCCGGCGTCGACGAGGCCACCGCCGCCGCCATCGCCGCCGCCGCCCACACCCCCATCGACCGCAGGGAGCGTTTGGCAGGTGCAGCCACAGAAAAAAGCGGCCACAGCAGCGACCACACAAAAACGGAACACAGTCGTTACATCTTGCCTCGCTTCGACACCACGCGCATCACCGCTGTCCACAGGGTTGCTTCTTTCTTCGAGAGGCGCGAGCGCGCGAGGGTGGCGTGCAAGTCGTCGAGGGCATGCCGTTCGTCGCCGCCCTTGCTCAGAAACCCGATGCTGGCCAGGGCGAGCTCCATCGACTGACGCACCTGTCGCAGGTCACCATCGCTGGCCGCCGAGGGCGCCGGAGGCACGCTCGTGCTGCGCTCACTGCTCGACAGCTCGTACGCGTAGACCATCACGGCCTGCGCGAGGTTCAGGGAGGGCTGATCGTCGTTCGAGGCGATGAAGGACAGATCATGACATTGCCTCAAGTCATCATTGTCGAGCCCACTGCGTTCATCACCGAAGACCAGGGCCCAGCGCGCGTCATTGCGCTCGTTGACCAGGCCCGAGAGCTCGCGAGGGGTGAGCCGCCGCCTGCCGTCGATGCGGCGCATGGTGGTGCCGACGACCCACGAGCAGTCGGCGACGGCCTCTTCGAGTGAATCGACGCGACGCACCGATTCGAGGAGGTCTCCGGCTTTCACGGCCAACCTGTTGAGGCCCGGCGCCTCGAGCAAGAGCGGGTTGGGAGAGACTACGACCCAATCGGTGAGCCCGAAGTTCTTCATCGCGCGAGCGATGGCCCCGAGGTTCTCAGCGTTACGGGGGCGCAGCAACACCAGCCGGGGAGCGACCATGAAGGTCTGCTACCACACCCGTTTCAGAACACGACGCTGACACCGGCGTAGGGCCCCATGAACGTGTCGTGGTTGACGATGCCGTCGACGAGGCCTTGATCATCGAGCACCTGCGTACGCCACCCGGCCCGCAAGCCGATGGGGCCCAGGCCGACCACGATGCCGCCACGCATATCGAGCTGACGAATGGGCCAGGGGGTCACCATCACGCTGGCCTCGAGGGCGACGGGGCCGCCGACCCAGAGCGAGCCCGAGAGACCGGCAGTCGGCGCGAGCACGACCAGGTTCGAGGCGAACAGTGAATCAGCGCCCGCTTCGATGCGAAGGCGGCCGTACTTGCCGGTCAGAAACGCGAAGGTCGCGTGGGCATTGAATTGTTGAATGTGATCGAACGTGCTGAGCCCATCTTGCGAAGGCGCGGCGATGTTTTGAAAGAGCAAGCTGACGCCCCACCGCTGGCCTTCGAACATCGCGACGCCGCCGAGGCCGAAGCCGCCGCGCTCCGAGCTCACATAGGGGGTGGCCTCGAGGCCGATCGTGACCCGGAGCGACGACGGTTCTTGACGTACGCCCGAGTCGACCACGCCCGGCGCGTAGCCATACGGCGAGCGATACCCGTACCCGTAGGGAGAGGCCGCGTAATACCCGAAGCCGTAGCCGTACATCGGCACGAACGCTCCGCTGTAATAGCCGTAGCGCCACGGGTTGTACCCGTAGCCGAAGCCCGGCCCGTACCCTGTCGAGTAGCCGCCAGCGTTGTACGACGAGGAGTTGGTACCGGAGGAGCGGGGCACCGAGCCAACCGGAGCGGCGCGATGCACGCTGCTCGAAGACGAAGACGAGCTCGAGCCGCTGCCGCCCGATTTGCCGAAGCGTGCCGACGCCGGGGTCGACGCCAACAGAGCAATGACGAGGAGTGGAAAGGAACGTCGAATCATGGGGGACCTCGGCGACATTCTACGCCTGAGTGCTACCAATATTCATCGGTGGCACCAACTGTTTGGCCCCCACGAACAAAAAGCGCCGCGCGACCCGAAATGAGGCCCCGCGGCGCGACTTTTTGCCCTCATTTCGAGGCGGATTGCCGGCGATTAGGCCCGATTCAGCTTGAGCTTGGCGTGTTGGTCCGACGACGACTCCGGGGTGGTCTTGGTGAGCAGGGCTTTGGCCGACTCCAAGAGGTAGCGCAACCCCTTGAGGCCCGATGAGTCCCACAGCTCGGCGTCGCGGGGTTTGAAGGTCATTAGGCACGCGTTCGGGTCTTCTTTGCCTGCGGGAAACCAGACGTCGAAGCCCTTCGACCAGACCTCGGCCATCTTGGCGCGATCGGTCGAGATCTCGAACGTGCCGTACAGGCTGACCTGCCGCATCATCGACTGGCCGATGACGTTGCCGTCGATGTGCTGGGCCTCGGTCACTTTCTCTGACGGCTTCGCGGTGATGAAGACCAACGAGCAGTCGTCTTCGAGCTTCGCGACTTGCATTGGGCGAGCGTTGAGGCGGGGGTGCTTGCCGGTCTTGTCGTAGGTCGCGACCATCAGGGTCGAAAACTCTTTGAGCAAGTCATGCAACAGGGTTCGTTCGTCTTTGCTCGCGAGCTGTTCGCCCTTGGCGTCGCTCTCGACTTGTTTGGCATTCGCATCGGAGTTGGTTGTGGTTTGCATGGGGGGGCCGCTGTTCAAGTCTCGGGCCCACCAAAGCGCTCGAAAATTCGAGGAGTTGCCCGCCGCAAACATGCCTCATTGTGCGGCGGGTACCTGCAGGAGGTTGTCGACCTGCTCTGAGCCGCCCGCGATTTCGGCTGCGTAGCCCGCGACGCGCTTGCGCTCGGTTTCAGAGGCCACGAAGCCCCGCAGCGTGACGTGTTTCTCGTTCGAGACGATGTTCACGCTCTTCGCGGTGGTCGAGAGGTACGGGTCGGCGAGCAGCGCGTCGCGAATCGTCTCACGCAGCTCAACGTCGTCCGGGGCCAGCGACTGCTCGGCGACGGTCAAGCCTCCGTCGAGGTCGCGCGATTCGGGCACTCCGATGTGCACTGGCTTGATGCGGCGTGGCCCGGCTGACCTCGGTTGAAGTGGCGCAGGCGGCGAGAACGGTGAGCGCAACAATCAGCGTGTTTCGAGGTGACATGGTCCCTCCAGGGTCTGCGCGGCGCCTGCTGCAGAAGCCAGGCCGTCTCCGAGGGGAGGGAGACATCGACAAGATCGCCACACCGCGGGGCCTGGGGGACGCCGATTTCAGTGGCACAAGCACTGCACATCGGCTCGGCATGGCGATTTTGACGACACTCTTCAGTGCGCTTGCGAGAAAGCTCGGAGACTTGCTCCAAGCAGTCTTCGGGTGGTCGATCTCAGCCCTCTTCGGCAAGCTCTCTTCGCAGAAGCAGATCTTGATCTCGGTCGCGTTGGTGATGTCGCTGTTCTGGCCCATCTTCGTGGTCGGCGCTTTCGTACCCAAGACCGCAGCGTTCGTGATCGCCTTCGTGCCGGTCAAAGACCTGGGCACGAGTCAGGTGATGCGCGTCATTTGGATCGCGATGGCCGTGCTCGCCCCGGTGATCGTCGGCATTCTGACCCGAGTGGTTTCCCCAGATGCGCGCCGGAACAGTTTCTTCGTGTCGGTGCTCAACGGGTACCCACTCGCGCTGGGCTTCGCCCTCTCGTTCATCATCACGCTGGTGACCGTGCCCCTGGTGAAGATCGCCACCCTGTTTCGCCGGTGGGACGAGCAGCACATCTACGTGCAGCCGAAGAAAGATCGCTACCTCGACGCGCTGCGAAACCTCTGTGAAGCCTGCGTCATGGCCGGAATCGAGCCGCGTGCCTCGAAGGTGCCAACCCGCATGGCGCTGTCGACCAAGGTGATTCAGTTCTTCGCGAGGGGCGCGGTCGACTCGCTGGTGGTTGCGAACCCGCTCCGAATTCGCGCGAAGGGCATCGAGCTTTACCTCTACCCGGCCGACTTGCTGATTCGAGGCGAGAAGACGCTGGTCGCGAAGGTTCGGGCGATGCTCAACCGAACGCTGCTCGAGCGAGACGCCTACCTGGTAGCCGACGAGAAGGCGCAAGACATTCAAGATGAGCTGGGGCGGCTGTGGGAGGTGCTCGATCGCCATGAGTCGGTTGATCAAATTGGCTCAAGCATCAAAACGAGGCTCAAGGAGATCGTCGTCGAGACGACCCAAGCCGAGCTGCCCTTCGAAGAGTGGGTGTTGCTCGATCGGGTGGCCCGCCGAGTCGAAAATAAATTGCTCAACGTTCACAGCATCGTCGAGGAGACCGGCGTGAAAAAGACCCACGAAGAAGCCCAGGCCGTCACTGCAGGCACGGCGTCGATGCCCTCGAACGCGGTGACGTCACGTTCGTCGCCGCTCGACACGAAGGCGGTCAAACCGCTCAATGCTCCGAGCACCGTCGAGCTGGTAGAGACCGCCTTTCGCGAGGCGCGCGAGCTGATCGCCATCGAAGTGGCGTTGGCCAAAGAAGAGCTCTCCAAAGAGGTCAAAGCGACCGCGACTGCGGGCATCGGCTTCGCCATCGCAGCGGGTTGCGTCGTTTCGATGTTCGCACTGCTGGGCGTGGCTCTGGTGCTTGCGCTTGGGGGCACCGCCGGGGTCGCAGCGATTGTGGCGGGTGGTTTCTTGGTGGTGGGCGTGATCGCGGCGGGCGTCGGCTACTCGCTGCTGCCGAAGAAACCGATGGCGCGAACGCGCAAGCACCTCGTCAATGACATCAACCAACTGCGGGAGCATGTGGCATGAAAACCGATTCGACGATTCCAGCTCAGGCCACCAAACAGCCGATTGAAGAACCCGATGTCACCAAGCCTGTCGACACCGCGGTGCTCGAGCAGCGCGCGAAAGAGGCCCGGGAGCGGTTGCTCAAAGCCGTCGATGCGCTCGATGAGAAACGCCATCACCTCACCAAGCCGAGCACGCTGATCGCGGCGGGCGTCGTGCCAGCGGCCATCGTGGCAGGGGCGTTGATCGCAGCGGGGTCGATCACCGCGTTCGTGATGTCGCGCCGAAAGCGTCAGCGGGTGATCACCTTCGCTCGGCGCCCACCTCCACCTTCGATGCTGGCCCAGGTCGCAAGGCACGTTGGGCTGACCGTGCTCACCTTCGCGATCAGTGAAGCGGGCAAGGTGGCGGTGCGAAAGATGCTGCCGAGCAAGGGCCAGAGAGCGGCTCCAAAAAACCAGGCGCGACGGCCATGAACAGCTTGCGACCGCAGAGTGACCCCTATGGCCTCGAGGCAGCCTATCGAGACGCGACGCCGCCGGCGAAGGCGCAGAAGGTCGCGAAAAGGGGGGGCACCAAGAAGCCGATCTACAAACGGGTGTGGTTCTGGCTGCTCGTGTTTGTGGTCGTGCTGCTGCTCGCGGTACCGCTGCTGATCAACCCCCTCGCGACGTATTTCACTCGCAAAGAGCTCAACTCGATGCCCGGGTACAAGGGCGATTTCAAGTCTGTGGGGTTGTCGATCATACCCCTCAAGTACCGCATCGAGGGTCTGATGATCGACGAGGCCGACTCGAAAGACAAAGAACCGATGCTGTTCGCGGGCAACATCGAGGCGACGCTCGTCTGGCGGCAGTTGATTCGCTTGCAGCCGG